>NZ_QWLA01000011.1 GCF_003574095.1 Calidithermus roseus
AGCCGGGGTAGTTCTCCACCTCCTCGGTCTGGGCGATCTGCCCCCCGGGCAACCCCTTCTCCAAAATCACGCTCCTCAGGCCGCCCCGCCCGGTGTAGATGCCCGCCGTGAGCCCCGCCGGACCCCCCCCGATGATCACCACGTCGTAAAGATCACTCATGGCAACGCTCCAATCACCCGTATCAAGTTACACCCTGCCATCGGCTCGAGTCGGTAGGCAGAGTGACGGTAAGGGAGATGCTACCAACTCCAGATAGATCGTAGGCGATGGCCCAGCTTGGGACTAGGACAGAAAGCCCTACACCTAGCCTTAGGCGTTGGGCTTTTGGCTATGGACCATCAGCTATCGACTGTTGGCGTTTTCAGCGTATGGCGTAGGACACGATCTTTAAAGAAAAGCTAAACCCCCGGAATTTCCGAGGGTGTTTCTGGTGACCCCAAGGGGATTCGAACCCCTGCCGCCGCCTTGAAAGGGCGGTGACCTAACCGCTAGTCGATGGGGCCGAGTGGCCGCTTTTCCCGTTGGGCGCGAGAATTTTGGCTGGGGCGCGTGGATTCGAACCACGATTGACGGAGCCAGAATCCGTAGTCCTGCCGTTAGACGACGCCCCAGCGAGGCCCTGGCCTGACGTTCTTAGAGAACGCACCCGCAAACGGGCATCAGAGATGGTACACAATCGTCACGCGCTTGGCAAGCCCTCCCGCCTATAATCACCTGGGAAGGTGTCCATAGGTGGATGTCGAAGCCAAAATTATCGAAGCGCTGATGGGGTATGTCTCGCGGGGAGCCGCCGAGAGTCTGCTGCGCCGGGTGCTGCATAGGGCCCGCAAAAACCCTCTGGTGATGGGACCGCAGGAGTGGATCGAGCTGATTGAAGGTCCGCTGCTGGCAGAGTTGCGGCAGGTGCTGCCCATCACCGGGCAAATCCCCCCGCTCAAGGGGCTGGTCAAGGGCCTGCGCCAGGTGCGCGCTTCGGCCTCCTCACCGGTGGTGCAGGCCGAAGCGCCCCTCGAGCCCACCCTCGAGCTGCCCCTCGACTGGCTCGACCTCAGCGAAGCAGAGGTGCGCCTGAGCCTTTTGCAGGAACTCGCCCGCGTCGAAGGGGTGCTGGGGGTGGCGATCCAAACCCCCTGGGGACAGGAAATTCGCCTGCCCGAGGACTCGGGGGAGCTGCCGCTGCTGGTGAACATGGCCCACCGGTTACTTTCCCTACGGCAGCCTTACACCATGTTTTACACTGTCCTGGGAAATGCCCAGCTCATGGTGCGTGGGATGGGCCAGAGTTGGGTGGCAGTCCTCGCTGATCACGATGCCAACCCCGGTCATCTGCTCTACCGGCTGCGCCAGCTACAGACGGCACCCCAAGAGGCCAGACCACGCTAGGAGGCTTGATCTCGATGATGAAACGATGGATTGCAGTGATCGTTCTCGGGGCCTGGGCCTGGGCCGCCCCGCTGACCACCGTCTACGACAGGGTTGCTTCACTGATGAACCAGGTCCAGAGCGTACAGAGCAGCAACCCCAAGCAGGCTAGCGACCTCCTGCGGCAGGCCGACGAGTACCTGAGCAAGGAGGGCAGCGAGCTTTCGATGAAGCTGCGCGAGGGCATATCCACCGCCCTGCGCGACGCCCAGACCGCCCTGGCCCGCAAGAGCAGGGCCGACCTCGAAGCCCGCTTGCAGATGGTGCGGAGCCTATTGGGCAAAGCCCTCTACGACAGCTATTTCGACGCTCTGGGGAACGCCCAGGCCGACGCCGCCAGGGCCCTGTTGCCCCGGCTGATCGCCGCCAGCGCCCTGCCCAAGACCCTCACCGCACAAATCGAGGGACTGGGCAACGACATCGACAAAGTGCGCCAGACCCTCGAGCGCACCTACGCGCAGGGGATCGTCAACGCCCTCTCGCGCGCCCGCAGCCAGACTAACGCCACCCAGGCTTTTCTCGAGGCCACCCGGGCCTACACCCTCTACCTGGTGGTGCAGGAATCCCCACGGGCTACCGGCCTGAGCGCCAGGGCCTTCGTCAACGCCCTGAGCAAGCTCTCCAACAACGACCTGGCGGGCTTCCGCAAGGATATCGAAGCGCTACGCCAGCAGGCCGAGGGCTTTTTAGGACGGGTGAACTCGAGTTCGCCAGGTGCGGTCCGGAGTTCCGCCCCAGCCCGCACCGTCACCGCCCCCCCCGCCAAAGGGGGGGCGGGTTCCCAGGTGACCCAGGCTCAAGCGACGCCCGCCGCCCAATCCGCTTCCAAGCCAGCTCAGGCCCCCCAGCAGGTGGTGGCCCAGGCCGCACCGGTGAAGAGCGATGGTCATGAAGAACGCTACGAGGGCAAACTGGACGCCTCCACCCAAGCCCGTGTGGAGGTGGTGCTGGCCCGGCTGGGCTTCGCCGACCTGGGTGAGTGGGTCAGGGGCATGAACCTCGAGCTGCGGGCGCGCCTGGGTGAGGCCACCGCCCACGTCAAGAGCGGGAACTTCGAGGGGGTGCGCGAATACCTCGAGCTCTCCCACAACGCCTACAAGGAGCGCTACTACCCGGTGGTGCGCCTCCTCGACCCAGCCCTCGCCGACCGCTTCGACCGCCTGCTGGGGCGCATGCAGGAGGCCGTCGGCCTGCGGGCTACCGACCTGGCCGTGGCCCTGGCCGAGGTGCAGGAAATCGAGGAGCGGCTGGAGGGGCGCAGCCTGGGTCTGGGCCATGCCCTCCAGGTCCAGCTCGAGCTGCTTCTGCTGGGTATTCCCCGGGCCTTCGTGTTCATCCTGGCGGCCCTCCTGGCGGTCTTCCCGCTCTACCTGGTGAACCTGACCTTCGGCGGGCGCAACACCTACTGGCGGCTGCTGGGACTGGCCTTCTTCTTCCTCTTCCTGCCGGCCATGATCGAGGGGCTGTCCTACGTGGCCTCCATCCTGGCCGACCCTCGTTTTGGCAAGCTGGGCTTTTTGGCCCCGCTGTCGACCTTTTCGATCCAGAGCAGCCTGATGGCCCAGCTTCTGTGGGGCCTGACGCTGTTTCTAGTCATCGGCCTCTCGGCAGCCGGCCTGCGGGGAATCGCCGTGCAGTTCGGCCTCATCCAAGACCGCCGCGCCCGCGCCAACACCACCACCGTCGCACAGACCAACCCCGGCCTCGCCGCGACCGCGCCTATGCGTGCTGCTGCCGACCCCAAGCTCACCAGCGAGACCATCGTAGAGTGGGACGAGGAGTTTTGAGGGTCTGGCCCTGGACGGCTGGACTCGAGGGAACGGCGGGCTGAGGTAACTTAGAGGTGGAGGCATCGCAAGTGTCTTTGTACCAGAACCTGTTTCAGTCGCTCGAGCCCTTCCTGGGCGCCAAGACCCAGTCCATCCTGGAAGAGGGCGTGCGGCGCTTGGGGGTAGACCCCGACCGCCTGGACGTCACCCAGGCCGAGAGCATCCTCAAGCGCCTGGTGTACCGCGAGTTGCAGTCCAACCGCACCCCCGCCGAGGCCCGCAGCCTGGTGGACGGCCTGCTCAAGGAGTTGCGGGAGCAGTCGGGAGGAAAGGAGGGCGGCGGGCTGGCCGCGCTGGAAGCCGGTTTCAAACGCTTCAGCCTGTACCTCGACTGGCCCGAGGTGGCCCGGCTGCGCGGCATCCTGAGCGTGCTGCGCAAGGAGCCCGAGGGCTCGGAGGCCAGCCGCATGCTCAAGGAGGGCCAGGAGTTGTTGCGGCAACTCGAGGAGCGCCTGCAGAGCGCACTGCTGCGCCAGACCCGCGACATCGCCGATTTGCAGGCGGTGTTCGAGCGGGTCAAGATGATCGGCGGGCCCAAGATTCGCCGCCTCGAGTCGCTGATTCGCCAGATCCAGGAGGCCCACTCCAGCGAGACGTTGGCCCAGGCCGAGGTCGAGCGGGCCCGCACCCTGGCCGCCGAACTGCGCAAGCTGGTGGAGTCGAGCGCCATCAGCGCCCCGCGCAACGCCACCGAGCCCGCTCTGGTGGTCGAAGACGAGGAGGAGCCGGTGGTGGCCGTCGAGCCGGTGGTGGAGACCGATGCCCCCGAGGCTGTCGGGGAGGCGGGTGGGGCTTGGGATATCGTCATCGACCTCGACAGTCTCTCCCAGGAGCAGCAAAGCCGCATCCGCGAGATCGACTTAGCCGAGGAGCGCCGACGGCTCGAGACCCTCAAGGAGCGCTACGCGGCGGTGCTCTCCCGCGCCGCAGTGGCCGAGGAGCTGGCCCGGCTGGAAGCGGAGCTGGCCCAGGGCAATCTGCTGGGTGAGGCCCTGAGTGCCCTCGAGCAGCAGCTCAAGTCGGCCCAGACCGAGGCCATCTCCGAGGCCCGTGCCCGCTACGAATGGCTCACCGACCGCATGCGCCAGCTCTCCTCCCCCGCCCACCGCGACGACGTGGACACCGCCAGACTGGCCGCGTTGGCTGCGCGGCTGACGGTGGCCTGGGAGACGCTGCAAGGGGGCGCGGTGCCGCAGGATTTGCTCGAGCTCGCCGAGGACGTGCAGGCCCTCGAGGCCGAGACCCGCAGCCGCCGCGAGAATCGCGAGCGCCTGGCCCGGCTATCCCAAGTCCTCGAAGCCCTGCGCGCCGAGGCCGAGTCGGCGCTGGCTACCTACCGCAACCACCCGCAGGTCCAAGCCTACTTGGCGCGGCTGGCCCAGGCCAAACCCGACGAAGCCAGCCTGCAGGCCCTGCGCCAGGACTTCTCGGCGCTGATGGTGGCCCTCACCAAGGAGCAGAAGGAGCGCGACGAACGCCTCAAGCGCTCCAGCCTCAAGGCCGCGGCCCAGGCCCTGCCGGTGATGCCGGGCCTGGAGATCCACCACGCCCAGCTGCTCCAGCAGATCGAAACCCCCGGCAGCGACTTGGTGGCCCTGGAGAACTACCTGCAGCAGCTCACCCAGCGCACCCGCGACCTCGTGGCCCAGCGGCTGGAAGCCCTGGCCCAGAAGGCGCAGCAAATGGGGATCGAACTCGAGGGCCTGGCCGAAGCCCAGGCCGCCCTGGCCGAGGAGCGCATCCCCGATCCTGCCGCGCTCGAGCGGCTCTTAGAGGAGCGGGTGAACGAGCAGGCCAACCAGCGCCGCCGCCAACTCGCCGGCGAGCTCAGCCGCTACGAGGCCGCGGCCCAGGGCCTACGCGGCCTAGGCGAGGAAAAGCTGCTGGGCCTGATCACCGAGGCCCGCAACCGCCTAGCTCTGGGCGAGATCCCCGACACCGCCCCCATCAAGGCCGAGCTGACCCGGCTAGTGCAGCTACAGGACAACCTGCGCGCCGAGGTGGCGGTGAGCCTGGCCGATCTGCTCGAGCGCTTCAACGCCCACCGGGCGATGGGCGGGGAGACGGTGATCCGGCTCAAGCCGATGATCGAATTCCTCACCTCGGCAGTCGAACGCTTGGCCCGGGTGGGGCCTTCGGGCATCCTCGAGGTGCGTCAGGCCATCGCCGAAGCCATGCCTCTGGTCAAGCAACTCGAAGAAGAGCACAAGGCCGCCATGGCGCTGATGCAAGACCTCAAAGGCGGCGAACTCGATGCCCTGCTGGGGATCTTCGACGCCCAGCCGCAGGCCGTCCCCAGGCCTCCCGCCAGCACCCCGGCCTCCAACCCGGTCCCCCCTACCCCAGCCCCCGAGGTCGAACCCGCCGAGGAGGTCGTGGCCGAAGACCCAGGCGATGCCCTGGCGCCGTTCAGGCTCAGGGGTGTCGAAGCCGTGGCCTTGGTGAGTGAGGATGGCCTGCTGATGGGCAAGCTTCCCACGACCTTCCAGAGCGTGCGAACGGCCTTCAGCGACCTGAGCTCGCTGGCGGGAGAGCTGGCCGGAGCCACCACCCGCCTGGCGGTGGTCTCGCTGCCCCACAACGTCGTGATCATGGTCCCCCTGGGCGAGAAGGGCCTGTTCATCCTGGCCGAGAAGCCCCTGCTCTCGCGCCTGCTCACGCAGGTCGAGCGCCACCGGGCTGAGCTGGCGCGGCTGTAGCGCTCAACACCAAACGCCGAAAGGCCGCTCGTGGCCTCTGGTCATGAGCCTTCGACTACCGAGCATTGACTGGCTTCCACTGAACCATCTTTTCAGGGCCCAATGCTACACTGGGAGAAGTGTCGCAGGCGGTCGAAGTCAGTCCAGTCCAACTTTGGGGCCAGCTCGAGCCCAAAATCCGCTACCTGCCCGAGGCCTCACGAGCCAAAGTGCGGGAGGCGCTGGATTTCGCCTTTGAAGCACACAAAGAGCAGCGCCGCAGGAGCGGCGAGCCCTTCATCATCCATCCGGTGGCGGTGGCGGAAATCCTGGCCGAGCTCAAGCTCGATGCCGACACGCTGATGGCCGGGTTGCTGCACGACACGGTCGAGGACACCGAAGCCCGCCCCGAGCAGATCGAGGCCCGCTTCGGCGCGGTGGTGCGCAGGATTGTGGAGGGGGAGACCAAAGTCTCCAAGCTCTACAAGCTCGCCCACGCCGCCAGCGAAGACAAGCACGCCGAGGAAAAGCACGCCGAGGACCTGCGCCAGATGTTCATCGCCATGGCCGAGGACGTGCGCATCATCATCGTCAAGCTGGCCGACCGGCTGCACAACATGCGCACCCTCGAGTTCATGCCCCCCGACAAGCAGGCCCGCATCGCCCGCGAGACCCTGGAGATCTACGCGCCGCTGGCGCACCGATTGGGTATCGGGCAGCTCAAGTGGGAACTCGAGGACCTCTCCTTCCGCTACCTCAACCCCGAGGCCTATACCCAGCTCACCCAGCGGCTCAAGAGCCACCGCGACGAGCGCGAGAGCGCGGTGGAGAAGGCCAGGGAGAGCTTACAGGCGGTCTTGCAGCGCGATTCCATCCTGCGCAGCCTGGTCAAAAGCTGCGAGGTCACCGGGCGCACCAAGCACCTCTACAGCATCTGGAAAAAGATGGAGCGCGAGGGCAAGGAGCTGGCGCAGATCTACGACCTCCTGGCCCTGCGGGTGATCCTCGAGCCCCGCCCCACCGAAGACCCCGAAGAAAAAGCCATGCGCGAGAAACAGGTCTGCTACCACGTGCTGGGCCTGGTGCACGCGCTGTGGCAACCCATTCCAGGCCGGGTCAAGGACTACATCGCTGTGCCCAAGCCCAACGGCTACCAGTCGCTGCACACCACGGTGATCGCGGTCAACGGTCTGCCGCTGGAGGTGCAGATCCGCACTCGCGAGATGCACCGCGTAGCCGAGTTCGGCATCGCCGCCCACTGGCTTTACAAGGAGGGCCTCACCGATCCCGAGGAGGTCAGGCGCCGGGTGAGCTGGCTGCACTCGATCCAGGAGTGGCAGCAGGAGTTCTCCAGCTCGCGCGAGTTCGTGGAGGTGGTGACGCGCGACCTGCTGGGCGGACGGGTCTTCGTGTTCACGCCCAAGGGCAAGGTCATCAACCTGCCCTCAGGCTCAGGGCCGGTGGACTTCGCCTACCACATCCACACCGAGGTGGGCCACCACATGGTGGGGGCCAAGGTCAACGGGCGGATCGTGCCCCTGAGCCACGAGCTGCAAAACGGCGACATCGTCGAGATTCTCACCGCCAAGACCGCCCACCCCTCCAAGGACTGGATCGAATACGCCAAGACCCGCAGCGCCAAGAGCAAGCTCCGGGCTTACTTCCGCGCCTCGGAGCGGCAGGAGTTGCTGGAGAAGGGGGCGAGGATGCTGGAGAAGTACTTCAAGCGTCGGGGCATCCCCAGGCCGCTGGAGAGCCAGCTCGAGGAGGCCGCCCGCAAGATCGTGCGCTCCTCCTCCCCCGACGACCTCTACCTGGCCCTGGCCACGAACCGCGTCACCGTGCCGCAGGTGGCCCGCATCCTGCTGCCCAAGCCCCAGATGGTGGAAATCGCCAAACCCAAGCCAACGCCCAACCAGCTCGGGATCCGGCTGGAAAACGGCCTGGTAGCGCCCTTGAAGCTGGCGAGCTGCTGCATGCCCAACAAGGGCGACCCCATCCTGGGCTACGTGACCAGGGGCCGGGGCGTGAGCATCCACAAAGCCGACTGCCCCAACCTGCGCCGCCTGATGGAAGGCGAAGCGGGCCGCATCGTTCCGGCGTACTGGGAGGGATTGGGCCGGGTGATGCAGCTCGAGGTGCTCGCTGACGACCGCGCCGGGCTGCTGCGCGACATCATGGACGCCATCGCCTCGATGGGCAAGAGCGCCATGGGGGTCAACTCTCACCCCGTGAGCCCTTTGAGCAAGGTCTTCAGCATCAAAACCCGCATCGAGGTCAACGTCGGCGAGCAAGCCACCCTCGACGAGCGCCTGCGCCAAGTGAGCAACGTGCGCGAGGTGAACTGGTCTCCGGTGCGTTAGCAGCGGGCAGCGCTCAGCTCGTGGTCCGCAGTTCGTCGAGGGCCGAGGCGTCTTGCATCTTGGTCTTTCGTTCTGCGTTTTGTGTCTTGCGTTTGGCGCAAGACACATTGCTGTACCCTGGTGCAATGTCTGTCGCCCTCTCCCTCCTGATCGCCTTCGTCATCGGGTATCTCGCGGAATTGACCGGGTGGCTCAGGCCCAAAGCAGCCTGGGCGGCGGCTGTGGTAGGAGGGATCCCACTGGCTTTGGGGGGCCTCGAGGCGGCGTTGGTGGTCATCTTCTTCGTGGCCGTAGGAACGGCGGCCTCGAGGCTCAACCCTCGCAGCCGCGACCGCGCGGGTCGCACGGCTTTTCAAGTGCTGGCCAACGGCCTGCCCGCAGCCATTGGCCTGGCCCTGGGTTCTCCCGCTTTTTTTCTGGGGGCCTACGCTGCGGCACTGGCCGACACGCTGGCGACCGAGGTCGGCAGCCGCTCGCGCTGGGCCTGGCATCCCCTGAGAGGCCGAGTGGAGAGCGGCACCAACGCGGCGGTGAGCGGGCCGGGGAGCCTGGCACTGGTGCTGGGGGCGTTCTGGATGGCCCCCTGGGCCTTCGCGCTAGGCCTCCCAGCGGGGCCGGTGGTGCTGGGCGGCATCGCCGGGGCGGTATGGGACACGGTGCTGGGCCTTTTGGAGGACCGCTACCCCTGGTGGAGCAACGACCTCACCAACCTGCTGGCAACCAGCCTGGGCGGGTGCGTGGCCTGGACGGTCTCGAGGCTCACGAGCTAATACGCCCGTATCGCATCAAAGCGCATAGTCGATGACCACCGGAGCGTGGTCGGAGAGCAGGGGCTCGGGGTGGATGCGCGGGCTGTGGGCAACCCCGGCGAGGCCCGGCGTGCTGAAGTGGTAGTCCAGCCGCCAGCCCACGTTCTTGGCCCTGGCCTGCCCGCGTTGCGACCACCAGGAGTAATGCACGGCCTCAGGGCCCACCAGCTCACGAAAAACGTCTATGTAGCCCGCGTTCAGCAGGTCGTCGATCCAGGCCCGCTCCTCGGGCAGAAAGCCGGAGTTCTGCTGGTTGGCCTTCCAGTTCTTGAGGTCGATGGGCTTGTGGGCGATGTTGAAGTCGCCGCAGAGGATGTTCTCGCCCTCGAGCCCCTCCAAAAAGGGCAGGAACTCCCCCAGGAAGCGCATCTTCTCGGCCTGGCGCACCGGCCCCGACGAGCCCGAGGGCACGTAGACCGAGGCCACGCTGTAGCCATCGAAGACGGCTCGCAGGAAGCGCCCCTCGCGGTCGAAGTCGGAGCCCATGCCCACCTGGAGGTCTTTGGGCTTCTCCCGGCACAGCAGGCCCACCCCGCTGTAGCCCGCTTTCTCGGCGGGATGCCAGTAGGCATGGTAGCCCTCGAGTTTCCCCAACTCCCGCGGCAACTGCTCCGGCAGGCAGCGCACCTCCTGCAAGCAGATCACGTCGGGTTTCTGGTCTTTGAGCCAGTCTGCCAGCCCCTTGGCCGCTGCTGCTCGAATTCCGTTGACGTTGAGGGTGACGACTCGCATGGAGGACAGATTACTAGCTCTTGCGAAAGTGCTCGCAAGCCACCTTGAACTGCCCTACTCGAGGCGGCTATGGCCTATATGTCTAGTGAGGCAGCCGCCTCTGCAACAAGCCGTAGGTGAAAGTCCCCAGCAGCGCCCCCAGCAGCACCACCGCCACGCTTAGGAAGCCGCTGCCGATGAGGGCGTAGATGGGACCGGGGCAGGCTCCCACCAGCCCCCAGCCCAGGCCAAAGATGGTTCCACCGTAGATGTAACGCCGCCAGCCCGGCTCGCGCTCCTCGACCCCCAGGGCCCTCCCCTGTTTGTCCTTCAGGCCCAGTCGGCGGATGATCCACAAGGAAATCATCCCGGTGAGCACCGCGCTGCCGATTACTCCGTACATGTGGAACGAGCCAAAGCGGAACATCTCCTGGATGCGATACCAGGAGGAAATCTCCGAGCGGATGGCAATGATCCCGAAGGCCACCCCGGCCAGGAGGTAGGGAGCGTAGGCCAGAACCTGGCTAAAGCGCCTCGAGGGGTAAGTGGGTTTGAGCGTCTGCTGCATGGGTTACCTCAGAATCAAAGGCAGGAGCCAGTGGGCCGAGACCAACCCACCGATAAAAAACCCGATCACCGCGATCAGCGAGGGCAGTTGCAACGCCGAGAGCCCAGTGATGGCGTGACCCGAGGTACAGCCATTGGCCCACCTCGAACCAAAGCCGATCAGGAAACCCCCGCCCAGCAGGAGCAGGAGGGTCTTGGGGTTCAGCAAGGAAGCCAGACTGAAAAGCTCGGGCGGCATGTAGGTCTTTGGGGCCTCGAGGCCCATCCTCTGCAGGTCGGCGGCCACCTGGGGGTTGATCTGGGGAGGATGGCTGTTGGGCCACACCACCCCTGCCAGGAAGCCCCCGATCACGATGCCCAGCACGAAAGCCAAGCTCCAGGCTTCAGCACGCCAGTTGTAGTTGAAAAAAGGCACCCGGCCCCGCACGGCGATGGCACACAGGTGCCGCAGGCTGGAGGAGATTCCGAAGCGCCGGTTACCAAGGAGCAGCAGCAGGGGAACCGTAAGGCCGATCAGAGGGCCCGCCACGTACCAGGGCCAGGGTTGCTCGAGCCAGCTCATAGCCATATATTGACCTAAAAGTAGACAAAGATTGTAAACTAGTATGAATTCCCCGTAGGGGTGCAGGGTTATAGGGACGACCGGCTGGTCGTCCCTATAAACGCGGTAGCTATTGGCCGTTGACTATGGGTAAAAAGAAGCCTATCAGCCTATGATCTCTTCGGGCTTGAAGAAGATGCCGATTTCGCGGGCGGCGCTTTCGGGGCCGTCGGAACCGTGGATGATGTTCTCGTCAACGGTAGTGGCGAAGTCGGCGCGGATGGTGCCGGGGGCAGCCTCCCAAGGACGGGTCGCGCCCATCAGGCGGCGCATCTCACTGATGGCCTGGGGGCCTTCGACCACCATGGCCACCACGGGCCCACTGGTGATGAAGTTGACCAGGCCCTCGAAGAAGGGTTTGCCCTTGTGTTCGCCGTAGTGGGTCTCGGCGATCTCGCGCGAGATCACCATTTTCTTCATGGCGACGATCTTGAAGCCCTTGCGCTCGATGCGGCTGATGATCTCGCCGGTGAGCCCCCGGCGCACGCCATCGGGTTTGACCATGATATAGGTGCGTTCCATACCGCCCAAGAGTCTACCGGCCCAGGCGGGTCGTGGGAAGGGGCGGCAGCGGGGGGTGCCGGTGGCGGGTTTCGGGAAGAAGGGCTGGCTAGCGCTGGACCTCGACCTCGAGCTTGACGTTCCCCCGCTTGGTCTGGCCCAGCATCTTCTTCACCCGCAGCACCCCTAAGCCTTCAGCCACCAGGGTGTCGCCCTCCTTCACCTCGTCTTTGGCGCTCACCGTCCTGCCCGCGATCCTGACCTTCCCGGCCCTGACCCCCTGGGCGAAGTAGTTGCGCGAGACGCCGAAGCCCTTCGAGCCCACCGCGTCCACGCGCAGGCTGGGCACCACCACGCTGCGGGTGCGCTCGCGAGACTTGGGCACTTCCTCGGGGGCCGCCTCCCGTACGGCGAACCCCGCCTCTTGCAGGGCTTTGAGCCCCCTGGGCAGTGTAACCAGCAGGAAAGCCTCCTGGGCCTCCTCGAGGTTGCCCAGCAAGCCGGGCTCGAGCACGCCGCGCAGTCGGTCCTCCAGGGCCTCGACGTCGCCCTCGAAGCGCAGCACGGCGACCTTAGTGGGGTCGGAGACTCTGGGCACCTCGGGGGGGAACAGCACCGCCACCTGGCGCTCGGCCATGGGCAGGCCACCGAAAAACTCCAGTTGCAGACCCTCGGCCTTAGCCAAGCGGCGCAGTTCGTCCTGCTGGTCGGGCTCGAGGAAGGGGGTCTGCACGACCCGCCCGCCGCGGGCCTTGCTCACGTAGCTCTGCATAGGCTCGATGATAGCAAGTTATACCTGTCCCCCGCCCTGCTGCCAGAGCTGGGCGTAGAGCCCCCGACGCGAAAGCAGTTCGGCGTGACGGCCCTGCTCGACCACCCGCCCCCCTTGCAGCACCACGATCTTATCGGCAGCCTGCACCGTGGAGAGCCGGTGGGCCACCACCAGCAGCGTGCGCCCCGGACGAACGGCCTCGAGCGCCTCCAGCACCCGCGCCTCGCCCCTGGGGTCGAGGGCGCTGGTGGGCTCGTCGAGCAACAGGATGCGAGCGCCGCGCAGCAGGGCCGCGGCCAGGGCCAGCCGCTGGCGCTGGCCCACCGAAAGGCCGCCCCCCTCCTCGCTCAGTTCGCTGGCCAAGCCTCGGGGCAATTCGTCCAGCAGGTGCACCTGGCGCACAACCGCCTCCATGGCCTGGGGAGATGCTCCCGGAGCCAGGGCCTCGAGGTTCTCCCGCACGGTACCGCCGAACAGCAGCGGTTCCTGGGGAACCCAGGCCACCTGGGCCCGCAGGAACTCGGGGGCGTAGGCCTGCAACGGCCTGCCGTCCAACAGCACCTGGCCCGAGTCCGGGCGGTATAGGCCCAGCAGCAGCCGCAGCACCGTGCTTTTCCCCGCCCCGGATGGCCCTACGAGCGCGGTCAGGGTGCCGGGCTCGAGGCTGAGATCCAGGCCGCTGAGTACGGCTTCATTGCCGTAGGCAAAGCACACCTGCCGCAGCTCGAGCCGCCCCTCGAGGCCCTCCGGTCGCAAGGAGCCCGCAGGAATGGCCCCCCTCAGCCGCAGCAACTCCATCACCCGGCCCGCCGCCCCCTCGGCCTGTGACAGCAGCATCCAGCCGCGTGAGAGGGTCTGGAGCGGGGTGATGGCCAGGGCCAGCAAGGCCAGATAGGCCGTGAGGTCGCCCAGGCTGAGCTGCCCTCCCCTGACCTGCCCCACCCCCAGGAAGAGCAGCAGCACCAGGATCGCGCCTGTCGCGAGCTGTGAGAGCGGCAGGTAGAGCGAGCCGGTGAGCACCCGCCGTAACCCCAGACCGAAATGGCGCTGGCTGTGCCGGGCGAAGCGGGAACGGGCGAAGTCTTCCAGCCCCAGCGCCCGAATGAGCTCGAGCCGCCCAAAGCCCTCGGCCATGCCCCCGGCCAGTCGCTCGGCGGCCTGCTGGGTGCGCTCGCTCTGAAGGGTGACCCGGCGACCCACCCAGCCCAACAGCAGCCCCAAAACGGGCAGGCACAGCAGCAGGTAGAGCGTCAGCTCACCGTAGCGCCAGAGCATCTGCCCCAGCAGGGCCAGCAGGGTGAGGCCCTGAATCAAAACCGTGCCCAGGCCGAAGAAGATGAAGCTCTCGAGTTCGCGCAGGTCGGCCAGGATGCGCCCGGAGAGGGCGGCGGGCGAGGCTCTGAGCTGGGCCAGGTCAACCCGGAGGAGGTGCTCGAGCAGCCGCTCGCGCAAGTCCTTGGGCAGTCGCACCGAGAGATAGCCCACGCAGGCTTCCTGCAAATACCCCCCCACCGCCAGCACCCCGAACAGCCCCAGGCCCAATCCCAGCAGGCGGGGCAGTTCGCCAAAGCGCCCCTGGGCCAGCACCTCGTCGAAGAGGGGTTTGACCAGCCAGACCGGGAGCAGGGCCTGGGCCAGCGCCGGGAGCAGGGCAAAGGCCGTCGTGAGCAGGAGGTAGGGCCAGTACGGGCGCAACAGCCGGAACAGGAAGGGAACTCTCATGCGACTCTAGTAAAATCTACATCGCACTGCTGATGCAGGCTGAACCCTTTGAGGCTCAGCCTGTCCCGCCAAGGCTCGAGTCCACCCCACCACCTCTCTTTGACCTGGGCTGTTTTTTGGAGGATAGCCGTAATGAAGCGCGTATTGACCTCACACGGGCAGATCCTCATATTGGGTCAACCCCACAGCCGCTCCACCGACGTGATCGATCCCATCTCGACCTACAACCTGGGACCGGGCCACGTGATCATCACCCGCATCGGCTTCGCCCCGGACAAGATGAGCCAGCGAAGAAGGCAACTGCAAGACGTGTTCAAGCCGGTGGCACCGGGAGAGGAGGTGGTGGTGCTGGACCGGGAGATCTACCAGCAGTGGATCAGCGAGTTGCGGCCAGCCGAGCGCGCCGACTTCGAGACCACGCTGGTGATGGCCGAACCCAAGGGCAACAACAAGGTGGCCATCCTCGAGTTCGTCGTCGAGGCCCTCACCCCACAAGGCCCCACCAGCATCGAAACCACGGTGCTGATCAGCGTGGAAGATGCCTTCCTGAGGGTTTTCCCACGCTGAGGGTTCGGTAGTTCATTCCGAGACGGTGCTGACTAAGTGCTCTCCGCTTGATTTTCCCTCATCTGGGGTACTTAGCTATCGGCTCTCAAGCTCATAGCCCAGCCTCGCCTCGAGCCCGGCCTTGACCCTGGGCCAGTCGTCATCGGTAATGGAGTAGACCACCGAATCGCGGATGTGCCCGTCGGGGGTGATCGCCGCTTTGCGCAGTACGCCCTCGCGTACCGCGCCGAGCTTTTCCATGGCCCGCTGGGAGCGCTCATTGCGCACGTCCACCGTGAACTGCACGCGGATGGCGCCCAGATCCTCGATGGCGTGGCGCAACATGAGGTACTTGCTCTCGGGGTTGACGAAGGTGCCCTGGTAGGGCCTGACGATGAAGGTGCCGATCTCGAGCTTGCGATGGGCCTCGGTGATGCCCACGTAGGAGATGCGCCCGGCGAAGTCCTCCCCTACCCGGATGGCCCAATTCATGCGCCCCGGCTCATCGTTGAGGTACTCGATGTACTCCTCGTAGCCCGCCACATCCCCCGCCTGCGGAGCCCCACGCGACATGTAAGCGAACAGCTCGGGTTCGTGGTGCTTGGCCCACAGCGGCGCGTGGGCGGCGGTCAGGGGCTCGAGGCGGACGTAACGTCCTTGCAGCACGACGGGCTTGACCCACATACGCCCTCCAAGCTACCATCCAGCCCCCGGCATGAAGGAGAGCTAAACCCCCAGCCTGGCAAATCACCGCCCACCGACTGGAAATGCCCTAAACTGGGAGCAAATGATCCGAATCGGCATCCTGGCAGTGACCGAACGGGGCAACATGAACGGGCGCCTCGAGCAGGTGCGCCGTGTCATGGACGAATTGCTGGGCCAGCCCCCTTACTCGGTGGTGGCCTTCGAACTCGTCCCCGACGAGCCGGCCCAGATCAAGCGAATCCTGCGGCTGTGGACCGACCGCGACCGTCTCGAGGTGATCTTCACCACCGGCAGCATCCGCCTCACCCCCCGCGATCACACCCCCGAGGCCACCCGCGAACTGCTGGAGAAAGAAGCCCCCGGCCTCGCCGAACTGATCCGCCGCGAAAGCTTCCAACACAACCCGCTGGCGGCCCTCTCGCGGGGCGTCGCCGGTCTGCGCGGCCAGAGCCTCATCGTCAACCTGCCGGGCGGCCCGCAGGGAGTTCGGCAGGCGCTAAACGCGCTCTTGCCCCTGCTGCCCGCCGCCGTGGAGCAGGCCACCGGGCGGGAGATCGAGGTGCAGGAGGCTGAGTTCTAGAGCAAGCAACACAATCACCATAGATGGTCAAAGGCGTCTTGCGTCTTGCGTTTTGCGTCTGGCTGCGCCTGACGTTTTGGCATTAGGCGCACGATCAGCGCTCAGCGTAGGGCTACCCGCCCCTCGCCCCTCGACCCTGCGGTAATTTAGGGCATGTTTCGCTCCAGCCGCACCCCTCAACCCGGCGTTTTCCTGCAGATGGACGCGGCCAAGGCCGCTGCCAGGGCCTCCGGCCTGCGGGTGATCGACCTCTCGATTGGCGCTTCCGACCTGCCGCCGCCCCCCGAAGCCTTGCAAGCCCTGCGTGAAAGCATCGACGACCCCAGCACCTATGGCTACTGTCTCAAGAGCGGCACCCTGCCCTTCCTCCAAAGCGCCACCCGCTGGTACGCCCGGCGCTACGGGCTCGAGCTCGACCCCAAGCGCGAGGCGCTGAGCCTGATCGGCTCGCAAGAGGGGCTGGCCCACCTGTTGATGGCCGTGGCCGACCCCGGCACGGTGCTGCTGATGCCCGAGGTGGCCTACCCGCCCTATTTCGGAGCAGCCAGGGTGGCTGGCCTCGAGATCTTCCCCATTCCTCTGGGCCCCGACCTCCTGCCGCTGTTACGGGCCATCCCGCACGAGGTCGCCGCGCGCGCGAGGGTGCTGCTGCTGAACTACCCCAACAACCCCACCGCCGCCGTCGCCAAGGAGGAGTTCTGGCTCGAGGCCCTGGCCTTTGCCCAAAAACACGACCTGCTCCTCGTCCACGACAACCCCTACCTCGACCAGCTCTACGAGGGCAAAGCCGTCTCGCCGCTGGCCCTGCCGGGGGGAAGGCAGCGGGTGGTAGAGCTTTTCAGCTTCTCCAAGAGCTTTCACCTGGCCGGGTTCCGCCTGGGCTTCGCGCTGGGCAGCGCCGAGGCCCTGGCCTCACTGGAAGCCCTCAAAGGCCCCATCGACTTCAATCAGTACCTCGGCATCCAGCGCATGGGCATGGCCTGCCTCGAGTTACCCGAGGAGCGCTTAAAGCAGGAAGCGCTCATCTGGAAAGCCCGCGCCGAGGTGATGGTCCAGGCACTGGGCGAGATCGGCTGGCACTTCGAGCAGCCCCAGGCCTGCATGTACTTGTGGAACCGCCTGCCCGCAGGGCTGGGCCTGGATGATCTCGAGTTCTGCTTGAAGCTGGTCGCCGAGACCGGCGTGGCCCTCAACCCTGGCCGCAGCTTCGGCCCCGGCGGGGTGGGGCACGTGCGCTTCGCACTGGTGCAGCCCGAGCCCGTGTTGCGCGAAGCCGCCCGGCATATTGGGGAGTTTATCCGCCAGCACACGCGAGATTGAACATCCATGTCGCCCTGGGCCGTGCTCGCCGCCGCCATGACCGCCGGGTCGGCCATTTCGGCCATCGGCTTTGTTTACCCTACCCTCACGCCCTACCTGCGCGACGACTTGGGGCTATCGCTCACCGCAGTAGGCCTGCTCAATACCTTCATCTACCTGGGGACCATGCTGGGCGCGCTGCCGGCAGGCTGGCTGACCGACCGCTTCGGCAGCCGCCAGGTGTTGATCCTGGCCTCGCTGGCGGCAGCCGTCCTGACCCTGCTGATCCCGCTGGTAGCGCGTGAGCAAGCGCTGTTTTTGGCGCTCTTGGTGCTGGTGGGCCTGGTGGTGGCCTGCTCCACGCCGGCGGGGTCGCAGGCGGTGGCCCAAGCTTTTCCTCCCCAACAGCGCGGGCTGGTGATCGGGCTGCGGCAGATGGCCGTGCCGCTGGGCGGGGCTGGTGGCGGTGCTGGCGGGTTGGGTCACCTCGAGGCTCTACCGCGAGAACGTCCGCCGGGGGCCTCGAGCCCGCACGGGCCGGTCGGGACTGCGGCGCATCCTGGCCGAACGCAACATCGTCCTGGCGGCGGTGGCCGGGGTCACGCTGCCCACGGGGCAGTTCATCATGATCACCTACCTCATCCTCTTCCTGCGGGAGCGTTTCGGCATCCCCGAATTGCAGGGGGCGGCCCTGCTGACGGCAGCCAACTTGGCCGGGGCGCTGAGCCGGGTCTTCTGGGCGGGGCTCTCCGACCGCTTGGGAGGGCGGCGCAAACCCCTGCTGCTGGGCATCGTGGGGCTGGCGGCCCTGTGCGCGCTGGCGCTGAGCTGGCTGCCCGTGAGTACCCCCCTGTGGCTGAAGGCTGGCGTGGTGGTGCTGTACGGGGCAACGGCGCTGGGCTGGCAGGGGCTGCACTTCTCCCTCCTCACCGAGCTTTCGCCCCCAGGCCTCGAGGGGCGGGTGGTGGGGTTGGGGCTGGTGTTCACCTCCATCGGCATCGCCACGGCTCCCCCCATCTTCGGCCTGGTGGTCGAGCGCAGCGGCAGCTATACCACAGGCTGGCTCCTGCTCGCAGGGGTCTTTGCCCTGGGCCTGAGCCTGCTGGCGCTCGTGCGAGAAGAGCCCGGCCACCGGCAGACATGAGAGCCGGAGCAAGGCTGACTCAAGACCTCCGCCGTGCTTCCCCTCACGGTCTGGGGGCGCAGGCTGGCTAGACTGTGAGGGTGCGTTTAGGAATGGTGGCCTACGCCAGCCTGGGAGGTAGCGGGATCGTGGCTACCGAGCTGGCCCAACGTCTGGCCCGGCGCGGGCACGAAGTCTGGCTCTTCGCCACCGAGCGCCCCTTCCGCTTCGACGAGAAGAGCGGGGTGCGGTTCTGGAAGGTGGACATGCCCTACTACCCGGTCTTTCCGGGGCCGCTGTACGAGCTGGCCCTGGCGGGGGCCCTCGAGCGGGCCATGCGGGAGGTGAGGCTCGAGGCCATCCACACCCACTACGCCATCCCTCACGCCGCCGCCGCCTGGCTGGCCAGCGAGGGCCATATCCCCACCATCCACACCCTGCACGGCTCCGACGTGAGCATCCTGGGCCAAGACAGCGTTTACCGCAACGTCACCGCCAAGTTTTTGCGCCGCGCCTGCGCCGTCACCGCCGTCTCCTGGAACCTGGCGCTGAGGGCCAGGTGGGCCTTCGGCATCAAGCCCAGGGTGATCTACAACGCCGTAGACGTCGAGCGCTTTCGCCCTTTTCCCGAACGCCGGGGCGAATACGCCGCCGAGGACGAATACCTCCTCGTCCACGCCTCCAACTTTCGCTCGATCAAGCGCGTACCCGACATCGTGCGGGCTTTCTTCAAGATCCGCCAGCGGGTCAAAGCCCGCCTGGTGCTGCTGGGCAAAGGCCCCGAGGAGGCCGAGGCCAGGCGGGTGGTGGAGGAGCTGAACCTGGGCCGCTACGTGAGCTTCCTGCCCCCCAACCCCCACCCCGAGTACGTGATCGGAGCCGCCGACTTGTTCTTGTTGATGTCGGAGGAGGAATCTTTCGGTCAGGCCGCCCTCGAGGCCCTGGCCTGTGGGGTTCCCGTGGTCAGCACCCGCGTGGGCGGCATCCCCGAGCTGATCAACCCGGCGGTGGGGCGGCTGGTCGAGCTGGGCGACCTCGAGGCCTACGCCAGCGCCGCCGTCGAGTTGCTCACTTCCGACGAGCTTCCCCAAATGCGGCAGGTTGCCCGTCGATACGCCGCCGAACACTTCCATCCCGACCACATCACCAACCAGTACGAAGCGCTGTACGAAGAAGCGCTGGTGGCACGATGAGCACAAAACAGCGCCATCCCGCCCTAGACTCCACGCTTCAATCGATTTGGACCAGGGCGATATTCCCACCCCGATTGCGCTAGACTGTTCACATGGGAAACGTATTGAGCAAAGTTGCCCTGTACCTTGGCCTGCTGCTGCTGCTGCTGGCGGTAATCTTCCTGATTTGGAACGCCATTGACCTCAACAACCTGGCCACGGCGGCTTCGGTGCTCAACCGCCCCTACCACAACCCCATCGGACGGGTGCTGCTCACCGCTCTGCTCGCCTTGGGAGCAGGCTTCCTGCTCGGCCTCAGCCTGCGCGGCGGCAGTCGCCCTCCAGCCTGAGCCACCCTGGCCTCGAGACCCCCGCAGCAGCGCGGGGGTTTTTGTCGCGGCCAACGTCGGTGGCCATTGCCGAAGCCCCAAGGCTTGTAGCCTGGGCTCGTGGATATCCCCCTTGCCCTCAAGGGGCGTTCAGCCTTCAGCCTTTAGCGTCTTGCGTCTTGCGTTTTGTGTCTTGCGTACGACGTACGACGTACGACCCTTTAGGAGTACAGTGTAGAAACGATGCTCGTAAAAGACGTCATGAACAGCCCGGTGCTGAGCGTTCCGGAGGGGCTGAGCCTGCAGGAGGCGCACGACCTCATGTATGCCAACAAGGTGCGCCACCTGCCGGTAGTGCGCGAGGGACGGGTGGTGGGGGTGATCACCGACCGCGACGTGCGGCTGGCCTGTAGCCCGCTGGCGAAGGGCACGGTAGCCTCCCCCAGCACCCCGGTGAGCAAGGTGATGAGCCACCCCGTGATCACCGCCGACCCGCTCGACCCCGTAGAAGAAGCGGCCCGCACCATGCGCACACGCAAGATCGGCTGCCTGCCGGTGCTCGAGAACAACCAGCTGGTGGGGATCGTAACCGGCATCGACCTGCTGGACGCACTGCTCAAACTCACCGGGGTGGAAAAGCCCAGCGGGCGTCTCGAGCTGCGCCTGCCCGACGAGCCCGGCCAACTGGCTCTGCTCACGGGCTACCTGGCCGATCAGGGCGTCAACGTGCACTCGCTGCTGACCTACCCCGAGGACGCCCTCACGGTGCGCAGCGTGCTGCGGGTCAACACCCAAAACACCCGCGCCCTGGCCGAAGAACTGCGCCGGCAGGGGCTCGAGGTGCTGTGGCCGCCGGAAAAACCCTGGATGTAAGGCATGGTGCCGGTCGTCTACCACCCCGGTTATCTGAAGTACTCCTTCGGCCCGCAGCACCCCTTCAGCCCGCTGCGGCTGGAGATGCTGCTGGACCTGCTCAAGAGCCTGGGGCACCTTCCGGCTTTCCACGCCCCACCTCAGGCTTCCCGCGAGGACGTCCTGAGCGTGCATTCCGAGCGCTTCGTGCGGCGGGTGGAGGCGGCGAGCCAGGGCGAGGAGTCCCCTGAGCTGGTGCACTACGGCCTGGGCACCGGCGATACCCCGGTCTTCCCCGGCATGGACGAGGCGGCCCGCTGGCTGGTGGGCGGAGCGCTCGAGGCCGCCCGCTTGGTCCTGGGCGGAGCCGGGGAAGTGCTCCACCTGGGCGGCGGGCTGCACCACGCCCAGCGCGACCAGGCTTCGGGGTTCTGCGTTTACAACGACCTCGCGGTGGCGATCCGCCACCTGACGAAGGCGGGGATGCGGGTGGCTTACATCGATATCGACGTGCACCACGGCGACGGGGTGCAGTGGATCCACTACGACGAGGCCGAGGTGCTCACCCTCTCCTTTCACGAATCCGGGCGTTACCTCTTTCCCGGCACCGGGGCCATCCACGAGATCGGGCGGGGGGCAGGTGTGGGGCGCAAGCTCAACGTGCCGCTGGAACCCTTCAGCGAGGACGAGAGCTACCTCGAGGTCTTCGAGCAGGTCAGCGAGGCCGCCCTGCGCTGGTTCCGTCCCGATGCGCTGGTCATCCAGTGCGGAGCCGATGCCCACTTCCAGGACCCCCTGGCCGAGTTGTTGCTCACCACCCGCAGCTACGGCAAAATCTTCCCGCTGCTGCGGCAGTACGCCCACGAGTTCGCCGCAGGCAAGGCCATCTTCACCCTGGGCGGCGGCTACAGCTTCGACGCGGCGGTGCGGGTGTGGGCCCTGCTCTATCACGTCCTGCAGGACCTCCCCCTGCCCGAGCGATTGCCCCAGGACTGGCAGGAGCGCTGGGCCTCCCACCTGCGCGAACCCCTGAGCCCCACCCTGCACGACCCCGAGCGCTGCTACCCCGAAATCCCCCGCAAGCCCCAGATCGAGCAGCACAACCGCCAGATCGCCCGGCGGCTGTTGGAGACGGTGCATCCGTATTGGAAGTGAAGGCCAGAGCCTACAGCGCCGCGCTCAGCCTGCCCCCCATGGCGGGGTTCGCCCAGTTCTGGGGTGCTATCCGCGAGGGGCTGGAGGGGGTGCTGGACCTCCAGCCCGCCCCCGCGGCGCGGCTCGAGGAGTTGGCCCTGGCCCACGACGAGGCCTATCTGCACCACGTCTTCAACGACGGGCTCTCCCGCGCCGAGTCACTCAGGCTGGGCCGCCACTTCAGCCCCGAACTGCTCCAGCGCGCCCTGCACTCCGCAGGCGGCACGCTGGCGGCGCTCGAGGACGCCCTGCGAGGGGGCCTGGGCCTGAACCTGGGCGGCGGCACTCACCACGCCTACCCCGCCCACGCCGAAGGCTACAGCCTCTTCAACGACGTGGCCGTAGCCGTCGCCAAGGCCCGCGCCGAGGGCTTCAGCGGGCGAGTGCTCGTCGTAGACCTCGACGTGCACCAGGGCAACGGCACCGCCGTGTTCTTCCAGAGTGACCCCTCGGTGTTTACCCTCTCGGTCCACGCTCAGCACAACTACCCCCAGCTCAAGGAGCGCAGCGACCTCGACGTGGCCCTGCCCGACGCTACCGGCGACGCGGAGTACCTGGCGGCGCTCGAGCCCGCCCTCGAGCACGCCTTCGCCTCCCGCCCCGAGCTGGTCTTCTTCAACGCCGGGGTGGACGTGCTGGCCGGCGACCGCCTGGGCCGCCTGGCCCTGAGCCTGGAGGGCCTGGCCGAGCGCGACCGCCGGGTATACCGCAGGGTACGGGAGAGCGGCGCCGCGCTGGTCGTGGTGGGCGGCGGGGGCTACCACCGCGACCTGCGGCTACTGGCCGCAGCCAGGGTCCAAACCTACCGCCTGGCCGTGGCCGAGCTGCGCGAGCAGGCCGGGAAGCTCTAGAAAAACTCGTCCAGCAGACGGTAAAACTCGATCCTCTCCCAGTCGGGCTGGGGGATGCCGTAGGCCTCGAGAAACACCCGGTCCCAGCCTTCGCCAAACTGCGGGTTGAGGTCAGAGGTGAGGCTGCGGGTCATCAGGGCGAGGTCTTGGTAGCGGTCAGCAATCCCAGCCCGTCCCAGGTCAACCAACCCGCTGAGCTTGCCCTGCTCGAGTAAGACGTTGGGCAGGCAGTAATCCCCGTGGCAGACCACCCAATCCTCGTCGGCGGGCCGCGTCTCGAGCAGCACCTCGAGCAACTCCTCCGCTGACTTGCCCTGCCACCTTTCGTCGAAATCCTCGAGGTTCACCAGCCCGAGTTCGGTGCGCCGCCGGGCCTGGGCGATCTTGGTCTCGAGCCGCTGATCGAAGGGACACTGCTCGACGGGGATCGAGTGAAGCCGCTTGAGCGCCTCGGCAATTGCCACGACCACTCGAGCCCGCTCCTCCGACGGCCAGTCTTCGGCCCCGCTACGCCCCGCGACTTCGCTCATCAGCATGTATTCCGAGCCGTCCTGCTGGCAGAACTCGAGCACCTGTGGCACCGGAACCCAGGCCGAAAGCCAGCGCATTTTCTCTGCTTCTGAAGCCAGTCGGAACCCCGGATCGGGGTCGTCCGATTGGGGTTGCACCTTGAGGATCAAGCCGGTCGCACCCGGTTGACGCAGCCGGTAAACGCCTGCGCCGGACATTCCCATCGAGATCGGCTCGGCTTGGTATCCCTCGAGCCGTCGCGCTATCGCCTCAGGAAGTTGCTCGAGCATCACACCCACAAGCTTACGAAGCCGAACTTCTCCACGTCCACCAGTCCCTTATCGGTGAGCTTGAGCTTGGGGATGACCTCCAGCGGCAAAAAGGCCACGTGCATCATGGGGTCGTGCAGGGTGGCGCCTAGTTGCTTGGTGGCGGCCAGCAGCCGGTCCATCTCGGCGCGGATTTCGGGCATGGGCTTGTCGCTCATCAGCCCGGCGATAGGCAGGGGGGTGAGGGCCAGCACTTCCTTGCCCAGCGCCACCGCGTAGCCCCCGCCCACCTCGGCCAAGGCCCGCATGGCGGTGAGCATGGATTCGTCGTCGGCTCCGGCGCAGGTGAGGTTGTGACTGTCGTGGCCCACGGTTCCCGCGATGGCCCCGCGCCGCAGGCCCAGCCCGTGCACGAAGCCCAGCCCCACGCTCCGAGCGCCATAGCGGTTGACCACCGCCAGCTTGAGCAGGTCGTTCTCGGGGTCGGCCTGGGCTAAGCCGTTGACCACTCGAGCCGGGCGAATGCGCTCCTCGGTGACCACCTTCCTGGGAACGACCCCGATGGCCCGCACCCGGCTCCCCTGGGCCGGGATGTCCAGCGAGACCCGGCTGAGATCGACCCGCACGCTGTTGCGCACCCGGCGCTGGTCGGCCTGGGGGTGGGGCCAGTGGCCCACGGGCTCGCCGTTTTCGGCCACCCAGCGCCCCAGGGCGTAGACCCGCTCGGCGCGGAAGTCCTCGAGGCGGCTGGTCACCACCAGGTCGGCCCGCCGCCCCGGCGCGATGGCCCCCCGGTCGCGCAGGCGGTGGGCGTTGGCGGCCCCCAGCGTCGCCATCTGAATGGCGGCGACCGGGTCCAGCCCGAGTTCGATCGCCCGCCGCACCACGAAGTCGAGGTGGCCCTCGTCGAGCAGATCCTCCGGGTGGCGGTCGTCGGTGCAGAAGGCCATGCGCGGCGCGGTCTTCTCGTTGATGACCGGTAGGAGGGCCTCGAGGTCGCGGGTCACGGTGCCCTCGCGCACCAGCACGTGAAGCCCGGCCCGCAGCTTCTCCAGGGCCTCTTCGGCGGTGGTGGACTCGTGGTCGGTGGCCGGCCCGGCGACGGCGTAGGCCTGGAGCCACTTTCCGTCCAGGCCGGGCGCGTGCCCGTCGATGCGCTCCCCCTGGAAGGCCATGAGCTTGTCGAGGCACTGCGGGTCGCCCAGCACCGCGCCGGGCACGTTCATGAACTCGGCCAGGCCCAGGATGCGCGGGTGTGTCCCCCACAGCTTCTGCAAATCTGCCGCCTCGAGCGCCGCCCCGCCGCTGGAGAGCGGGCTGGCCGGCACACAGGAGGGCAGCATGAACAAGCAGTCCAGCGGGAGCCCCTCGGAGGCCTCGAGCATGAAGCGGATGCCCTCGAGGCCGCACACGTTGGCGATCTCGTGGGGGTCGGCGACGAGCGTGGTGGTCCCCTTGGGCACGATGACCCGCGCGAGTTCGTAGGGCAGCGAAAGTGTGGACTCGATGTGGATGTGGGTATCGATGAGGCCGGGCACCACGAAGCGCCCCCCCAGGTCGTGGGTCTCGCGCCCCTCGTAGCCCTCGCCCACCCCGGCGATGAACCCACCGGCGATGGCCACCGAAGCCGGGTAGACCTCCCCGGTGAAGACGTTGAGCACCTGCGTGCCCTCGAGCACCAGGTCGGCGGGAGCATCGCCCCGGGCGACCTCGAGAAGGTGAATCAGCGTTTCGCGCTGCATAGCGCATTCTAACGGGAGTCCGTAGGCGGGAAGTAGCTGGGCCGGGCGTATGCCCCTGGTTAAAGGGCTAAAATCGGGGCATGGTCACCACTTCCAGCGGCACCCAGATGCTCGACTACCTGGGCCTTTCCGAGCTGTTCACCCCCGAGGAGCGGGAAATCCAGCGCTCCTCCAGGCGCTTCCTCGACGACGTGGCCCTGCCCTACATCGGACAGTGGTGGGAGGAGGGCAGTTTCCCCACCCACCTGATCCGGCGCTTCGGGGAGATGGGCTTCTTAGGCCCCACCATCCCCGCCGAGTACGGCGGGGCCGGGGTTTCCAGCGCAGCCTACGGCCTCATCGCCTATGAACTCGAGCGCGTCGATTCCGGCCTGCGTAGCTTCTGCAGCGTGCAAAGCTCGTTGGTGATGTACCCCATCTACGCCTTCGGCTCCGAGGAGCAAAAGCGCGAGTACCTGCCTAAGCTGGCCACGGGCGAGCTGGTGGGTTGCTTCGGCCTCACCGAGCCCGACGGCGGCAGCGACCCCGACGGCAACATGAAGACCCGCGCCCGTAAGGACGGCGACGGCTACGTGCTCACGGGCACCAAGATGTGGATCACCAACGGCAACCTGGCCCACATCGCCATCGTCTGGGCCAAGGACGACGGGGGTGTGGTGCGCGGCTTCATCGTGCCCACCGACACCCCCGGCTTCAAAGCCAACGAGGTGAGGCACAAGGCCTCGCTGCGGGCCTCGGTGACGAGCGAGCTGGTGCTCGAGGACGTGCGCGTCCCCGCCAGCGCCGTGTTGCCCGGCGTCAAGGGGCTCAAGGGGCCGCTCTCCTGCCTGACCCAGGCCCGCTTCGGCATCGCCTGGGGGGCGCTGGGGGCGCTCGAGGCCGTCTACACCGAAGCCCTGGCCTTCTCCCAGACCCGCACCACCTTCGGCAAGCCCATTGGCAGCCGCCAACTGGTGCAGGAGAAGCTGGTGCGCATGCTCAGTGACCACACCAAGGGCCTGCTGGTGGCCTGGCGCTTAGCCCAGCTCAAGGACGCGGGCAAGCTGCGCCCCCAGCAGGTGAGCCTCGGCAAGCGCGACAACGTGCGCGCCGCCCTGAACGCCGCCCGCTCGGCGCGGGAAATCCTGGGCGGCAGCGGCATCACCCTCGAGTACCACAGCATCCGCCACATGCTCAACCTCGAGACCGTGGACACCTACGAGGGCACCCACGACATCCACACCCTGATCCTGGGGCGCGACATCACCGGCCTCAACGCCCTCGAGTAGAGACATTAGGCCCTCCATGAGCGCTTTGGCATGGTGCGGGACGAGCAGTTCTACCGCTATGACCTGGTATTCTAGCCGCCGATGGACAGAGCCGAACTCCGGGCGCGCGTTGCGGAGCGGGTCACGCGGTGCGACTGGCAAGACTTCCGCGAGTTGGCTGAAGCGTATGGGTTTACACTGCTCATTGGAAAGGGAAGCCGCAGGCGCTTTGTGCACGAGTCTGGGTTCGTGGTAAGCGTCCACGAGCCACATCCTGCCAAACGTCCCGTCCACCCGGAGGCCGTGAAAGCGCTCCTACGTGCAATAGATCAACTGGAGGTACGATGAAAGTGCGGATTAACGTCGAATACCACCCCGAATACGAAGGGGAGTTCGAGCCGTACGTGGCGAAAATTCTCGAGTACCCCGAGCTTCAGGGTTACGGCAGCACTGCGGAAGAGGCGATTCAGGACGCGCTCGGCTTCCTCGAGGAGCACCTGGGCAAGCGGCTGAAGGTCGTGAGGGAAGAAGTGGCCCTCGAGCTGGCCAGCTAGACCGTGGGCGCGCTCACCGGCCTCAAAGTCCTCGACCTCTCCCGCATCCTGGCGGGCCCCTTCTGCACGCAGATGCTCGCCGACCTGGGGGCGGAGGTCTGGAAGATCGAACCCCCCAAGGGCGACGATACCCGCACCTGGGGGCCACCCTTCCTCGAGCCCGACGAACACGCCGACTGGAAGCTGGGGGCGGCGGGCGAGAGCGCTTACTACCTCTCGGCCAACCGGGGCAAGAAGAGCGTGGTGGTCAACCTCAAGGACCCCCGCGGGCAAGCGCTGGTGCGGGCGCTGGCCACCAGGGCCGACGTGCTGGTGGAGAACTACAAGACCGGCGACCTAGCCCGCTACGGCCTGGACTACCCCTCCCTGGCCCGGCTCAACCCCCGGCTGGTCTACCTCTCCATCACCGGCTACGGCCACACCGGTCCCCGCGCCCAGGAGCCCGGCTACGACGTGGCGATCCAGGGGCTCATCGGCATCATGTCGGTGACGGGCGAGCCGGAGGGACCGCCGGTGCGGGTCCCGGTGGCCTGGGTGGACCTCATGACCGGGATGACCGGGGCAACGGCAGTGCTGGCGGCGCTGCTCGAGCGCGAGAAGAGCGGCCAGGGCCAGCACATCGACCTGTCCCTCTTCGATACCGGGCTCTCGGCCATGGCCAACCTGGCCCAGAGCTACCTGGTCAGCGGCGCCAACCCGGCGCGGCTGGGCAACGCCCACCCCCAGATCGTGCCCTACGGGGCCTTCGAGGCCAGCGACGGCTGGTTCATGCTCACCGTGGGCAACGACGAGCAGTACCGCCGCACCTGTGAGGCCATCGGCCACCTCGAGCTGTGGGAAGACGAGCGCTTCCGGAGCAACCAGGGTCGCGTGTGTCACCGCGCAATCCTGCTGCCGCGGCTCGAGGCCATCTTCAAGACCCGACCCCGCGCCCACTGGCTGAGTGCGCTCCAGCGGGCCGGAGTCCCCGCCACCCCGGTCAACAGCCTGGCCGAAGCCTTCGCCGAACCCCAGGCCCAGGCCAGGGGGATGCGCGTGGAAACCGAGCACCCCACCCTGGGCCCCATTCCCCTCATCGGCTCTCCCCTCTCCCACTTCTCGCGCACCCCCGCGCGAATCCAAAGCGCGCCTCCCCTGCTGGGCGAGCACACCCTCGAGGTGCTCACGCGCGTGCTGGGCCTGAGCCAGGAGGAGGTGGAAGGGCTCGAGGCTGCGGGGGTCGTCCGGCAAAACCAGCAAAAGCATTAGGGGCGCACCGCAGTGCGCCCCCGATCCCCAGAAGCTTTATTCCACGATCCTGACCCGCACCGACGGGCCCTCGCCCTCGCCAGGGCGGCGCACCTGGTAGGTGTGCTCGCCCACGCCGGGCAGGCTGGGCAGCACCAGCGACCAACCACCACGCTCATCCACCCGCACCTCGGCGATGCGGCTGCCGCTGTCCCAGACCTCGAGGGTCTCCCCCGCCCTGCCGGTGCCTTGCAGGCTGAACTCGCCCGCCCGCAGCTCGGCCCCGTCGGAGGGGGAGGTGATGGCGAAGGTGGCGGGCAGGGTCGCGGGCGCGGTGGAGGCAGGGCGCGAAAGCGCGGCGAAGGGCGTGGGGCTGAAGAGGCGATAGCCCAGGCCGGGCAGGATGCCCAGCAGCACCACCAAAGCGCTGGCGATCACCAGCGGCCACGCCGCCAGGCGTCCGGTGGCCAGGCTCAGGCCGCCCGCGCTCTGGCCCGCCAGGACCGGGGTTCCGGCCCCAGGGGCGGGGATGGCGGCTTCGGTGGCCTCGCCACGGGCGACGACCAGGTTGAACAGGCGCAGGTAGTAGTAAGCGGCCACGGCTGAGGTGAGAAGGGCCAGCACCAACAGGCCCCACTGCTGGGCTTTGGCGGCCTCGAGGAAGACCAGCAGCTTGCCCCAGAAACCCGCGAAGGGCGGCAGGCCGGCCAGCGAGAGCAGGCCCACGCCCATAGCCACACCCAGCAGCGGCTTGCGGTAGAGCAGCCCACGCAGACGCTCGTAGGGCACGTCTCCCTGCGAAATGGCGGCCAGCACGGCAAAGGCCAGCCCGGTTGAGAGCAGGTAAGCCAGCAGGTAGAAGCCTATGGCCGCCGTTCCGGTGCCGCTATAGAGGCCCAGGCCCACGTAACCGGCGTGGGCGATGGAGGAGTAGGCCAAGAGGCGCTTGCTCTCCCGCTGGGCCAGCGCGCCCAGGTTGCCGAAGATCACGGTCAGGGCGATCAGGGCCCCCAGGCCCAGGCCCCAAAGGCCCTGGTCCTGCACGTTCAGCACCCGCACCAGCGCGGCGAAGCCCGCGGCCTTGACCGCCGTGGCCATCATCAGCGAGACGGTGGTGGGGCTGCCCTGGTAGACGTCAGGGGTCCACCAGTGGAAGGGCACCAGGCTGACCTTGAAGGCCAGAGCCCCCAGGATCAGCAGCAGCGCGGCGGCGTACAGCGGCCCCGAGCCCTGGACCCCGGCGTTGAAGGAGCCGGTGGCTCCGAAGTGTAGCGCGATGCCGTAGAGGAAGATGGCCGCCGAGAGCGCTCCCAGCAGAAAGTACTTCAGGCCAGCCTCGAAGCCGGGCTCGTCGCGCCGCCAGGTAGCCAGCACGTACAGGGGCAAGGAGAAGACCTCGAGGGCGATCAGCAGCACCGGCAGGTTGGGCGAGGAGGCCATGAAGTGCATCCCCGTAGCCGCGTACAGCAGCAAAAGCGAGAACTCCCACTTCTCGCTCCTGCCAACGAGCAGCGCCCACAGCACGCCCAGCAGGGCCACGAGGGTGAAGCCCTGGGAGATGGGATCGACGACATAAAGCCCGCCAAAGGCCGTCTGGCGCTGACCCCAGGTGAAGAACAAGTAAACGATGGAGGCCGCCACGCTGCCCGTCGCCAGCCAGCGGGTGACACGGGCGGGGACGAAGAAACCCAGCAGGGTCAGCACCGTGCTGGCAGCCCCCAGGATGTAGAGGGTGATCACGCTCCACCTCCCAGCAGCTTGGCCAGCGCTTCAGACAGAGGGTGGATCATCTGGGTGAACATCTTGGGATACACGCCCGCCAGCACGACCCCGGCCACGATGGCCACGGCGAAGGCCCACTCGCGGGGGGTGAGGTCGCTCACCACCCGGTTCTGCTCCTCCTGAAAGAGGGCCTGGTAGGCCGTGAGGGCGTAGGCCGCCGCCGCGATCACCGCGGTGAAGGCGATGAAGGTGAGCCAGGGGCTGATCTTCCAGGCCCCCAACAGCGCCATGAACTCGCCGGGGAAGCCCGACAGGCCGGGCAGGCCGATCATGGCCATGACCAAAAACATCGTCAGCACGCTCAGAGCGGGAGCGCTTTTAGCGATGCCCCGCACCGGGCCGATCTCGAGGGTCTCGGTGCGCTCGGCGATGCGGCCCACCACCAAGAACAGCCCACCGGTATAGACCATCGAGGCCGCCAGCAGGAACAAAGCCCCCGTGACCCCCTCGGCGTTGCCGCTGAAGAGGCCCAGCGCACCCAACCCCATGTGGCTCACGCCGCCGTAGGCCAGCAGGCGCTTCCAGTCTTTGGCAGCAAAGGCCAGCCAGGCCGCATAGATCGCGCTAAAAGCCGCCACCACCAGCAGCAGCCCCTGGAACTGCGCGAAGCCCTCGGGGGCCAGAGGAATGGCCCACTTGAAGAAGGCGAAGAGGCCTACCTTGTACAGGGTGCCCATGGCGTCGGCCAGCCCCGAGGGGTGGTTCTCGGCGTGAAAGGAGGGTAGCCACGCGTGCAGCGGGAAGAGGGGGGTCTTGACCGCGAAGGCGACGAGGAAGCCCAGGAAAACCCAGTCCGCCACGCTGCCGCTCACGGGGTGGGCGGCCAGGTCGCTGTAGAGGAAGCTGGGCGCGCCGCCCAGGTAACGCACCGCGAAGAGCGCCGCCAGCATGGGCAGCGAGCCCGCGAGGGTGAACAGGGCGAAGGTGTAAGCCGCCTTGAGCCGCTCGCGCCCGCCGTAGAGCCCCAGCATCAGCAGCGAGGGGATCAGGGTGGCCTCGAAGAAGACGTAGAACAATATCAGGTCGTCGGCGGCGAAGATGCCCAGCAAGCCACTTTCCATCAGCAGCGCCCAACCCAGCATGCGGGTGGGCACCTTGGCGATGAAAACCGCCAGCAAGGTGGTGAGGGCCACGGCCAGCCACAGCACCAGACCCACGCCGTCCAAGCGCAGCGCGTAGTACATCTGGATGGGCTCCAGGAGCAGGGCCTGAAAGGTGTAGGCCTCGCCTGAGGCTCGAGCGAAAAGCCAGGCCGCGATCAGGAAAGTGACCCCCGAGGCGGCCACGGCCAGCCTGCGGCCCAGGCTGGGCCAGATCAGCAGGGCGATCCCCGCCAGCAGGGGGAGGAACAGTCCAACATGCAGTAGCGCGTCCATCAGCGAATCACCCCTACGAGGACCAGGAGCACGGCGGCAATCAACAGGCCCGCGGCGTAGAAGCGCAGGTAGCCGGTCTCGAGCCGCGCCAGCAGGGCGCCGAGGTTGCCGGTAGCGCTGCCCAGCCACCAGAAGCCGCCCAGCAGGCCGCCATCGGCGTCGAAGAGGATCTTGGCCAGGCTCTTGAGCGGCCTGACGAGGAGGGCGTTGTAGACGTCGTCGGCGTAGAAGCTCCTCAGCGAGGCTTCCTGGAAGCGGGTGAACCAGGCCGGCAGCCTGCCCGCCGCCTCGGCCTGGAAGAAGCGGTAGCCGTAGTAGAGGGCTCCCAGGGCCACCACTGCCGAGACGAGGATCAGCGCCCACTCGTCAAGCACGGGCAGCTTCTCGTGCTCGTGGTGCACGATCGCTTTGTTGAGCCAGGGCTCGAGCAGGTTCTCGGACTGCACCACGTAGGGCAGGCCCACGAAGCCGGCGAAGAGCGAGCCCAGGGTGAGGACGTGGTTGGGCCAGGTCATCACCGCGGGGCTCTCGTGGGGGTGTTCATGTCCGCGGTACTTGCCCATAAACACCAGCACGAACCAGCGCATGGAGTACAGCGCCGTCAGGGCGGCGGTGATCAGCATCACGAACCACAGCAGCGCCGAGTACTCGTAGGAGGCAGCGAGGATGGCATCCTTGGACCAGAAGCCCGACAGCAGCGGCAGGCCGCCCAGCGCCAGCGCCCCCACCAGGCCGTGAATGCGGGTCTGGGGGAGGTAGTTCCACATCCCCCCCATCTTGCGCACGTCCTGCTCGCCGCCCAGGGCGTGGATCACCGCGCCCGAGGACATGAACAAGAGGGCCTTGAAGAAGGCATGGGTCAGGACGTGGAACATCGCCACCCAGTAAGCCCCCACCCCCGCGGCCACGAACATGTAGCCGAGCTGGGAGAGCGTCGAGTAGGCCACGATGCGCTTGATGTCGGTCTGGCCGAAGGCGCACAGCGCGCCGTAGAGGGCGGTGAGCATGCCGATGAGCACGACCCAGAAGGACACGTCGGGCAGGTCGAAGTAGAGGAAGCTGTTGCGGCACAGCAGGTAGACCCCCGCCGTGACCATGGTCGCCGCGTGGATCAGGGCCGAGACCGGGGTTGGGCCCGCCATCGCGTCGGGGAGCCACACCATCAGAGGTACCTGGGCGCTCTTGCCGATAGCCCCGATGAACAGCAGGAAAGCGGCCAGGGACACCGCTGCGACGTTGATCCCGACGGCGAACTCACCCTCCGGGGCGATCAGCTCGCGCAGCTCGGAGATGGAGAGGGTGCCGAAGTGCGCCCACAGCACCCCCATGCCCAGCAGGAAGCCCAGGTCGCCGATGCGGTTGACGATGAAGGCTTTGCGGGCCGAGTCGGCGTTGACCCGCTCGGTGTACCAGAAGCCGATGAGGAGGTAGCTCGCCAGACCCACCCCCTCCCAGCCGATGAAGACCACCGGGAGGCTGTCGCCCAGCACCAGCACCAGCATGGCCGCGATGAAGAGGTTGAAGTAGCTGAAGAAGCGGCTGAAGCCGGGGTCTGAGTGCATGTAGCCGATGGCGTAGACGTGGATCAGGAAACCCACCCCCGCCACGACCATGACCATCAGGCCCGAGAGGTTGTCCAGGACGAAGGACAGAGGAACGCCGGGGATCCAGTCCTCCACGGCCCACCTAGCCCCGCCCTGACCCAGCAACACCAGGCCCAGCAGGAGGCTGCCCAGCACTAAAGCGCTGGCCACGACACCCGGCACGGGCTCCGGCAGGCGCCTGCCCCACAGGCCCAAGACGGCAAAGCCCAGCAGGGGCAGCAGGATGATCAGCGGTAGCAGTACGGTCTCTTGCATACTTAGCCCCTCAGCCCCCTCAGCTCATCGACGCCGGTGGTCTCCCGGCGGCGGAAGATGGCCACAATCAGCCCCAGCCCCACCGCCACCTCGGCGGCGGCAATGGCGATGACGAAGAGCGTCACCACCTGGGCATCCAGGCTGCCCCACTGCCTAGCGAAGGCGATGAGGGCCAGGTTGGCGGCGTTGAGCATGAGCTCGATGGAGAGAAACACCAAAATCGCGGTGCGCCTCGAGAGCACCCCATAGGCCCCGATGGTGAAGAGGAGGGCAGAAACCACCAGCCAGCTCATCGTTCGACCAACTCCTTCTCCTCGGCGGCGGGCTTCCTGGCCTCCGGCACGATGCGCTCGGGCTCCACCAGCACCACCGCGGCGATGGTGGCCACCAGCAACAAGAAACCCACCAGCAGCAGGGCGTAGAGCCATTTTTCGGGGCCGTACAGCAGGGGCCCCAGGGCCTGGGGCAGACCCCCGTTCAGGACGCCGGGGTTGGCGGGGGCGCTGAAGCGGCTGAGGGCGTAGATCAGCACCCCTGCCAGCGCGGCGGAACCCAGAATGGCCGGGACCTGCAACCCCGGCAGGAGGTCTTTGCCCACGTTGGCCTGCGCCGCCGAGAGCAGCATGATCACGAAGAGGAACAGCACCACGATGGCCCCGGCGTAGACGATGACCTGGGTCATGGCCACGAAGCGGGCCTCGAGCCCCACGTAGACCGCGGCGATCACCAGGAAGTTGGCGATGAGGGCCAGCGCGGCGTGCACGGCGTTGGAGGCGCGCACCACCACCAGCGCGCTGAGCAGCAGCAAAGCCGCCGCGAGCAGCTCGACCAAGCTCATCTCTCCCCTCCTGCTTTGTCTATCCCTAGCTGCCGCGCGATGGAGGCGTAGCTGGGGTCTTTGGCCTTCGGCGCGTCGAGGCCCTCGAGTTCGGGCCGCACGTAGGGCACCGCGTAGCCCCGCCTGATCGGCTTGCCGGTGTAGGAGGCCTCGCGGCGCTGGGGCTTGGTGCCCTGTACCTCGACGAGCATGTCCTCCTTGGAGTAGACGAAGTCGGAGTAGCGGTAGTCGGCCATCTCGAAGTCGTAGCCCATCACCACCGCGCCGGTGGGGCAGGCTTCCTCACAAAGGCCGCAGAAGATGCAGCGCAGCATGTTGATCTCGTAGACCCTGGCGTAGCGCTCGCCCGCGCTGACGGGATTTTCAGGGTCGTTCTCGGCGGCCTCGACGTAGATGGCATAGGCCGGGCAGGCCGCCGCGCACAGGCTACAGCCAATGCACTTCTCGAGGCCGTTGGGGTGGCGGGTGAGGACGTGCCGCCCGTGGAAGCGTGGCTTGAGGGCCACCGGGGCCTCGGGATAAGAGACCGTCACCGGCCTGGAGAACAGCGCCTTGAGGGTGATCCCCAGGCTCTGGGCCAATGCAGTCAGGCTCATGCTTTACCTCCGTTGAGCGCCACGTAGAAGGCCACCACCAAGAACCACACCAGCGCTGCCGGGAACAGCCGGCCCCAGCCAAAGCGCATGAGCTGGTCGTAGCGCAAGCGGAACCAGGTGGCGCGGATCCAGATGAAGAAGAACAAAAACAGCGCGATCTTGAGGAACATCCACAAGTAGGGGATGTCGGGGATGAAGCCCGGCATCTTCCAGCCGCCGAGGTAGATGGTGGGGATCAGCGCCGAGGCGGTGATGAGGTGCACGTACTCGGCCATCTGGAACAGCGCCCACTTGATCGAGGCGTACTCGGTGCTGTAGCCGCCCACCAGCTCCTGCTCGGCTTCGGGCAGGTCGAAGGGGGTGCGGGCAGCCTCGGCCATCGAGGCGATGGTGAAGAGCACGAAGGCCGGGAACATCGGCAAGATCAGCCAGACGTGCTTGTCCTGCCACTCCACGATGTCCTGCAGGTTCAAGGAGCCCACCAGCATCACCGGGGCCAAGAGGCTCATGCCCAGGGCCAGCTCGTAGGAGATCAGGGCCGCCGAGGAGCGCAGCGAGCCCAGCAGCGAGTACTTGGAGTTCGAAGCCCACCCGGCCAGGAAGATGCCGTAGACCGCCATCTCGCTCACGGCGAAGAGGTAGAGGATGCCCACGTCGAGGTTAATCACCCAGGGGTCGAAGCCGAAGAAGGCCCCCTTGGGACCAAAGGGGATCAGCCCGAAGCCCACCAGCGCGAAAGTGATGGCGATGACGGGGGCCAGCACGAAGACCACCTTGTCGGCCTTGGTGGGCACGATGTCTTCCTTGAGGATCGACTTGATGGCGTCGGCCAGGGGCTGCAGCAGGCCCATCGGCCCCACCCGGTTGGGCCCCCAGCGCACCTGGAAGCGCGCCAGCAGGCGGCGCTCGATCAGGGTCATGTAGGCGAATGCGGTCAGCAGGCCGAACACCACCAGAAAAGCCTTGATGCCGACCATCCACAATGGATCAGTCATGGGCACCCTCCACCGGAGCCAGCACCCGGGCCGCCAGGCTGCGGCCCGACCAGGCCCCCAAGGCAGGCAGATACATTACCCCTGCGGGCAGGCCGGCCACAACCCTCACCGTGGCCCGCTCGAGCCCCGCCGGACTCTCGACTTCGACCACCGCGCCGTCGATGAGGCCGTTTTCCCGCGCGGTCTCGGGGCTGGCTTCCAGGCAGACCTGCACCACCCTGGCCACCGCCCCCACCAACTGCTCGCGCCGCCACATGCTGGGGCGCAGGTAGAGCGAACCCGTGGAGGCCGGGCTGCTGAAGCTGGCGGCCTTGCCCGCCCACAGGCTGCCCACAGGGGGAAGCTTGTACTGGTCGTGCAGGGTCTTGGCGGCCTGGCGCACCAGCCGCACCGGGGGCTTGAGGCCCGCCGCTTCGGCCAGCAGGGCCAGCGCGGCCACCGCCCCGTCGGCTTCGCCGTTGTTGATGGCCGCGGGCTCTACGGGCAACACCCGGCCCTCGAGGTTGACGGTCTGGCCGCGCTTCTCGTAGGCAGTCTGATTGGGCAGCACCACGTCGGCGTAGCGCTCGGCCAGGGGGCTGCGGTGGGTCAGGTGCAGCACCCGGAAGCCGGTGGCCTTGAGCTGCTCCTCGGTAGGAAGGAAGCCGTAGTAGGCAGCCTTGAGGCCGCTCTGGGTCCAGCCCAGGCCGCCCTTGCCGGGGTAGAGGCCCAGCGACTCCAGGCCCCGCGCGTTGGCCGCCGGGGTCATGCACATCACCTTGGCCCCGTACTTTTCGGCCAGGGCTCTGGCTTTGGCCGCGGCCAGGGGGTCGTTGAGCACGGCGGCGCCCAGCACGATCACAGCCTTGCCGGCCTCGAGCCTGCTCCGAGTCCAGGCGACGGCTTCAGAGCTGACGCCATCGGGCACGGCCTGGCTCTGGCCCAGCAGGGCGGACAGCAGCGCGGCCTCGGCCCCCGGCGCGTGCACACCCGAGACGAAGGCCCACTTGGCCAGCCGGGCGGGATAGGCGCTGAAGAGGGCCATCTTCTCCAGGCGGCGCTCCATGCGCTCCTTGATGTTGAGGTCGGCGAAGGGCGTGCCGTGGTTGAGCACAGCGGCGGGCTTGAGCCCCCGGCTGAACTCCGACAGACGCAGGTGGACGGTGGGGGCTTCCTCGCTGGGGTCGCCCAGCACCAGCACAAAGCTGGCATCGAGCAACTCGGCGAAGGTGGTGGCGGGGAAGGCGGTGGCGGGGCTGTTGGTGCGGCCCTGGAAGTCGCGGTGAGGGGTGCCTAGCGCCCCGGCCAGCTCCACGGCGGCCAGGCCCTCCTCGAGGGTGGCGTTGCCACCGAGGTAAAGGCCGATCTCGTGCTTGGCAACCCCGGCCAGCCCAGCCTTGATGGCGGCGAGGGCCTCCTCCCAGGTGCTCTCGACCAGCCTGCCCTCGCGGCGCACCAGCGGGCGGGTGAGGCGGTCCTGGCCCACCCACTCGTGGCCGAAGCGGGCCGCGTCGGAGATCCAGGTCTCGTTGACCTCGCGGCGCTCGGCAGCGCGGATGCGCTCGAGCACCCCGCTGCGGGTATCGACGATGATCCCCGCCCCCGAGGCGTCGTCTAAGGAGGTGGTCTCGGTGGAGTCGTACTCCCAGTTGCGCGCGCGGAAGCGGGCGGTTTGGTCCAGCAGCGCGCCTACCGGGCAGATGTCCACGATGTTGCCGGTGAAGTTGGAGGGCAGCCCGTCGTCTTCGGTGTTGATGAAAGTGTGCACGCCGCGCTCGATGAAGTCGAGCACCTCGTCACCGGGGACCTCCTCGAAGTAGCGCACGCAGCGCTTGCAGTGGATGCAGCGCTCGCGGTCGAGCACGATGAACTCCGAGAGCGAGTGGTGCTTGTCCACGTGCCTGCGGGTCATCTCGTAGCGGGTGTACATGGGAAGTTCCATGGGGTTGGGGTGATAGAACTTCTCCACCAGCCCGTACTCCACCGTGCGGTCTTGCAGCTCGCAGGCCCCGCCTTTATCGCAGGTGGGGCAGTCGAGGGGATGGTTGAAGAGGGTGAGCTCGACCATCCCCGACTGGGCGTGCTTGACCTCGTCGGAGAGGGTGTCGATCACCATGCCATCGGTCACCGCCGTGATGCACGAAGCGACCAGCTTGGGCATCCAGAAGATCTTGGGGTTGCCCTTTTCGTCGAGGATCCAGTTGCCATCGGGTCCCTTGCGCGGGCTGCCGGTGCGCACCAGGCACATGCGGCAGGCGCCTATGGGCGAGAGGTGCTTCTCGGCGCAGAACAGTGGCACGTCGTAGCCCGCGTGGAATATCGCGTCCATGGCGGAGGTTCCGTTGGGGACCTCGACCACGCGATCGTTTACAGTCACTTTAGCCATCCGTCACCCCAATCAGGCCCAGCGGCTTCCCACCCGCTCGAGCACCTTCTTGTTCTCCACCACGTCCACGAACTGGTCACGGAAGTGCTTTAAGCTGCCGCGCACCGGCCAGCAGGCCGCGTCGGCCAGGGCGCAGAAGGAGCGGCCTTCGATCTGGTTCAAGAGGTCTTCGAGCAGTTCCACGTCACCTTTCTCCCCCTGCCCCGTGCCCATTTTCTCGAACAGGCGCACCATCCAGCCCGAGACGCCCTCGCGGCAGGGGGTACACTTGCCACACGACTCGTGACCGTAGAAGCGGGTCACGTTCCACATGGCGTCCACCATGCTCATGCTGGCGGGGATGCCAATGACCCCGCCCGTGCCCAGCAGCGAGCCCTTGGCCGCGATGGATTCGTAGTCCATGGGGGTGTCGAGGATCTCGTCAGTCCAGGGCAGCGGCGGGCAGGAGGAGCCGCCGGGGATGATGGCCTGGATAGGCTCAGTGGGGCCCCCGGCCCAGTCGTAGAGCAGCTCGCGGAAGGTGGTGCCCAGCGGCAGCTCGTACACGCCGGGGCGTTTGAAGGGCCCCGACACCTGGAAGAGCTTGTGGCCCTTCGACTTCTCGGTGCCCATGCTGGCGAACCAGTCGGCCCCGCGCTGGATGATGTGGACCGCGCTGCACAGCGACTCGACGTTGTTGATGGTCGTGGGCTTGCCCCACAGTCCGGCCTGGGCCGGGAAGGGCGGCTTCATGCGCGGGTTGGCCCGCAGGCCCTCCAGGGAGTTCATCAGCGCCGTCTCCTCACCGCAGATGTAGGCCCCGGCCCCCCGGTGCACGTAGAGGTCGAACTCGAAGTCACTGCCGAAGAGGTTCTTGCCCAGGTAGCCGCGCTCGCGGGCCTCCTTGATGGCCGCCGTCACGCGGTCGTAGGCCCGGCGGTACTCCCCGCGGATGTAGATGTAGCCCTTGGTAGCCTGGATGGCCAGCCCCGCGATCATCATGCCCTCGATGAGCTGGTGGGGGTCGTCCTCGAGGAGGTAGCGGTCTTTGAAGCTGCCCGGCTCACTCTCGTCGGCATTGCAGACGATGTAGTGCTGCTTGCCGGTGTTCTTGGGCATGAAGCTCCACTTGAGGCCGGTGGGGAAGCCCGCCCCCCCACGCCCACGCAGCCCAGAGCGCTTGACCTCCTCGATCACCGCGTCCTGGCCCATGGCGATGGCCTTCTGGATGGCCTGGTAGCCGCCGTGCTCGAGGTAGTAGTCCAGCGTCCAGGATTTGTCCTTACCCACGTGCTTGTACAGCGTCACTTCGAAGCGGGGGTCCTTGCCCGAGACAATGGGTCCGTCGCTCATGCGCCCACCTCGTCACCACGGTTGTGCACCACGTGCCCGATCTTGCCGGGAAGCTGGATCTCCTCCAGGCGCTTGCCCTGGCGCAGCCCCTCGAGCAGGGCGCGCAGGCGAGCCTTGGTCACGCACTCCACGTAGGGCTCGTCGTTGATCTGGATCACCGGCGCGGTGTGGCACGAACCCAGGCACTCCACCTTCTGGATGCTGAAGAGCCCGTCGTCGGTCACGTCGCCGCGCAGGATTTGCAGCTCGTTGACCAACTCGTCCCACAGCTCGTCGGCCCCGCCGATGGCGCAGGAGAGCGTGGCGCACACCTGGATGTGGTACTTGCCAGTGGGCAGGGCCTGGTAGTAGCTGTAAAAGCTCATCACCCCGGCCACCTCGGTGGCGGTGGTGCCCACCAGCCGCGCGATCTCCTCCTGGCGCTCGGGACTGATCCAGCCCTCGTCCTGCTGAACCCGGCGCAGCAGGGGCATCAAGGCCGCGCGGCGCTCGGGGTACTGGCTGAAGACCTCAGCCAGCCAATCCTGTTTGTCGTCGAAGAATCCCATGCAACCTCCGGTTGCGCCCAGCGCCGCACGCCGCGAAAGGCGTCGGGCGCTGGGCGTTTGTCATCGATCCACGTCCCCCATCACCGGGTCGAGAGAAGCGATCACCGCCACCATGTCGGCCACCTGCACGCCCTTGCAGGCGTAGGAGAGCGACTGCAGGTTGACGAAACTGGGGGCGCGCACCTTGACGCGGTAGGGCATCGAGCCGCCGTCGGAGACGATGTAGTAGCCCAGCTCACCCCGCGCACTCTCGGTGGGCACGTAGACCTCGCCCAAAGCGGGGTGGAAGCCCTCGGTCACCAGCTTGAAGTGATAGATGACCGCTTCCATCGAGGTCTCCAGCAGTTCTCTGGGCGGCAGGGAGACCTGGGGGTTGGGGTCGCGGATGGGGCCGGGGCCGAGGCCCTCGAGCCGCTCCACGGCCTGGCGGATGATCTTGACCGACTCGCGCATCTCGAGGATGCGGATGACCATGCGGTCGTAGACGTCGCCGCCCTGGAGCACGGGCACGTCGAAGCTGTAGCTCTCGTAACCGGCGTAGGGGTAGGCCTTGCGCACGTCGTAGTTCACGCCGCTGGCCCGCAGACTGCCGCCGGTGAGCGAGAGGTTGATGGCGTCCTCGGCGGGGATCACCGCCACCCCCTTGGCCCGCTCGTAGAAGATGGGGCTCTCGCGGAAGAGCTTCTCGTACTCGTCGATACGGTGGGGCATGACAGCGAGGAACTTCTTGACCTCGCTGAGGAACTCCTCCGGCAGGTCCTCCTTGAGGCCGCCGACGCGGATGTAGTTGTGGTGGAAACGCTGGCCCGAGACCCACTCGAAGAGGTCGAGCAGCGCCTCGCGCTCGCGGAAGGCGTAGAAGAAGGGGGTGAGCGCGCCGAAGTCCAGCAGGCCCGTGCCCAAGAACACCAGGTGGGAAGCGATGCGGGAGAGCTCGTTGAGCATCACCCGGATGACCTGTGCCCTGGGGGGCACCTCGGCCCCTACCAGCTTCTCCACGGCCAGGGCATAGGCCAGGTCGTGGGCGAAGGAATGGAGGTAGTCCATACGCGGGGTGTAGGTGATGCACTGCGTATAGGTGCGGTTCTCCATGTTCTTCTCGAAGCCGGTGTGCAGGTAGCCGATGTGGGGGGTCAGGCGCAGGATCTGCTCACCCGACAGATCGACGACCACGCGCAGTACGCCGTGGGTGGAGGGGTGCTGCGGCCCGACGTTGAGGGTCATGATCTCCGACTTTAGCTCGGGCGCGCCCTGGATGTCGGTGCCGAAGCTGGTCTTGGAGTGCAGCTCGTCGTCGGGGCGGATGGGCTCTTTGAGCATCAGTTACCCCCTTCCTTCGCTACCTTCTGGATCTCCTCGAAGACGTCCCGGTAGCCCTTGCGGCTGCCTCCACGCCAGCCGGTCATGCCGGCCTTGTCACCGGAAAGCCCGGCCCGGAAGGCGTCGGGGTCGATGAAGCGGCCTTCCTTGAAGAGGGTGGGGGTCTCGCCCAGCGGGAAGTCCTTGCGCAGAGGGAAGCCCTCGAGGTCTTCGGGGGTGAGGATCTTGCGCAGATCCGGGTGACCCTCGAACTTGATGCCGAACATGTCGTAGACCTCGCGCTCGAGGAAGTCGGCCCCCATCCAGAGGTCGGTGAGCGTGGGCAGCACCGGGTTGCTCTCGGGGACGAACACCCTCACGAAGAAGCGGCTGCCGTCGCCGCTCCTGTAGCCCGGCAGCGACACCAGCTCATAGACCACGCAAAAACGCTCCGCCTTCTTCTCGGGGTACTTCAGGTAATCGATGCCGACGATGTCGGCGAGGTAGTTGAAGCCCTGGGTCTTCCAGGCCTCCATCTGGGCCTTGAAGAGGGTGCGGGGCAGGGTGACCCAGGTGTTGCCATGAGCCTGCTCCACCGGCCAGCCGTGGTTCTTGGCCTGCTCGAGCACCTGCTGCAATCGTTGCATCACTCCTCCTTAGCGCTTCCAGGCCTCGACCGGAGGCAGCCTGCGCCCCAGGTCGTCGCGGGCTTGGCCCCGGATCTTCTTCTGAAGCTGCATCACCGCGTAAATCAGGGCCTCGGGGCGGGGCGGGCAGCCGGGCACGTACACGTCCACCGGAACCACGCTATCGACGTTCTGCACGATGGCGTAGTTGTTGAACATGCCCCCCGAGCTCGCACAGGCCCCCATGCTAATGACCCACTTGGGGTCGGGCATCTGGTCGTAGACCCGCCGCATCACCGGGGCCATCTTCTTCGACAGCCGCCCGGCCACGATCATCACGTCGGCCTGGCGGGGCGAGGCCCGGAAGACCTCGGAGCCGAAGCGGCTGAGGTCGTTGCGGGCATCGGTAGAGGCCATCATCTCGATGGCGCAGCAGGCCAGCCCGAAGGTCGCGGGCCACAGGCTGTTGGAGCGCCCCCAGGCCACCAGCTTCTCCAGCGTGGTGAACAGGATGCCCTCGTTCTCGAGCTCCTGCACGTCTTTGGTGAACAAATCTGCAATCGTCGGCATTCAGTTTCCTCCGGGAACGTCCAGAGTCGAGGGCCGAGGCAGGGGCCCCCGACCCTCAACGCTCGACCCTCCTAGCGCCACCTCATCACACCCTTCCACCACTCGTAGACGAAGCCCACGAACAGCAGCACGGTGAAGATCAACAGGCCCACGAAGCCCGCGATCCCCAAAGACCCGGCGCTCACGGCATAGGGCCACAGGAAGGCCACTTCCACGTCGAAGATGATGAAGAGCATGGCCACGGCATAGAAATGCACGGGGAAACGCTTGACTTCCCCGGCTGGATCGTTGCCCGACTCATAGGGCATCAGTTTAGCGCGGCCCGGTTTCTTCGGGCCCAGCGCCGCTCCTACCACCACCGCCAGGATGCCGATAGCCAGCGCGACGGCGATATAGACCAGGACCGCCAGGTATTCACTGCCAGGTGACGCTGTCATCCGCTTCTTGCCTCCTCGCTCGTGCCTCAGTTCACATGACCAAACGCAAACCGAGAACACTACGCGTTTTTATCTGGCCTAGTTTACACCTTCACATGCACCTCACAAGCCGTGGAGGGTTGCAATACCCGGACAGCGCAGTGCCCTGCTCGGTCTGCGGCAATGCCTCGATCTCGAGCGGCCTCACCACCCCACGGCACAGTACCGAATCGGGAACGGCTATTTTACTTTTGACTTATTTCATGAACCACGTTATGTTAATACTGAAATCAATTCTTCGCGGGGAGGGTGGTTCATGAGGATCAGGCTGCTGGTATCGACACAGAAGGGGCTATACGTTCTGGGGCAACAGGGGGAGGGCTGGGCGCTGAGCCAGCCGCTGCGCTTCGGCGAGATCATCAGCGACGCGGTGATGGACCCGCGCCCCGGATCCCGGATGGTGGTGGCGACGCGCACCGGGCACCTGGGCCCTACGGTGGTGTGGTCGAACGACGAAGGCGCGACCTGGCAGGAAAGCCGCAAGCCACCAGCCTTTCGAGCAGGCAGCGCGCGCTCGGTGGACACGGTGTTCTGGCTGACGCCCGGCCATCCCCACCAGCCCGGCGTGTGGTGGGCCGGTACCGCGCCTCACGGCCTGTTCAAATCGCAGGATGGCGGCGAAACCTGGGAAGAAGTTGCTGCGTTCACCGAGTACATCGCCGAACTCAACCAGCGCGAGGGGTACGCGGGTTTTTTGGGGGAAACCCCCGGCGGGGCCCTCACCCATTCCATCCTGGTCGATCCTAGAGACCCCGAGCACCTCTACGTGGGGCTCTCCACGGGGGGGGTTTTCGAAAGTCAGGACGGAGGGAATAGCTGGGCCCCGCTCAACCAGGGCCTCGAGGCCGACTTCCTGCCGCCCCCCAGCAACGGTCCCTATCACCTCTACGGTCAGGATCCCCACCGCATCGTGATGCACCCCCTCGAGCCCGACCGCCTCTACCAGCAGAACCACTGCGGGGTCTACCGCCTCGACCGCCGCGAGGGCCTGTGGCACCGCGTGGGCCGCAACCTGCCCCCGGAGGTAGGGGACATCGGCTTTGGCGTGGCGGTCCACCCTACCGACCCCGACACGGCCTACGTCTTCCCCATGGACGGCACCAGCGTCTGGCCGCGCACCTGCCCCGAGGGCCGCCCCGCGGTCTACCGTACCCGCGACGCGGGCTGTAGTTGGGAAGCCTGTCGTGAGGGCCTGCCAGAGCGGGCTTGGTGGACGGTGTTCCGCCAAGCCTTGAGCATCTATCCCTCCGATCCCCCCAGCCTCTTCTTCGGGACTACCTCGGGCGAGGTCTGGGGCAGCCTGGACGGTGGGGAACGCTGGAGCAGCCTGGCCGCCCACCTGCCGCGCGTGCTCTCGGTCCGCCCGGTGGGGGCTTATCAATGAAGGTCTGGTTTTCCTCGCACTTCCGCGAGTACACCGGCGGCCAGGCCGAGGTCACGCTCGAGGCCCCCACCCCCACCCTGGCCCACCTGATCGCCACCCTCGACCAGCACTACCCCGGCCTCGCCTTCCGCATCGTCGATGAGCAGGGCCGCCTGCGGCCCCACGTCAACCTGGTGGTAGACGACGCCTTCGAGCGGGACCTGTCGCGGGCGCTCGAGGCCAGCAGCCGGGTGGGAGTGGTGGCTGCGCTCAGCGGGGGTTAGCTCAACCAAAGCGCTTATCCACCAGCGGCGGCCCCTCCAGCGCCGGGTCTGCCTCGAGCCCGTCGAACTTCAGGCCGGTGGCCCGGCGCAGGGCGTCCTCGAGGCCGGGTGGAACCGCTGCCGCCTTGAGCCGCAGGTAGAGCCGGTCGGTGCCACCCTCGCCCCGGTCGACCACCACCTGGGCCCCACCGCTGCGGGGGTCGAGGCCGAAGGCCATCAGCAGCGGGGCGAGTTCGGTGGGGTAGAGCTTGACCCCCTTGACCTTGACCATCAGGTCGGTGCGGCCAATCACGCCCCTGGGCAGCACGGTCTGCCCATCGACCCGCTGGGCTATGGCCAAGTCGCCCGTGCGGAAGCGAATCATGGGCATGAGGGTGCGCGAGAGCGCCGTGACCACCAGTTCGCCCTTCTCGCCGTCGGGGGTGGGCTCCAGGGTCTCGGGGTCGAGCACCTCGATAATCGCCATCTCGGGAATCTCCACCAGGCCCTTTTTCTCCAAGCCTTCCCCGGCCACCACGCCGAGTTCGGAGGTTCCGTAGGCGTCCACGGCCACGCCACCGATTGCCGCCTCGAGCTGCTCGCGGTAGCCCGGCACGCTGGTGAAGGGCTCACCCCCGGCCAGCAGCAGCTCGAAGCGCCCCCCGGCCCGGGCGATCTTCATGGCGAAGGAAGGGTTGCAGACCAGGATTTCGAAGCCGTACTGCTGCTGAAGCTGGGCGATGCGCTCGGCGTCGCCGGGCCCGTGCGGCAACACCATGGCCCCAGCGCGCTGCAAGGCCTCGTGGAAGAGCCAGCCGCCAGCGAAGATGTGGTAACCGAAGGTCACCAAAGCCCTCTTGCCCGCCACGCCCAACCGTCGCATCTGGCCCGCGAGGGCCTGGGCCTGGTACTCCACGTCCTCGGCGGAGAGGTACTCGGGCATCCAGCCCAGGGCCGGGCTGGGGGTGAGGTGCATCAGGGCCGCGCCCTGGGGTGGGCGGGGGTTGGCCTGGATGTAGACGATCCACTCCTGGCGGGTCATCGGGGGAATCTGGGCGAGGTGCTGGGGGGTGAAACCCTGAGCGTCCAGCCCCTTCAGGCGCTCAGCGTACACAGGATGCCGCTGGGCAGCGGCGATGACTTGGCGCAGTCGCTCGAGACGGTTCATGCTTGGCTCCTCTTGTGGGCCGATTATACGCAGGAATAGCCGTGGCTTTATGGTCTGGGGGCAACGCTACAGTTGCCTCACTCCGGAAGCCCCTCTCCCAGTCATGCGAGCCCCCCTTTTCGCAGCACCTCGAGGAACGCGCCAAAAGCCGCGTTCACCCGCTCCTCTTCCCCCGTGATCAGCCAGTCGAGCAGCAAGCCCGCTATGGTCCCGACGATCAGGCTAGCCTGAGCCGGGGTGGAGCCCGGCAAGCCTTGCAGGACGAAGCCGATCCAGCCGTGGATGGCCTGCCGAGCGAAGCTCCGGTACTCGTGCTGCCCCTGCATGGCCCCCACCTCGACTTCGTAGAGCAGCCGGGCAAAAGGAGCCATGCGCGGCGAGGTGAACCAGCGCCAGAAGGCCTCGAGGGCCGCGTATGGATCGGCAGCACCGCCACTCAGCCCCTGCAAGAGGGCGCGCTGGCGCGCCTGGGCGGCTTGAAGAACCTCGGTGATGAGCTTTTCCTTGCTCTCGAAGTGGTAGATCAGCATGCGGGCGTTGGTGCCCAGCCTCCGAGCCAGAGGGCGCAGGCTCAGCCCCTGCAAGCCGTTTTCCAGCACGTAGTCCACCGCCTTCTCCAGCAACTCGGATCGCTTGTGGGGTTCGGGCTGACGGCCCATGCCCACCAGCGTAACATCCGTCACATCGTTCTCTAGCGTAGGGATGCAAGGAGGGAGGCAAGGCCACGAGGACGAGGGGCTCATCGTCCCTGCGAGGCGAAGTGCCCTCCAACCCAATTTACCCCCATCCTGGGGGCCCTCACGGGAAGCGCTTTTTGGCGCCCTGACGGGAAGATGACGCAAAGCTTCTCGTGGGGTACTTAGTCGAAAAGGTCAAAGAGTTGCTCGAGCTTGCTCTTCTTACGCCGCCGCTTGTGGTCATAGTCGTAGCCGTGGTCGGTGTCGTGGGTGCGGCGGTATTCGGGGCTTTGCCGGTAGCGGGGGTCCTGCTGGCGGTAGGCCTCGAGCTCGGCCTCGTACTCCCGCTCGTACTCGCGCACCTGACCCAGTAGGCGCTCCATCTCGCCCGGATCGAGCCAGACACCCCGGCACTTGGGGCACACGTCGATGTGGACTCCGTTGCGTACGACCTCGTTCATGCCTGATTCGCATCCTGGAACGGGACAGGTGAGTAGGGGCATCGCTTACCTCCGCCCTCAATACTGAAGCAATGGCTCGAGCCCGACTAGGGAGCCGCCCCTGGTTCATAGGGGGGTTTTAAGCTACCCTGGTGAATAAATTTTTGCCGTGCAGGGCTTGCCAAGCCCAACATGCTCCTGGGGTCTTGTGGCGGGACTAATGTCCTTTGCCCCGGATTTATGGTTTCATAGTCTGTGCTGGGGTAGCTGGCGTTACTAAATCCGTTAGCGTTTTGCCCTTGCCCCGAACTCCTCGCCCATGAGCCTGTCCCACTCCTCACCCGACCGCCCGCGCCTGCTGTGCGTGGGGATCAATCACGCTTCGGCCCGGCTGGAGGTGCGTGAACGCTACGTGCTCTCCAAGCCCGCGCAGGCTCAAATCCTGATCAGGGCCAGGGAAAAACCCCCCGCTGGCCTGCAAGAAGTCGCCGTGCTCTCCACCTGCAACCGCACCGAACTCTACGGCGTGGGCGGGCCGCAGATGGACCTCAACACCCTGCTGGGGCTGCTGGGTCACGTCCAGGTGAGCCGGCGCGACTTCAGCCACCACGGTTACGCGCTCGAGGACCGCGACGCCCAGGAACACCTGTTGCGCGTGGCTGCCGGGCTGGACTCGCAGGTGCTGGGCGAGAGCGAGATCTTAGGGCAGGTGCGACAGATGTTCGAACTCGCCCGGGAGATCGGCAGCTTAGGGCCGGTGCTCTCTAAGCTGCTGCAACAGGCCCTGCACACCGGCAAGCGGGTGCGGCACGAAACCACGCTGGGCGATGGCATCCTCTCCCACAGCAGCCTGGTGGCTCGCATGCTCAACCACGAAGCCGCCACCCTGACCTCACCCACGGTGCTGATCATCGGGGCGGGCAGCATGGCCCGTTCGGCCCTGCTGAGCCTGGACCGCGCCCGCTTCGGCGCGATCTGGGTCGCCAACCGCACGCCCGAGCGAGCCGGCTTGCTGGCCGAGCAGGCCGACGCCGAAGCCATCGGGCTCGAGGCCATCGGTCAGGTCCTGCCCCACGCCGACTTCGTGATCTCGGCGGTGAGCGTGCAAAAGCCGCTGCTGTGGCCTGAGCACCTGGGCGGCACCAAGAACCCCATGGCCCTCTTCGACCTATCCCTGCCCCGCAGCATCCACCCCTCGGTGGCCAAACTGGGCCTGCGGCTGCACACCCTCGACGACCTCGAGACCATCCTCAGCGTTCACCGAAGCGAGCGCCAGGCCGCCATCCCCCAGGCTGAACGGATCGTTCGAGAAGAGTTGAACGCTTTTGCGGGCTGGCTCGAGGCCCGCGCGGTGGTGCCCACCGTCAAGGCCCTGCGGCAGCGCTTCGAGGCCCTGCGGCAGGCCGAGCTCGAGGCCCTCTCCCCCGCCGAGCGGGCCTTGGCCGAGCGCGTGACCCACCGCCTGGTGCAGAAGCTGCTGCACTCCCCCCTGACCCGCCTGCGCGAGCTGGCCGAAGAGGGGGAGGCCGAGCCCTACCGGCAAGCCCTGCACGCCCTCTTCGGGCTGGAGCAAGAATGAAGCTGGTCATCGGCACCCGCGGCAGCCGGCTGGCCCTGTGGCAGTCGGAGCACGTCGCCCGGCGGCTGCGCGAGCTGCACCCCGGCCTCGAGGTCGAGCTGCTCACCCTGAGCACCCGCGGCGACCGCGAGTTGGAGAAGGCCCTGCCCGAGATCGGGGGGAAGGGGCTCTTCACCGCCGAACTCGAGGCCGCCCTCGAGCGCGGCGAGGCCGATCTGGCGGTGCACAGCCTCAAGGACCTGCCCACCGAATTCGACCCCCGCTTCACCCTGGGAGCCGTCCCCGAGCGGGCTTCGCCTCTAGAGGCCCTCATCAGCCGCAGCGGGGCCAGGCTGAGCGAGCTACCCCCGAACGCCACCGTGGGCACCAGCAGCCCCCGCCGGGCCGCCCAGCTGCGGGCGGCCCGCCCGGACTTGCGCGTGGAGAGCTTGCGGGGCAACGTGCCCACCCGCATCCAGAAGGCCCTCGACCCCCACGGTCCCTACGACGCCATCCTGCTGGCGCTGGCCGGGCTCGAGCGCCTGGGTTTGCAGCAGCAGGTCACCGAAATCCTCCCGCCCGAGGTGGTGCTCCCCGCGCCCGCACAGGGGGCGCTGGCAGTGCAGGCCCGTGCCGGGGACGAAGCGGTGCTCGAGCTTTTGCGGCCTCTGGACCACCGGCCCACCCGCCGGGCCGTGGAGGCCGAGCGGGCCTTCCTGCGCACCCTGGGCTCGGGCTGCAGCCTGCCGGTGGGGGCGCTGGCGGTCGAGGAGAACGGCCTGCTGCGCCTGACCGGGCGCGTGCTGCGGCCCGACGGGAGCCAGGCCATCACCCACACCCTGCAGGGCGACGACCCCGAGCGCCTGGGAGCCGCCCTAGCCGAGGCCGTGCTGGCCCAGGGGGCAGCGGAGTTGCTGGAGGGCACGTGGGTCTGAAGGGCAAGCGGGTGGTGATCACCCGTCCCCTCGAGCAAAGCGGGGAATTGCGGGCGCTGCTCGAGGGGGCCGGAGGCATCCCCATCCTCTTTCCCACCCTCGCCACCGAGGCCATTCCACTCAGCACTTCCCAGCACTTCCGGCACCATACCTATGACTGGCTGCTGTTCACCAGCGCCAACGGGGTGCGCTATGGCCTGGAGTACCTGGCCGCCAGCGGGCTGGCGCTGGCTCCGAGCACCCGCATCGGGGTGGTGGGGGCGGCCACGGCTGCGGCCCTCGAGCCCTACGGCCTCAAGGCCGACCTGATCGCCCAGAAGTCCAGCGCCGAGGGCCTGCTCGAGGCCCTGCGGGCGCGTGGCCCCCTGGCCGGGCAGCGTTTCCTGCTGCTGGTGGCCGAGGAGGCCCGTGGCGAACTCTTCGAGGGCCTCAAGGCCGAGCGGGCCTTCGTCGAGCGGATCCCGGTCTACCGGACCGTCCTGGGCCATCCCAACCCCGAGGCCCTGGCCGCGCTGCGCGAAGGCTTCGACGCCGCCGTCTTTGCCAGCCCCTCGAGCGTGCGGGGCTGGGTGGCCCTGGCTCCCGGCATCGTCCCGCCCAAAGTGGTCTGCATCGGCCCCACCACGGCCCAGGCTGCGCGGGAATGCGGGCTGGGGGTAGACTGCGTAGCTGATGCCCAAAGCGCTGCGGGATTGCTCGAGGCGCTGGAGAAAGTGTTCACGGAGGTCGCTTAGGATGCCCTTTCCTGCTCAACGCATGCGCCGCCTGCGGGCCGGTGCGACCCTGCGCCGGATGGTGCGCGAGACCCAGCTCGCCCCCGACGACTTCATCTATCCCCTGTTCGTGGTCCACGGGCAGGGTGTGCGCCGCGAGATCGGCTCGATGCCGGGGGTGTTTAACCTCTCGGTCGACGAGGCCGTGGCCGAGGCCCAGGAGGTCTACGGCCTGGGCATCCCCGCGGTGATCCTCTTCGGGCTGCCCCAGCACAAAGACCCCATCGGCCTGGAGAACTTTGCTCCCGAGGGCATTGTGCAGCAGGCCATCCGGGCCATCAAGAAGGCGGTGCCCGAACTCGTGGTGATCACCGACGTGTGCCTGTGCGAGTACACCGACCACGGCCACTGCTTCGTCATCCGCGAGGGCCGCTTCGACAACGACGCCACGCTCGAGATTTTGGGCAAGGTGGTGGTCTCCCACGCCCAGGCCGGGGCCGATATCGTGGCCCCCAGCGGGATGGTGGACGGGATGATCGCCACCATCCGCTCCGCGCTCGACCGGGAGGGCTTTAGCATGACCGGGGTGATGTCCTACGCGGTGAAGTACGCCAGCGGCTTCTACGGCCCCTTCCGCGAGGCCGCCGACAGCGCCCCCGCCTTCGGCGACCGCCACTCCTACCAGATGGACCCCGCCAACGCCCGCGAAGCCCTGCGTGAGGCCCGCCTCGACGTGGAGGAGGGAGCCGATGTGCTGATGGTCAAGCCGGGCCTGCCCTACCTCGACGTGCTGCGCCGGGTGCGCGAAGCCTTCGACCTGCCCCTGGCCGCCTACAACGTCTCGGGCGAGTACAGCATGGTCAAGGCCGCTGCCCTCAACGGCTGGCTCGACGAGCGGCGGGTGGTGCTCGAGACCCTCACCGCCTTCAAGCGCGCCGGGGCTGACCTGATCCTGACTTACCACGCCAAAGACGCCGCCTGCTGGCTGCGCGAGGGCTGAACCATGAACGAGTCCGTACGCAACTCCCGCTTCCTCAAGGCGGTGCGCCTCGAGCCCACCGACGCCACGCCGGTGTGGTTCATGCGCCAGGCCGGGCGTTACATGCCCGAGTACCGCGCCCTGCGCTCCAAGACCACCATGCTGGGAGCCATCCAGGACCCCGAGCTGGCCGCCGAGATCACCCTGCAACCCATCAAGGCCTTCGACCTCGACGCGGCCATCCTCTTCAACGACATCCTGACACCGCTGATGGGGATGGGGCTCGAGCTCGACTTCGTCGAGGGCAGGGGACCGGTGATCGGCAACCCCATCACCAGCCTGGCCGACATCGAAGGGCTCATGACTCCCCCCGCCGCCGAGGCCATGCCCTACACCGCCCAGGCCATCCGGCTCGTCACCGCCGAGCTCGACGGGCGCGGCCTGCCGCTGATCGGCTTCGTGGGCGCACCCTTCACCCTCGCCAGCTACGCCGTGGAGGGTGGCGGCAGCCGCAACTACGAGAAGACCAAGCGCCTGATGTACCACCAGCCCGAAGCCTGGGCCAGCCTGATGGACAAACTGGTGCACGTGCTGGGCGACTATTTGCTCTTCCAGGTCCAATCCGGGTGCGCCGCGCTGCAGATCTTCGATTCCTGGGCCGGGACGCTCTCTCCCCGCGACTACGCCCGCTTCGTAGCCCCCTACAACGCGCGCCTCATCGCTGCGGCCAGGGAAAGCGGCGTGCCGGTGATCTACTTCAGCACCGGAACCGGAACCTTGCTGCGCGCCATCAGCGCCCTGGGCAGTGACGTGGTGGGCGTAGACTGGCGCATCGGCCTTGACGAGGCCTGGGCCCAGATCGGCTACGACCGGGCCATTCAGGGCAACCTCGAGCCCCTCCTCCTCCAGGCTCCCTGGGAGGAACTCGAGCGCCAGGCGAAGGCCGTGCTGGAGGAGGCCGGAGGCCGCCGTGGCCACATCTTCAACCTCGGCCACGGCATCCTGCCCCAGACCCCGCCCGACAACGTGGCCCGCCTGGCCGACTTCGTGCACGAGTTCAGCGCGAAGGGGGTCGTGCGGTGAGGGTGGTACGTCGTACGTCTTACGTCAAACGCCGAACGCCGATGGCCGAACGCGAAACACAATACGCCCTGACCCTTGACCCTTGACTTTCAACTATGACCAAACTCAGCCACGAACGTTCCAAGGCGCTGTTCGAAGAAGCCCAGCAGTTTATCCCCGGCGGGGTCAACTCCCCCGTGCGGGCCTTTCGCGGGGTGGGTGGAACCCCGGTGTTCATCGCAAAAGCCAAAGGTCCCTACCTGTGGGACGTGGACGGCAACCGCTACACCGACTTCGTGATGAGCTGGGGCCCGCTGGTGCTGGGCCATGCCCCCGAGGCCGTGGTCAGGGCCGTGCAGGCCCAAGCCGAGCTCGGCACCAGCTACGGCGCGCCCACCGAGCTCGAGACCCGCCTGGCCCGCAAAGTCACCGAGCTGATGCCGGGCGTCGAGATGCTGCGCTTCGTCAATAGCGGCACCGAGGCCACCATGAGCGCCCTGCGGCTGGCGCGGGCTTTCACCAAGCGCGACAAGATCGTGAAGTTCTCCGGCCACTACCACGGCCACGGCGACATGCTGCTGGTGCAGGCCGGCTCCGGCGTGGCCACGCTGGGCCTGCCCGACAGCCCCGGCGTCCCCAGGGGCGCGGCCCAGGACACCCTGACCCTCCCCTTCAACGACCTGGGCGCCCTGGAGGAACTCTTTGCCCGCTTCCCCGAGCAGATCGCGGCGGTGATCCTCGAGCCCGTGGCGGGCAACATGGGCCTGGTGCGCCCCAAGGCGGGCTACCTCGAGGGCCTGCGCCGCCTGACCCGAGAGCACGGCACCCTGCTGATCTTCGACGAGGTGATGACCGGCTTCCGCGTGGCGCTGGGCGGGGCCCAGGGCCACTACGCCGTCGAGCCCGACCTCACCACGCTGGGCAAGGTGATCGGCGGCGGTCTGCCGGTGGGGGCCTATGGCGGTCGGCGAGAAATTATGCAGTGGGTGGCTCCGGCGGGCCCCATGTACCAAGCCGGAACCCTCTCCGGCAACCCCCTGGCGATGGCCGCCGGGCTGGCGACGCTGGAGGAGTGGTCCCGCCCCGGCGTCTTCGAAGCCGCCGCCGAGGCCGCCCGCACCCTCGTCGAGGGCATCGCCAAGCTGGCCCGGCAGGCCGGGATTCCCCTCCAGACCGACCAGGCCGGCACCATGTTTGGCTTCTTCTTCACCGAAGAGCCCGTGAGCGACTACGCCTCGGCCAAGACCAGCGACGTGCAGCGCTACGCCAAGTTCTTCCACGCCGCCCTCGAGCACGGCGTCTACCTCGCCCCCTCCCAGTTCGAGGCCGGCTTCACCTCGGCGGCCCACACGCCCGAGGTGGTGGCGCAGGCGCTGGAGGGGCTCGAGGGGGCGTTCAGGTCGGTGGCCGATAGCGGATAGCCGGACGCCGGGCGCGGTCGTACGTCGTACGTCCTACGCCGTACGCCAAACGCAAAACGCAAGACGCCTTGAGCAAGGGGGGGCTGGGAAAGGATAGCTTCCTGCCTCCCGCCTCACACCGCCCCCAGCCCCCGCTCCAGGTCCGCCCGCAAGTCCTCCAGGTTCTCGATCCCCACCGACATCCGCAGGAAGCCGTCGTGCAGGCCGAGGGCTTCGCGTTCGGCGGGGGTGAGGAAGCGGTGGGAGCTGGTGGCGGGGTGGGAGAGGGTGGTGTGGGCCCCGCCCAGGCTCAAGGCCATGCGGACGTGCTCGAGGTGGTGCAGCAGGGCGTTCACGGCAGAGCGGGAGGGCTCGAGTTCGAAGGAGAGCATCGCCCCGAATCCGTTCCGCAGCACCCTCTTCGCGGTCTCGTGGTCGGGGTGGGAAGGCAGGCCGGGGTAGTGGACGCGGCGCACCTTGGGGTGGGCCTCGAGGAAGCGGGCGAGCTCGAGCGCATTGGCCGAGGCCCGCTGCATGCGCAGCTCGAGGGTGTGGGCGCCACGCACCCCCAGCCAGCACTCGTGGGGGTTGGAGACGAAGCCCATCCGCACCGCCACCGCCCGGACGGGGTCGAGCACCTCCCTGCGGCCCGCCAGCCCCCCCAGCATTACGTCGGAGTGGCCGCCGATGAACTTGGTCAGGCTCTCCATCACCACGTCCACGCCGTGCTCGAGGGGGCGGCAGTGGTAGGGCGAGGCGAAGGTGTTGTCCACCAGCACCAGCGCCCCGGCCTGGTGGGCCAGCTCGGACAGGCGGGCCAGGTCGGGGACGCGCAAGCGGGGGTTGGAGGAGGTCTCGAGCACCAGCAGCCGCGCCCCCTCGAGCTCGCGCTCCATTCCCTCCCAGTCCCCGATATCCACCGTGGTCACCCGCACCCCGAAGCGTCCCAGGTCGCGCAGCACACCCAGGGTGCTGCCGTAGAGGTCCTGCGAGGCCACCACCTTATGACCCGCCTCTAGCAGGCCCAGAAAGGCCGCGCTCAGAGCGCTCATCCCGCTAGCGCAGGCGATGGCGGCCTCGGCGGCGTGCAAGGCGGCGAACAGAGCCTCGAGCGCCCGGTGGTTGGGTGTGCCGTTGCGCCCGTAGATGGTCCCGGCCTGGCGGCCCTCGTACACCGCGTCCACCTCGTCGAGGTCGCGGAAGGTCCAGGAGGCCGACTGGTAGATGGGCAGCGAGATCGGGTCGTTGAGGGGCTTCTCGGCCTCAGCGGCGTGCAGGGCCAGGGTGGAGAGCAAGTCCATGCCCTATGCTATCGCGTCCTCCAGTGCCCTCAGCCGCGCCCCGAGTTCCTCCCAGGTATCGGCCCGCAGGTTGACGTGGCCCACCTTGCGCCCCGGACGAACCTCCTTGCCGTACCAGTGCAGGTGGGCTTCGCGGACCTCGAGGATACGGGCGAAGTCGGGCTGAAAGCCGATGAGGTTGAGCATGGCAGCGTGGCCGCGCACCTGGGTCGAGCCCAGCGGCAATCCCAGCACCGCGCGCAGGTGGTTCTCGAACTGGCTGGTCTCGGCGCCCTCGAGGCTCCAGTGGCCGGAGTTGTGCACGCGAGGAGCCATCTCGTTGGCCATGAGCCGCCCCTCGGCCTCGAAGAGCTCGATGGCCAGCACACCCACGTACTCCAGCCGCTCCAGCACCTGCCGGGCATAGTCCTCGGCCTGGGCCTGCAACTGGGGGGAGAGGCCGGGCGCGGGGGCCAGGCTCTTGCGCAGGATGCCGCCGTGGTGGTGGTTCTCGACCAGCGGATAAAAGGCCAGTTCCCCGCTTCGCCCGCGCACGGCCAGGACCGAAAGCTCGCGCTCGAATTCCACGAAGCCCTCGAGGATCAGCGGCTGCCCGCCCAGGCTGGTCCAAGCGCGCTCTAAGTCCTGCGGGCCGCGCAGCACCTCCTGCCCCTTGCCGTCATAGCCCAGGGTGCGGGTCTTGAGCACGCAGGGGAAGCCGATGCGCTCCACGCCCTGTAGCAGGTCGGCGCGAGTGGACACCGGATAAAACGGCGGGGTGGGGATACCCAGGCCCTGGAAGAAGGTCTTCTCCACCAGCCGATCCTGGGCAGCCTCGAGGGCCTGTGGCGGGGGAAAGACCGGCACACGCTCGGCCAGGAAGCGGGCGGCGGCCACCGGCACGTTCTCGAACTCGTAGGTCACGAGCTCGAGCCCCTCGGCGAAGTGGGAGAGGGCCTCCAGGTCGTCGTAAGCCCCCACCCGCAGCTCGGCCAGCTGCCCCGCTACGGCATCTTCCACGGTATCGAAAAAGCGAAAGCGCTGGCCCAGCGGATATCCCGCCAGCGCCAGCATCCGGCCCAACTGTCCAGCTCCCAGGACCCCGATCACGAAAAGGCAGTCTACCCCATGGGGCTGGGTCTTCGTGGGGCGAGGGCCAGTTGGAGGCGGCCCAGGACCGCCTGGCTGGGATACCAGGTCTCGAGGGACGCCGGCAGGTTGATCAGGTTGCCCTGAACCAGGTCGCAGCCGTTTTCCCGCAGCCACCGGAGCTGTTCGAAGGTTTCAACCCCCTCGGCTAGCACCTCGGCCTCGAGGCTGTGCCCTAGGTCGATGGCGGCCCGCACCAGCTTCTCGTCGCGGCGGCTCGATCCCAGATGGGTGATGAAGCTGCGGTCGATCTTGATGCGGTCCAGCGGCAAGCGACGCAGGTAGGCCAGCGAGGCGTAACCGCTGCCGAAGTCGTCCATCGCCAGCCGCACCCCCAGCGCCTTGAGTTCCAACAGCGCCGAGCGTACTTCCTCGGAATCGTGCAGCAGGGCGCTCTCGGTGATCTCCAGGGTCAGGCGGTGGGGCTCGAGGCCCCCGTGCTGCACCAGATGGTTGAGTTCGGTCAGGGCCCCCTTGCGGGCCACTGACTGCGCTGAGATGTTGAGGGAGAGCCTGTAGGGCAAGCCCTGCTGTTGCCAGCGCACCAATTGCCACAAGGCTAGCGAGAAGGCAGCCTGGTCAATGCGGCCAATCAGCCCGATCTCCTCGGCCAGGGGGATGAAGTCGGCGGCGTTTACCAGTTGCCCCCGGTTGCGCCAGCGCAGCAGGGCCTCGGCCTCGTCCACCACTCCGTCGGCCAGGCGTAGGAAAGGTTGGTAGTAAAACTCGAAGGCATGCTGCTCTACCGCCTCGCGCAGGCCGGCCTCGAGGCGCAAGCGCTCGTAGGTGTAAGGGCTCTTACCGGCCTCGTAGACCATCACCCGGCTGCCCGATTCCTTGGCCTGGTACATGGCGATGTCTGAAGCCTTGAGTAACTCCACGAAGCTCTGGCCGTCGTGGGGAAAACACGCCACCCCCACGCTCATCCCCAGGGCGATCTCCTGCTCGCGCAGGGTAAAGGTACCCCGCACCGCCCGCGACATGCGGATGGCGACCTGCCGAGCCTGTTCGGGGTCGGTTCCCGGCAACAAGCAGGCAAACTCGTCTCCCCCCAGCCGGGCCAGCAGGTCCCCGGAACGCAACTGCTGCGAGAGGATGGCGGCGAGTTCCACCAGCAGCTCGTCGCCCACGTCGTGCCCCAGGGTGTCGTTGATCGCCTTGAAGTTGTCGAGGTCAAAGTACAGCAAAGCCAGCGGCTGGCCGCTCGTGCGGGCAATCTCCAGGGCCTGCTCGGCCTGCTGCTTGAGGGCGCGGCGGTTGGGAAGTCGGGTCAGCTCGTCGTGGAAGGCCATGAATTCCACGTGGGCCCGCTGTCGCCTGCGCTCGCTGATATCCCGCGCCCCCACCACCACGCTCACCGGGCGGTCACCCTCGTGCACAAAATCTACGGTGGCCTCGAGCCAGACGTAGCGCCCTTCCTTGTGCCGACAACGGTACTCCACCTTGTATGAGCGCCCCTCGGCTTGGGCCTGTCTGCCCTGCTGCTCGAGCTCGCTCAGGTCGGCTGGATCGACCAGTAAATCAGCCCGCCGCCCCACCAGCTCATGCTGTTCATAGCCCAGCATGGCCTTCACCGAAGGGGTGACGTACTGCACCACCCCGTCCAGGTCAAGCAGCATCACCATATCGGTCATGGCGTCGGTGATCTGGCGCAGGGTCTGCTCGCTGCGGCGCAACGCGGCTTCGGCTTCCTTGCGCCCGTGAATGTCGTAAATAGCCCCTTGAATGAACCGGTGACTCCTCGCGGTATCAGCTCGAGCCGCCACCAGGCGCACCCAGCGTTCACCACCCCCCTTAGGGCGGATGCGGAACTCGATGTCCGTGAAATGCTCGGAGTCTTGTAGCAGTCGCGTCATCTCCTGGCGCACCCGCGGCAAATCTCGGCGGGCCAGCAGGCGAGACAGGCCAACTTGCCCTGCCAGAAACTCCTCCGGCTCATAGCCGGTGATCTGCCGCACCTGCCCGCCGAGCAGGATGGGTCGCAGGGTGTCGAGGTCGCCCTGGAAAGCGATGCCCTGAAAGTTTTCCACGAAAAGCTGGTAGCGTTCCGCCGTCAAGGTCCGCAGAAGCGTAGGGGTTCTGGGGTCAGACGGGGGCTTCGGCCAGCGACGCGCCAGGTACAGTTGAAGCAGGCCTGCTCCTATGAGGAGCATGTCGGAGACCAGGGGCGGCGACGAGCCCCAAATCAGGTGAGCAATGCCCCAACCCAGCGAGAGAATCCCCCCCACCCGCAGCCCGTACACCCCTGGATGAATATCCATCTCACCGGTTAGACCTGAACGTTACGATATAAGAACTCTAGCCCAATTGCCCGCGTTTGTGGGGTTTATGCGATCTTTATACGAAGGCGGGGTTTTCTCAGAGTCTCGGATCGGCGTGCTCGAGCACGTCCGCCGTCTGTCGGGCCCGGAATTCCTTCAAAGCCTGGGCCACCTCCGGGTACTTGTTGCCTAGGATGCTGGCCGCCAGCAGAGCCGCGTTGACCGCTCCTGCTGGTCCGATGGCCAAGGTCCCCACCGGGATGCCCGCGGGCATTTGTACGATCGAGAGCAAAGAGTCCAGGCCATTGAGGGCCCTGGACTGAACCGGCACTCCCAGCACCGGAAGGGTGGTTTTAGAGGCCGTCATGCCGGGCAGGTGGGCTGCTCCTCCCGCCCCCGCAATGATCACCTCGAGCCCCCGCGCCTCGGCGGTCTGTGCATACTCAAACAACAGGTCCGGTGTGCGGTGGGCCGAGACCACCCTGGTCTCGTAGGGGATTTGGAGGCGCTCGAGGATCTCCACCGCATGCCGCATGGTTTCCCAATCTGACCTCGAGCCCATAATCACACCGACCAGTGGGGACATGGAGGGGATTGTACCAGGGGAAGCGTTCAAAACAAAAAGCCACCCAGGGGGCTGGGTGGCGGGCGGAGATGGGGATGAAGACGACAGAGCGGAAAAAGTGGAGCGGGAGACGAGACTCGAACTCGCGACCCCAACCTTGGCAAGGTTGTGCTCTACCAACTGAGCTACTCCCGCACGGGCAGCGCTCCACTACAGGACAACATGTCACACGCTACTCGCCGCAC
>NZ_QWLA01000110.1 GCF_003574095.1 Calidithermus roseus
GGCCTACAGCTTCCCCGCCCCACCCCACAACGGCATCGGCGACCCCAACCAGCCCGACACCGACAAGATCAGCTTCACGCTGAGCGGCGTGGAGCCGGGGGACTACCTGGTGCGGGCCCAAGTGGACGGGGCCCAGAGCCCCCTGACCCGCGACCTCAACCCGGCCAGCCCGACCTTCGGGCTCTACGTACAGCCCCAAGTGAACCTGCCATGACCACGATCCAGAGCTGGCCCCAGGCCAACCAGCGCTACCTGATGGCCGCGCTGGAGGTGGTGCGGGCCCGCCTCGAGGCTTCCTCCGAACTCCCCGCGGCGCAAAACGCCCTGCGCGAGGCGGCTCAGGCCCTACCCGCCCCGGCGGCGCTGGAGACGCTGGTGCAGGCCTTCGGGCTCTCCCCCTTCGAGCGCGAGGTGCTGCTGCTGTGCGCGGGGCCGGAACTGGACGCCAGCTTCGCCCGACTGCTGCAGAAAGACCCGCTCAGGCCCTTCCCCAGCTTCGGCCTGGCCCTGGCGACGCTGAGCGAGGCCCACTGGAGCGCGCTCTCCCCGGCGGGGCCGCTGCGACGCTGGCGGCTGGTGGAGTTGTCGGGGAACCACCTGACCCAGGGGGCCCTGCGCCTGGACGAGCGCATCCTGCACTACCTCACCGGCACCGACTACCTCGACGAGCGCCTGTGGGGCTACCTCCAGGCCACACCCCCGCCCGCCACCCTGGTGGCCTCGCACCAGGCCCTGGCCGAGCGCATCGGCGCGGCCTGGCTCGAGCAGAATCCCCCGCCGGTAGTCCAGCTCTATGGCGCCGAGGCCGCCGACCGGCAAGCCATCGCCGCGCAAGCCGCGCTCGAGCTGGGCCTGCGCCTGCTGCGCTTGCCGGTCGAGTTGCTGCCGTCCAGCCCCGCCGACCTCGAGGGCCTGCAACGGCTGCTCGAGCGCGAGGGGGTGCTGGGGGGCTGCGTCTACTTGCTCGAGGCCGAGGGCGAGCAGCCCACCCTGCTGCGGCGCTTCGTCGAGGGGCTGGGCTCGAGCGTCCTGACCTCCACGCGCGAGCCGCCACCCCCCCTCGAGCGGCCCACCCTGCGGCTCGAGGTGCGCCCGCCCACGCCCGCCGAACAGCTCGAGCTGTGGCGGCAACGGTTGGGCGAGTCCGAAGCCGCCGCGCTGGCCTCGCAGTTCAACCTCGGCGCCAGGGCCATCCAGGACCTCCTGAGCCAGAAGCCTCCGCCCCGCGACCTCTGGCAGGCCTGCCGCCTGCAAGCCCGGCCCCGGCTGGAGGATCTGGCCCAGCGCATCGAAGCCAGCGCCACCTGGGGCGACCTGGTGCTGCCCGCCCACGAGCAGCGGCTATTGCAGGAACTCGCCGCCCAGGTGCGGCAGCGCTCGAGGGTCTACGAGCACTGGGGCTTTGCCCGCAAGGGGCAGCGGGGCCTGGGGATCAGCGCGCTTTTCACCGGCCCCAGCGGCACCGGCAAAACCCTCGCCGCCGAGGTACTGGCCGCCGAGCTGGGCCTGGACCTCTACCGCATCGACCTCGCCCAGGTGGCGAGCAAGTACATCGGCGAGACCGAGAAAAATCTGCGCCGGGTCTTCGACGCCGCCGAGAGCGGCGGGGCCATCCTGCTCTTCGACGAGGCCGACGCGTTGTTCGGCAAGCGCTCGGAGGTCAAGGACAGCCATGACCGCTACGCCAACCTCGAGGTCAGCTACCTGCTGCAGCGCATGGAGCAGTACCGGGGTCTGGCCATCCTCACCACCAACCTCAAGGAGTCCCTCGACAGTGCCTTCCTGCGGCGCATCCGCTTCGTGGTGCAGTTCCCCCACCCCGACCCCGCCCAGCGCAGCGAGATCTGGCGCCGGATCTTCCCGCCCGAGACCCCGCTCGAGCCCCTGGACTACAGCCTCCTGGCCCGCCTCAGCGTGACCGGGGGCAACATCCGCAACATCGCGCTCTACGCGGCCTTCCTGGCCGCCGAGGAGGGCGTGGCGGTGGGGATGCGCCACCTCAAGCGGGCCGCCCAGGTGGAGTACGGCAAGCTCGAGCGCCCCCTCACCGAGGCCGAGATCGGAGGCTGGGGATGAGAGAGTACGCCGAACGCCAGCGAGCGTCGAGGGTCGAGGGCCACGAGGTCGTAGGCAAAACGCAAAACGCTGAACGCTTCGCCGGGATCGAGGTTCATATCGAGAGCCTGGTCTTGTACGGTTTCTCCCCCCTCGAGCGCTACCGCATCGCCGAGGCGGTGCGGCTCGAGCTGGCCCGGTTGTTGCGGGAGGGGGGACTGCCGCTCGAGCAAGCAGGCGAAGCGGCCCGGCTGGACGCGGGGGCCTTCACAGTCGCGGCGGGAGCGGGGGCCGAGCAGGTCGGGGCTCAGGTGGCACGGGCGGTGTACCGGGGGCTCAACCCCACGGCGGAGGGAGGGAAAGAGTCGTGAGGGAAGCTCTGCGCAAGCCCCAGGCTCCGCGCTCCGGCTTCCACCCGGCGGCTCGAGACGCCCGTTTGCAGCGCCGCTGCGCCTGCGGGGGCATCGCCGGTCCTACGGGGGAATGCGAGCAGTGCCGCAGGCGGCGGCTGCAAAACACCAGGCGGGATTCCGCGCCCGCTCACAGCTTCGGCAGGGTCGAGGCGCGCTCCCCGCGGTGCTCGGTCAGGGTGCCCAGCGGCCCGGCCAACAGCTTCGAGGACTGCCCCATCGACTGGCAGCGCCAGGCCAACGCAGCGGTGGAGCTGGGCCGCCGGTGGGTGGCCAACGTGCTGATGGGGCTGAGTAGCCTGCCCAGCCCCATTCCCGCCCCCGTGGCCAACCTGCTCAACCGCCACTTCCACACCACCTACAGCGGCGATATCCGCACCATGGTGCGGATCTTCGACAAGATCTACAAGGCCCTCAACGCCGAGATCGACTTCGAGTGCGAAACCAGTTGTGACGACAACGTCGCCGCCTATGTCTACGCCATCTGGACCGACGTGCACCTGTGCCCCATCTGGTACGGCCAGAGCGCCCGCGGGAAGGCCAACACCATCGTTCACGAGCTAGCCCACGACGCCGCCGGTCGCGACGACAAAGCCTACGTCTGGGAGGCCAAATACGCCCGCCTCTCGGTGAACGAGGCTCTCGACAACGCCGATTCCTACTCCAATTTCGCCGAGGAAGCCTTTTACGGGCCATAGAGGCCGGGAGAACCCTTGTGATGGAGAAAGCCCTCTTAAAGCCTCAGACCTCCACGACTAGCCCTACCGCCCGCCGGCCCTCACTCCAGCGCAAGTGCGCCTGTGGCGGCACCCCTGGCCCGACCGGCGAGTGCGAGAACTGCCGCCGCAAGCGGCTGGGGTTGCAGCGCAAGGGGGTAGGGCCCCAGCCTACCGAGGTTCCCCCCATCGTCCACGAGGTGCTGCGTTCGCCGGGACAGCCGCTCGAGCCCACCGTACGTGCCGCCTTGGAACCCCGTTTCGGGCACGACTTCAGCGGGGTGCGGGTGCATACGGACTCGAGGGCCGCCGAGTCGGCGCGGGCGGTGAACGCGCTGGCCTACACGCTCGGACGCGACGTGGTGTTCGCCGCCGGGCAGTACGCTCCGGCTACGGTCAGGGGGCAAAAGTTGCTGGCCCACGAGCTGACCCACGTGCTGCAGCAGGGAGGCTCGAGTTCCCCGCTCCAGACCCAGCCTGCCGACACCCCTCCCCTCACCCTCGGCCCGGCCCACGACCCCTCCGAAGCCCAGGCCGAGGACGTGGCCCAGCGCATCGCGAGCGGAGGCACCCTCACGCCGGGGACGATCCTCCGAGCCCCCTCCCGCCTGCAGCGCGCGCCCGACGTGCCCGAACCCCTGCGCACCGACACGGCGCGCCTGCCCGCGCCAAGCTCGGGTGCCGACGCGCGCATCCACGTGATCCGCAAGCTGATGCCTTGCGAGTGCCGCAAGGTCCCCGACGTGCGCGAGGGGGTCTTCTGGAACCCCGACCTCGACGCCTTTGCCATCGCCTACCGCCACTGCCGGGGCAGCACCACCACCGACATCTACACCGAGGTCGAATCCAACCTCTCCTCCTTCCTGACCGGGGGTGCTCCGCCTGCGGGGACCGCCCGGATCGGCTTCGAGATCAACGTGGTGGGCCGCAGGGTCAGCGGGCAGGGGACGCTCGAGGTGCTCGGCAGCAATATCCCCGGCAGCGAGGGCATCGGCGGGCGGGCGCAGGTGGTGTTCCAGGGCGACCGCTGGCGAGTCTTCCTCACCAGCGACTTCCTGCACCGGCTGGGCGCGACCCCTGGAGACGTGCTCAACCTCAACTTAGGAGCCCAACTGGGCCCGATCTCGGTGGAAGTGCAGGTTTCCGACGCACTTTCCCCGACGCCCACCGGCAGCGGGGCGGGCTGCGTGGACATCTTCGGCAGCTCACGCCTGTGCCTCACCCTCTCGGCGGGCGGGGGCACGGGAGTCACCGGCGGCCTCGAACTCCGCCTGCCCTTAGGCGGCCCCGAGGTGCGGCGGGAGGAGTGCTTCCAATGCCTGTGCCCGCCACCCACCAAACAATTTGAGTGCTACTTGGACATTCCCCCTAGCGAGCGGGAGGTGAGCCGGGAGATAAGCGTCGAGGTCCCCGGTGAATACCGCTACTACTTCCGCCTCAACCGCACCACCCCCTCCGAGGACGCCGACCTGCGGGCGCGCTCGAGCGCCAATCTAGACGCAGTGGCCCGCGACGTGGCCGCGGGCGGGCAGGTGGTCACCCTCTTCGGCTATGCCTCGCCCGAGGCCACCGAGGCCCACAACGCGACGCTCGGTGCGGAGCGCGCCGAAGCCCTGGCGGAATTGCTACGCGCCCGCCTGCCCAGCGGGACTACCCTTCCCACCCCATCCGGCGGGGGGGAACTCCTGGGTCGCCGGCCCTCGCCCGCTCCCAGCAGCCGCCTGGGCGAAGCCATCCGCGCTGGCGGGTTCCGTTCGGCTGAAGACATCAGCATCTTCCTGCTGGGCGAGGAGATCCCTCACGCCGAGCTCTCCGAGCAGTTCGTTTCCCTCTTCCGCGCGCTGCCCGAGCCTAACGACCGGCTGGCCCTCTTCGGACTGGGGCCGGACGACCCCCTGGCCCCCAGGGTGCTGGCCACGGTGGAGGAATTCCTGCGCAGCCCGCGCAGGGGCAGCCGGCCCTGGGAGCGGGTCTTCCGCCTGCTGCGGGTGGGGGTGGTCCGCACCTCGCGCCCCGAAAGGCGGCGCATCACCGAAACCGAGCGCACTCCGGGCTCCCTCACCGCCCTCTCCGCGAGCGAGTGCCGCGAACGGGGCCTGGAGGCCGAGCGCGGGGGCCTGCTCCCGCCCATCCCCCAGGAATTGCGGCTGCCGCGCCGGGGGCGCGAGGACCGCGAGGTCGAATGCACCATCGAAGTGCGCCCGGAAGACCGCCGCAGCGGCTGCTCGTACGAACTCACGCCGGACATGCGCAAGCACCCCACCGCCCCCGCCCGCGCACCCAGGAGGTTCCCGTGACCACCTTCCCCCGCTCGCCCAAGGTGCACAAAGGCGCCCTCATCGGCCTGGACGTGCTCAACCCCGTGGCCAGCGTCATCGTCTTCCAGTACAACCCCGACACCCTCACCCGCTCCATCCAGGCCAGCGCCCTCACCCCCCAGGCCGGCGCGGAGCAGAGCGAGATCCTGCGGCTCAAAGGGCCACCGCGGGAGACCATCGGCCTCGAGGTCGAGATCGACGCCGCCGACCAGCTCGAGCAGGCCAAGGAGAGCGCGGTGAGCATGGGCATCTACCCCACCCTCTCGGCCCTGGAGATGCTGCTGTACCCCAAGTCGGCGCTGGTCATCGCCAACGAGGTGCTGCTGCGGCTGGGCATCGTGGAGGTGGTGCCCCCCGAAGCGCCCTTCACGGTGCTGGTGTGGGGGCCCCGGCGCATCGTGCCGGTCAAGCTCAGCAGCCTGCAGATCACCGAGGAAGCCTTCGACCCCAGCCTCAACCCCATCCGGGCCAGGGTGCGGCTGGACTTGCAGGTGCTGACCTACCAGGACTACGGCCTGCTCAGCCCCGGCGGAGCCTTGTTCATGGCCCACCAGATCGCCAAGGAAGTCATGGCCACCCTCGGCAGCACCGAAAACCTCGCCGAGTTGCCCTCGATCGGAGGCTAGGATGTTCGACCCCAGCAGTCGCTATTACCCCCTGCCCACCGCCACCCTCACCCGCCGCGACGCCGACGGCAGGGAGCGGGAAGTGCGCTACGTGCGTCGGCGCTTCCTGCCGCCGCTTTCGGCCTCCACGTTGCTGTTGGAGCACCGCTTCACCCAGGGCGAGCGGCTGGACAACCTCAGCGCCCGCTACCTGGGCGACCCCGCCCAGTTCTGGCGGGTTTGCGACGCCAACGCGGTGCTGCAACCGGAGGAACTCGAGGAAGTGGGCCGCTCGATCCGGGTGGCCATGCCGGAGGTCTAGGTGCTCACGGGCGTGCTGGGCATACGGGTGCTGCTGTGGCTGGGGGAAAACCTCCCCCGCCCCGCCCCCGCAGAGGCCATGCGGGCCCTGCAGGAGGTGGAGGTGCACCTCAACGACCGCGCCCCCAGCGGCTTCCGGCTGGTCTTCGCCTTGCACAAGGACAAGAGCCTCGACTACACCCTGCTCAAAAGCGGCGCGCTCGAGCCAGGCTCACTGGTGGTGGTCGCGGCCATCCTGGGCCTCGCGCCCCACGCCCTCATCAACGGGGTCATCACCCACCACCAGCTCGAGCCCAGCGCCGAGGCGGGGGGCTCGAGGCTCACCGTAATGGGCCAGGACGTGGGGCAGATGATGGACTTAGAGGAGCGCAACGAGCCCTACGACAACCGCCCCGACTTCCTGATCTTCAACCAGGTCGTCAGTCGCTACGCCCGCTACGGCATCGTGCCGCTGGCCACCCCCACCACCGACTTCCCCCTCATGCTCTACCGCACCCCCTGGCAGCAGGGCACCGACCGGGCCTTTTTGCAGGAGTTGGCCCGGCGCAACGGCTTCGTGTTCTACCTCGAGCCCACCGCCCCCGGCGTGACCACGGCCTACTTCGGCCCGGAGAACCGCCTGGGCCTCCCCCAGCCCACCCTGAGCTTCAACCTGGGCTCGCTGAGCAACGTGCAGTCGCTGCACATCGGCAACGACGCCCTGGCCCCGGTGGCCTCCAGGGGCGTCTT
>NZ_QWLA01000111.1 GCF_003574095.1 Calidithermus roseus
GCACCGCCAAGGGGGTGCAGGACGCGGGGTGGGCACAGTTTCTCCAAATCCTCGCCTACAAAGCGGAAGAAGCTGGTAGGCGGGTCGTGGGGGTAGACCCCAAACATACCAGCCAGGACTGCCCGGTATGCGGGCACCGGGAGAAGAAACCCTTGTGGGTCAGGGAGTTCACCTGCCCCGCTTGTGGGGCCTCTCTTCACCGGGATGTGGCTGCGGCCATCAATGTCCTGGCACGGTCGGGGCGTGTACCCGACCGCAGATGGGCTCGGACGGAGCCTTCGGGGATGGGTACGGCATGGGCCGTCCCGTGAGAACCGAGAAGCCCCGCTCTTCAGAGCGGGGAGTCGTCACATCCGCTACCACCACCCGTCCTCTAGGGGCAGATCAAGAGCGCACCCCTGGCTCCTTGTATCACACCATCCACCGTGCGACCAAAGCGCAGGCCCAGGAAGACCCCGTGCCCGTGGGTACCCATCACCAGAAGCGAATGAGGCCCGGTTAGCGAAGCCAGGGCTTCCGCCGGGCGCCCCTGAATCAACTCGGCGGAGACGGGGTCAATGCCGAGCTCGTGAAGGAGTCCCCCTGCCTGGCGCAGGGTGGTCTCGTCTACGCGGCTCTCTTCACGCACCGCCCGCAGCAGGAGGGGCAGACCCCAGCTTTGGGCCAGCCGAGCGGCCACCTGTAGGGCATCGGCGGCTTTTGCGCCACCGTCGTAGGCCAGCACCACCTGGCGGGGCTCGGAGGCCCCTCCTACCGCCAGCCAGACCGGCACCGGGCTGCGGCGCACCCAGGTATCCTGCAGGGCCCGCAGTTTATGGCCCCCCCCAGAGCGACCCAGCACCATCAGGTCGGCCTGGTGGGCAGCCTCGAGCACCTGGGCGGCCACGTCCCCCATGCGCAGCTCGGTGGTGTAGCGCACGCCCGCAGCCTGGCATTCACGCTCGAGGTGATCGAGGCTCTCCTTGGCCCGATCCTCAGCAATCTTGAGCAGATGGGCCTCCATGGACAGATTGGGATCCACGGGCTGGGGCGGCAGGCCGTTGCCCATATCCATCAGCAGCGGCTCGGTCAGGTAGGGAGCCGGGTCGAAGACGTTGAGCCCGTGGATTATTCCGCCGTGTTTTTGGGCGATCTGAAGGGCCTGCTGCAAGGCCATTTGAGCACTTGTGCCGCTGTTGTAGGGAACCAGGATTCGTTCGAACATACGCACTCCTTTCTGACACCGGATAAAAAGACCATCTGAAAACCAGAAAGTCTGCTGGGGGCTAGCGCTTGAAAACCAGTACCAGCACCCCCAGGGTGACCAGAGCGATGCCCAGCCAGTCGCGCAGGCTCGGGCGTTCCCCCAGAAAGAGCATGGCCAGCAGTGCTACCAGCACCACGCTGAGTTTGTCCACCAGGGCCACCCGGTGGGCCTCCCCGAGTTGCAGGGCCCGGAAGTAGGCCACCCAGGAGGCCCCCGTAGCCAGCGCCGAGAGGCCCAGGAAGAGCCAGGCCGGGCCCGGTAAGCTCAGGGGATTGATCCACTTGCCCGAGAGGCCCACAAATGCCAGCAGGGCCCAGAAAATCAGGAAGGTACGCACCAGGGTGGCAAAGTCGGCGTCTACCCCGCGCAACCCCAGCTTGGCCAGAATGGCCGTCAGGGCTGCAAAGAAGGCGGAGAGCAAGGCCCACAGCGCCAACCCGGCCATCTTAGACCTGCGCCCCCACCGGGCCCAAAAACGCACCCGCCACCACGATCTGGGCCCCCTCGAGGCGAATAGGTAGCTGCGCCAGCGCCTGTGGGGCCGGCCCACTGACCACCCGGTCCTGCCGGGGGTCGTACAGCGCCCCGTGGCAGGGGCAGCGCATCAGCTTCTGCGCTGCGTCCCACAGGCTCACCGTGCAGCCCAGGTGGGTGCAGATGGCCGAGTAACAGACCACGCCCTGGGCCGCATGGGCCGCCACCTTGGCGTCGTAGCTGCCGGGGGGTTGTTTGAGCACCAAAAGGGTGTTCTTGGGCTCCTTGTTGCGGATAACTTTGGTCTTGGGGTCCATCGGGAAGGCCAGCTGAAAAGGCCCGCCCTCAGCCAGGTCAGAGGTCAGGATGGGCTGGTTCATCTTGGCGCCGGTGGCGTACACCAGAATGTCCCCCTCCTGCGGGGGCTCGTTCTCGGGGGTCTTGGTGACCCTGGGGATGAGCCCTGCCCCCACGTAAAGGCTCGAGAGCAGCGTGGCTACCGCGGCGGTCCCGAGGGCCGCCTGCAACACTGCTCTCCGGGTGGGCATGGCCTTTTCGTCGGCTTCACGCATGGCTTCTTCACGGTCTTCCATTACCATCACTTCTTTGCCAGCAATACGGTGTGGTCCTGGCCTTCCCAGCCCTCCTCAAAGCGGCGGGTGAACTCGAGCGAACGATGACCTTGCAGCAAATCGGCCTTCAAAAAAACCCCAAACCGCCCCAGTCCCACCGGGACAGCGGCCAGCTCCTGCGTGCCCTGCCAGCCGTCGAAGCCAAAGTGGAGGGCGAAGGGCCTAGCCTCCTCGAGCAGCAGGGTGCGCCCAGGCGGGATGGCAATATAGGGGGTATCGCTGCGCCAGTGCAGTACCGCCAGCGGACGCGGGCGCTGATAGCGCTCGGCCACGGAGCTGATTCGCTCGGCGGGACGGCCCTTCCGCCAGGCCAGAAAGAGCTTCAGGTACTCGGCATGAGCCCAGACCAGGGGCATGGCACTGCCGGTGGGCCTGCCGGGAAAGAGCCCCCGCTCGGGAATCGGCGCACCATCCCAGACCTGCTCGGGGATGAGCCCACCCGCACTCGCGGAGCGGGCCATGGCCTCGAGGTAGCGCCGGGGGTCCTCCCCACTCAGAAGCGCATAATGACCCCGCTCACCCGAGAGCAGCGGCCAGGCCCGACCCACCCCCGTCCCGTCGAAGGGCCGACCGTCGGCATGCTCGCCGTAGCCGTCGTGGTTGTAACGGTGGTAAAAGACCCCGCCTGGGGTCTCGACCCTCAAGAGGGCCTCCACCAGGCGCAGGGTGTCCTGGATGCGGGGGTCGTGGGGGGTGCGCAGCCCCAGCCGAACCAGGTAGAGGAAATCCAGGCTGATGAGTTCTTGGGCGCTCAGGCACTCGCCCCCGCGGTTCTGTACCCGTACCCGTCCCCGCAGGCCCAGCGCCCCCGGTGGGCGAATGCGCACGTAGTGGCCCCGCAGCCCGTACTGCTGGTCGAGGGGGGTGTTCTGCACAAAGGTCCACTCCTCGATGCGGGCGTTCCAGTCGTCGGCCAGCGAAAGGGCGTAACTGCGCTCGGGCTCCTCCAGAAAGGCCGCCCCTGCAACCAGCGCGGCGACCTGCACCCCCAGGGTGTAGGGATTGGCCCCGGCGTTCTCCTCCCAGCGGTCTTGCGGGCTGTAGGGGCCGTTATTTGCGATGAAACGCAGGGCTTGCTGCACCATCCGGGCCGCTCCGACCCGCTCGGAAAGGTGCCCCTCCTCGGCCAGCCGGGCCGCCAGTAGCACCGGCAGGGCCACCTCATCGAGCTGAAGACCCTGCCAGTAGGGGCGGCCATCGGGGTAAAAGTTCTGCGGCCAGCTCCCATCGCGGGCCTGGGTGGCCACCAGATAGGCCAGCATCCGCCCTGCGTCGGCCACCTGACCGGCCATCTGCAGGGCCAGCCCCACCTCCACCGCGTCGCGCGGCCAGACCAGGTGGTAGCCGCCGGGGTCGTCGTGGGTGGGCCCCCAGGGGGTGGAGAGGCTGGCCACCACCGCTCCGGGGTAGGTGGTGTCTTCGTGCACCTTGAGCACCATCGCCGAGGTGCGGGCAAGCCCGGTGAGCTGGGGATTCTCTCCCTCTATCTGTAGCTGGTGGGCCCAGTCCTGCCAGCCCTTCAGGTAGCGGGCCTTGAGGGACGAAAAGCCCTCGGCCAGGCTCGAGGCGGCCAGGGTGTGGGCCCCCTCTGGGGTGCGGGCCAGGCCCAGGGCCAGCACCCCCTCGCCGGTCAGCAGCTCGCCCATCAGGGCTACGTTGCCGCCCTGGGCTCGGCTAAACTGCCAGGTCATGGCCCCGTTGTGCCGGAAGTCCTGCCAGCCGTCGGAATAGCCCACAAACCCCGCGCTGGCCCGCGCAAACCCGGGCTCGGCCAGCCAGCAAAGCGCGGCCCCTTCCTTCTGGGCATACAGAGCAGCACCTTCCAGCCAGGCGGTGTTGCCCTGACCGCTGCCGCCCAGGTGAGGGGCCAGCAGGGGGTAGAGGCGGAACCCTTCGCCCTGGAGCCGGTAGTGCACCAGCATCACGTCTCGTGCGGGATCGGCTAAAAATTCGAGCTCGAGGGTATACCCTTCCCCCTGGTGCACTACTAGGGGCAGGGGAATCTCGGGTGCGGGGGTGGACAGGGTGTAGTTTCGCAGGCGCTTGACCTCGTACCAGGCCCCTTCCCGGGCCACAATAAAGCCCAGGTCGCGGATCTGCGGCTCGCCGGTAGAAGGCCAGAAGACCTCGTTGAGGATGCCGTGCCCCAGCGTAAACCAGACCCGGCTGGTGCCCAGGGCGGTGCCCACCAGGTCCTTGTCGCTGGAAGCCCAGGTCGGGGCAATGCCCGGTGCGCCAAAAGCCTCCATCAGTTTCTCCCCAAAGGCCGCCAAGCGTGCCCCTCGTCCATCAGGCGGCCCATGCCCACCGGCCCCTCCGAGCCCGCCGGGTAGGACTCCGGCTGGCCCTGGACCCAGGCCCCAAGCACCGGCTCCAGAATCCGCCAGGCCCACTCCACCTCGTCAAAGCGCAGGAAGTGCGTGCGGTCGCCTTGCAAGGCGTCCAGCAGAAGCTGTTCGTAGGCGGTGTAGGAGGTGTCACCGGGGCGCTGGTAGGGGGCTTCAAAAACCAGCGAGTGCGTCCTGAGTGACAAGCCTGGCTCCTTGGCCCAGGCCCAAAGCTCCAGGCACTCCTCGGGCCTGGTGCGGAAGACGAGCCAGTTGTGCTGGGGAGGGGCCTCGCCAAAGAACCGGGTAGGCACCTCGCGAAAGGCAATGGCCACTTCGGCGTAGTCGGCCCCCAGCCGCTTACCGCTGCGCAGGTAAAAGGGCACCCCCCGCCAGCGCCAGTTGTCCACGTACAGCTTCAAAGCGGCAAAGGTCTCGGTGGTGGAACTGGGCGGGATGTGGGCCTCCTGCAAATAGCCTGGCACCCGCTGCCCCCTCAGGCTTCCGGCGATGTACTGCCCCCGCACCGCATGGGCGTCTACCTGGTTGGGCGAAATGGGCCGCACCGAGCGCAGCACCTCTACCTTGTGTTCACGCAGAATATCGGCGTCCCAGACCGAGGGGGGCTCGAGGGCCACCAGGGTAAAGAGCTGCATCAGGTGGTTCTGGAGCATGTCCCGCAGGGCCCCCGCGCGGTCGTAATAGCGCCAGCGGCCCTCCACACCCAGGGTCTCGGCATAAGTAATCTGCACCTGGGCGATGTGCTGGGCGTTCCAGACGGGCTCCAGGAAACGGTTGGCCAGGCGGAAAACCAGGAGGTTCTGGGTGGTCTCCTTGCCCAGGAAGTGGTCAATCCGAAAAAGCTGCTCTTCCCGCCAGTAGCGGTGCATCTGGGTGCGCAGGGCCTCTGCGGACGTCAGGTCGTGGCCAAAGGGTTTCTCCACCACCAATCGGCGAAAGCCCTGGGCCTCCTGGTTCAGCCCGGCCTGCCCCAGCCCTTCTGCAGCAAGGCCAAAGAGATCGGGGGGCAGGGCCAGGTAGAAGAGGGCTTTGGTTCCAACGGCGCCGCGCAGGGCGGCCAGCCTCGAGGGACTCAGGTCACCCGAGAGGTACTGCACCTGACCCCGCATCCGCTCCCAGACCGAAGGATCGAACTCCGGTACGAACTCGCGCAGGGCCGCCTCGAGGTGCTGGGCAAAGCGGGCGTCGTCCCACTCGCTCGTGGCATACCCTACCAGCCGAAGCCCTTCCAGATGACCCCTGGCCCACAGCCGGTACAGCGCAGGGGCCAGCAGCCGCCGGGTGAGGTCGCCGGTGGCCCCAAGGATGACCAGCGTGGTTTCGGCGGGCACCTGGGCGTTCATACCCAGATATGCTCTTGCTCTCTGGTTAGGGTTTGGTAAAGGGTTCCCCCAGATGAGGGGGATTCACTGAGCGCTTCGCTGTGTCTGTTGCCAGGCCAGTAGGTTGAGCCGATAAAAGCCCTTCCGTTGGGCCTACAGCTCAAAGCGGGGGAGAAAAAGCACCCAAAGCCTCTGGACTGAATATGCTTACTACCGGAGGGCCCCTCAACCTCCTTCCCACATTGGCCTGCTACCCTTCGCTCGGCCTTAGGCCAGAGGAGGACTAACCGTGAAACAACTACTATGGATACCCCTGGTTTTGGGTTTGGCCCTCGCCCAGACCCCAATCCCCACTCCGGTACAGAGCCCTGCTCAGAGAAGTGAACAGCGCCTGGCTCAAAAAGCCACCCAGGAGATGGCCAAGGCCCAGGCGGCCAAGAGCTACCTGCAGGGCCTTCGCTTGGGCAATACCCCAGCGTGGCTTTCACAGGGCGATGCGCTTTTGACCAAGGCCCAGAGCGACCTGCAAGCCCAGCGGTACTTTGCCGCTAAAGAGCGGGCCGATGCGGCCAAAAAGATCTATGAGGCCGCGCTTATCTTGAACGGACAGCCCCTGGGCAGAACCACGAAAAAGGCTACCCGCCCCGATAAGAGCGCCGAGCAGGCCTATCGAGCCCAGCAGAAAGTAGGACGCCTCGAGGCCGAGCTAGCCTACTACCGCAACAACAACTCCTCCGTTCGCCATCTGCTCGGTGCGGCCAAAGGGCTACAAACCAACCAACCCGAGGTTGCTCGCAAGCTGGCGGAGGCCGGGCTCGATATCATCAAGGCCGATCGGGGGTTCTGACCATTCCTGGGCTAGAGGCTGGTAAGAACCTATCCGAAACGAAGGGAGACAGTTAGGTTTAGAGCATGAAGCGTAGACCGTACCCCTCGGACGTGAGCGATGAGGAGTGGGCCTTGCTCTGTTGCAAGGTTTGTATAGTAGAGCCAGATGGGTCATCAACGCTCCCCAAGACCTTCTTGCCGGGCGGGTAAAGCAGCCCAGTCACGACCGAGCCTGCACCTGGAGGTTGCGCGAATCATCT
>NZ_QWLA01000112.1 GCF_003574095.1 Calidithermus roseus
GGCTTGGCCGCCTCGGGCGCGGGGGTAGGGGCGGGGGCAGAGGCCCCGTCGCCCAGCATCACCACCACCTGACCGCTCTTGACCTCGTCACCGGGTTTGACCAGCACTTTCTCCACCGTGCCGCCCGAGGGGGCGGGCACTTCCATGACGGCTTTGTCGGTCTCGAGCTCGAGGAAGGGCGCTCCAGCCTCGAGCCTGTCGCCTTCCTTCACCAGCACCCCCACCACCACGGCGGAGGCAACGTTGTCGCCCAGCTCGGGTAATTTCAGTTCAGTAGCCATAGTGCTCCTTTCAGTCGCGTCATATGCCGTACGTCCTACGTCTTACGTATCCGGGTCCTCAATTGGCGGACGACGTAAGGCGTAGGGCGCTGCTTTAGCGCTTGTGCGGCGCCTCCCGGTCGGTCTCGATGCCGAGCTTCTTGAAAGCTTCGCTCACGGCCCTGGCGGAGAGCTTGCCCTCGTCCTTGAGGGCCGAGAGGGCAGCCGCGCTGACGTACTTGGCGTCTACCTCGAAGAAATCGCGCAAGGCCTCGCGGGTGTCGCTACGGCCAAAGCCGTCGGTGCCCAGGCTGTGGATGGGGCGCTCGAGGTAGCCCGAGATCAGGTCGGGCAGGGCCTTCATGTAGTCGCTGGCCGCGATGATGGGGCCCTCGGTGGGGTCGAGCATCCGGGCGGCGTAGGGCTTTTCGGGCTTGGCAGTGGGGTTGAGCCGGTTGCGGCGGGCGGTCTCGATGGCGTCGTAGTACAGCGCTTTGTAGCTGGTCACGCTCCACACGTCGGCGGCCACGCCATAGCCTTCCAGCACCTCCGCGGCCTTGATGACCTCGTTCAAGATGGTGCCGCTGCCCAGAAGCTGCACGCGGGCCTTGGGCCGCTTGAGCTCCGACTTCTTGAAGAGGTACAGGCCCTTGAGGATGCCCTCGCGGGTCTGCTCACGCGGTTCGGGCATGGGGGGCTGAGGGTAGTTCTCGTTCATCAGCGTGAGGTAGTAGAAGATATCCTCGCCCTCCTTGTACATGCGCCGCATGCCGTCCTCGAGGATCACCGCCAGCTCGTAGGCGAAGGCCGGGTCGTAGGCGAGCATGTTGGGGATGGGCAGGGCCTGCACGTGGGAGTGGCCGTCCTCGTGCTGCAGCCCCTCGCCGTTGAGGGTGGTGCGCCCGGCGGTAGCCCCCAGCAAGAAGCCCTTGGTGCGCTGGTCGGCGGCGGCCCAGACCAAGTCGCCCACGCGCTGCAGCCCGAACATCGAGTAGTAGATGTAGAAGGGGATGGTGGGGATGCCGTAGTGGACGTAGGCGGTGCCTGCTGCGATGAAGCTGGCCATGGCCCCGGCTTCGTTGATGCCCTCCTGCAGGAGCTGCCCGGTCTTGGACTCGCGGTAGACGGTCACGGTTCCCGCGTCCACGGGCTCGTAGAGCTGGCCCTTGGGGCTGTAGATGCCCACCGAGGAGATCACGCCCTCCATGCCGAAGGTTCGAGCCTCGTCAGGAACGATGGGAACGATGAACTTGCCCACTTCGGGGTGGCGCACCAGCTTGGTGAGCATGCGCACGAAGGCCATGGTGGTGGAGATCTCGCGACCCCCGCTCCCGGCGTAGAACTCCTCGAAGAAGGAGGCATCGGGGGTGTTCAAGGGAGCCGCCCTGACCCGCCGATCGGGGATAAGGCCGCCTAGGGCCTTGCGCCGCTCGAGCATGTACTTCACCTCCGGCGAGTCGGGGCCGGGGTGGTAGAAGGGGGTCTTCTCGAGGTCCTCGTCCGAGACGGGGATGCCCAGGAAGTCGCGGGCCTCCCTGAGGTCGTCGAGGGTGAGCTTCTTGACCTGGTGGGCTACGTTCTTGGCCTGGGCGGTGGGCCCCAGGCCGTAGCCCTTGACGCTGCGGGCGATGATCACGGTGGGGCTGCCCCGGTGCTCGGTGGCCGCCTTGTAAGCGGCGTAGACCTTCTTCTTGTCGTGCCCGCCGCGCGAGAGGGTGAGGATCTCGAGCTCTTCGTCGGTGTAGCCCTCGATCATGGCCTTGAGCTGGGGGGTGTTGAAGAACTTCTCGCGCAGCTCCTTGGCCCCGTAGGCCGCGTAGCGCTGGCTCTCACCGTCGACGAGTTGCTCGAAGCGCTCTAAGAGCACGCCCTCGGTGTCCTTGGCCAGCAGTTCGTCCCAAGCGCTGCCCCACACCACCTTGATCACGTTCCAGCCGTTGCCCCGATAGACCGACTCGAGCTCTTGGATCACCTTGGAGTTGCCGCGCACCGGGCCGTCGAGACGCTGGAGGTTGGCGTTGATGACGAAGATCAGGTTGTCGAGTTCCTCTGTGGCAGCCACCCGCAATGCGCCCAGGGTTTCCACCTCGTCCTGCTCGCCGTCGCCCAGGAAGGCCCAGACCTTGGCGCTGGACCTGGGCTTGAGGCCCCGGTCTTCCAGGTAGCGCATGAAGCGGGCCTGGTAGATGGCCTGCAGCGGCCCCAGACCCATCGAGACGGTGGGGAACTCCCAGTAGTCGGGCATCAGCCAGGGGTGGGGGTAGCTGGTGACGACACGGCCCGGTCCGGGGGTGAGGTCGCGGCGGAACTTGGCCAGGTCGTCCTCGCTGAAGCGCCCCTCCAGGAAGCTGCGGGCGTAGATTCCGGGCGACATGTGACCCTGGTAGAACACCAGGTCGCGGTCCATCCCGGCGTCGGGTCCGCGGAAGAAGTGGTTGAATCCCACTTCCATCAGCTCGGCGATGGAGGCGTAAGTGGCGATGTGGCCCCCGATGCCCTCGGCCTTCTTGTTGGCCTGCTGCACGATGGCGATGACGTTCCAGCGCAGGATGTTGGCGATGCGCTGCTCGAGCTCGGGGTCGCCGGGGTAGGGGGGTTCGTGGTCGGCGGGGATGGTGTTGATGTAGGGAGTGCGCAGCTTGTAGGGCAGCATCACCCCGTGCTTGTAGGCGTAGCGCTCGAGGGCCTCCACCAGCGCCACCACCCGATCGCGCCCGGCGGTGCGCAGCACGTACTCCAAGGACTCGAGCCACTCTTTGGTCTCCAGATCCTCCAGACTGATTTGCTCCTCAGCCGAGAGCCTGGCCCGCGCTTCGATCAGCTCTAGGTCGGATATCATTTTGCTTTCTCCCAAGCTCCAGATTACACCTTGAAACCGGGCTCGAGATGGTGTGCAAAAAATATTTTTTGTTGGATGGAATATGGATAATAGTCGGGCGCGGGTCGTACGCCCTACGCAAAACGCAAGACGCCTTGTTACCCCGGAGTACGCGGAGATCCTGAAGACGTACCCCGAGCCCCTACAGTGAGCCAGCAAGCCCCGGTGGCGGAGGGGAGTGCGGCGGCACTGTCCAACGCTCCAGTTTCCTCCCGCAGCGTCACCGGACGTTCAAATTCGCTCTGCGGCACCCCACCCCACCCGTATAATCCCCCATAGATATGGCGAGACCCGAGAGCGCTCCGGTGGTGCTGGCAGCCGCCCAGACCGATCCCGGACGCAAGCGCGACCTCAACGAAGACGCCGTTCTCTACGAGCTCACACCCTACGGTGGGATCTTCGTTGTGGCCGACGGCATGGGGGGGCACCGCACCGGAGAGGTGGCCTCGAGGCTGGCCGTCGATCACATTGCCGCCAACCTGCGCCAGGACCTGCCCTCGCCGCAGAACCTGGTCAAGGCCTTTGAAGCCGCTAACCGCGAGATCTACAGCGCCGGGCAGGCACCCGAGTCGCGCGGCATGGGTACCACCGCCACCGCCCTCTGGCTCGATTTGCCCTACGCCATTCTGGGACACGTGGGCGACTCGAGGGCCTACCTCTACCGCAAAGGCGAGATGCTCCAGCTCACCAACGACCACTCCTGGGTGGCCGAGCGGGTGCGCCAGGGGGTGCTCACCGAAGCCGAAGCCCGCAACCACCGCTGGCGCAACGTCATCACCAACGCGCTGGGCTCCTTTCCCCAGGTGCGCGTGGACCTCATCGGCCTCAAGGTCGAGCCCGGCGACCTGTTCTTGCTGTGCTCCGACGGCTTGACCAGCGTGCTCGACGACCCCGTCATCGCTGAGGTCTTGCGCAACTATCCCCCCGAGCAGGCCGTGCCCCGCCTCATCGCCCTGGCCAACGAGTGGGGCGGCCCCGACAACATCAGCGTCGTGGTGGCCGCGGTGGGGCCCCACATCCCCAGCCAGCAGCGGCCTTATGCCCTGGCCGTCGAGGCGGCCAGGGGAGGGCCGGTCAGCCTGCAACTGGGCCAGGAGCCCGAGGGGGTCACCACCCAGGTGATCGAGCCGGAAAGACCCAAGGGTTTCTGGCAGCGCTGGAGCACCTGGCTTCTGTTGCTGTTGTGGGGCGGCCTGCTGGCCTACGTGCTCTACAGCCAGTTCGGACCGGGGAAACCGATCGGCCCCTGAGCGGTGGGGGCCTCGAGTGCGGGACAATCCCAAGCCTGCCCCGCGACTGGCCGGGTTTCCTGTGGAAATTGCCGATAGCCATGCTGTTGGCTCTCGACCATCGGCAATCTGTCCCTGCTCGAGCAGGGTAAGCTGGGGGACATGAAAAAAGTACACACCGATCAAGCTCCCCAGGCAGTCGGTCCCTACAGCCAGGCCATCGTGGCGGGTGGGATGGTGTTTTGCTCAGGGCAAATCCCCCTGCGGCCCGATGGCACCCTCGAGGACGGCGACATCGCCGCCCAAACCCACCAGGTCATGCGCAACCTCAAGGCCGTGCTCGAGGCCGCCGGCTCCTCGCTGTCGAAGGTGGTCTCGGCCACCTGCTTCCTGCGCGACATGAACGACTTCGCCGCCTTCAATCAGGTCTACAGCCAGTACCTCAGCGAGCCCTACCCGGCCCGCGTGACCGTGCAGGCCGCCCGCTTGCCCCGTGACGTGGCGGTGGAAGTGGCCTGCATCGCCGTGATCTAGGTGGTCCAGGCCATGAGAATCCTTCACCCCACCGATTTTTCCCCGGCCTCTTACAAGGCCCTCGAGTTTGCCCAGCACCTGCGCGGGCTGATGGGGGGCAGTCTGACCATCCTGCACGCCTATGAACCCCGCTATGCCAGTCCGGCGCAGTTCTTCAGCCGCGAGAACGAGCAGATCTTCCAGCAGGCCGACCTCGAGTGGCAGCGGGCGCTCGAGCAGCAACTCAGGGGCCTGGACCCCTCGGCCCAGACCATCCTCGAGACCGGCAAGCCCATCCCCTGCATCCTGCACCACGCTGCCGAACACGACCTGCTGGTGATGGGCACCCACGGCGAGGACAGCCTCAAGGACCGACTGATCGGCACCACCACCGAACGGGTCATCGCCCAGACGGAAAAGCCGGTGGTGGTGGTCTCCAGGGACACGGCGCTGCGCCGCCTGAGCCACCTGGTGGTGGCCACCGCCCTAGCCGACCCCTCCGAGCGGGCCCTGGGCTTGGCCTACGAGATCGCCACCCGCAGCGACGGCAGCCTGACCCTGCTGCACGTGGTCGAGCCCGGAGCGGTGGATGCCGACCAGGCCCGCCTCCACGCCCTGGTGAGCTACTTCCCCGGCGAGGCCAGGGAGCGCATCCAGGTGGTGGTGCTGCCCTCCTCGAGCCCTGCCGACGAAGCTCTGCTCGACTACGTTACCCGCAACACAGCCAGCGCGCTGTTTATGGGCCGCAGCCGGGGCAGCCGCATCTTCGGCTCAGTGACCCGCAACGTGCTCAACCGGGCCAGGGTGCCGGTTTTCGTTCACCCCTGAGTCAGTTGGACTGAAGGGAGAATTCACCTTCCCTGCGGAGTTGCCTTTCGGGCAGGACAGGGCACGAAGCACGAGCGCGATGGTCGTGCTTAACCATTTCTCCTGTTTCCCTCACTTTGGGCCGCACTAGAATGCGACCCGTGGGGACTGCTGCCCTTCTCTTCCGCCGTAAAACTGGCCTGGGCCTGGCATTGGTCGGGCTGGTATCTTTGTTCTCGGCCTGCACTTCCCCGGCCCCCTCCGCTACTGCTGTAGTCCGTGTGCTGTGGCCCCAATCCCTGGCCCAGGAGATACCCCCCAGTGCCCAGAGCATCGTGGTGACGGTGCGGCCTGCTGGCAGTCAGGTCGTCTACGACACCCTGATCCTCAACAAACCCGCTGCGGAAGGCCGCATCAAGGCCCCGGTGGGCCAGGCGGTGTTCGTGGCCAAGGCTTACGCCCAGGCCGATGGAAAGGGAAGCGTGCTGGCCAAGGGCAGCACGCAACAGGAAATCGTCGCCGGAGAGAAGAACCAGGTCGAGCTAAGCCTGAAGGTGCTCGACCACATCGAAGTCATCCTGGCCAAGAACAACATCGAGGCGGGCGAGGTCACCCAGGCTGTCGCCATAGCCAAGACCGCCTCCGGCAGCCAGATTGATGACCCCGCCTTCACCTTCGCCTGGTCATCCTCGAACACGGCCATCGCCACGGTAAATAGCTCGGGGATCGTGACGGGGGTCGCGCCGGGGGCAGCTCAGATTCGGGCCAGCGAGGTTGACCTCGGTGGCCAGGGCTCGGCTGACCTCACCGTGACCGAGACCATCATCATCGTCGGCAAGGTGGACGAGGGCTTCGACGCCGACAAACCGGCGGGAACGGTGATCGGGGGAGAGGCCCTGGGCAACGACGCCGAGGGCAAGATGGCGCAGCGCAACAGCTTTCTGGTGATGCCGCGACCGGAAAGCGCGGGCTGGGGCCGCATGAGCTACAGTCGGGGCACCCTCGAGCGCGTCACCGGCCTTGGGGCAGTGGTGGACCTCAGCCCGGGGGACATCCAGTTGCCCAGCAACGTCGGTGAAGGCTTCGCCGTGGGCTTCTTCTCCACCCCGGCCCCCACCAACCCCTACGCCAACTCCAACGCCGTGTTCCTGGGCTACGAGGGCCGCGGCCTGGGGGGCTACTACCTCGGGGTG
>NZ_QWLA01000113.1 GCF_003574095.1 Calidithermus roseus
GGGCGGGGGGCTGCGGGGTGACCGGGTCAGCTTCCGCCACGCCCGCCGCCAGATCATCACCATCGTCAACGACATGGGGGCCTTCTTCTACGCCGCGGACATGGACGGGGTGCCCGGCGGGGTGGCCTATCCCAACATGCGGCTGCTGGGGATGAGTACGGGCTGGACGGGGCAGCAAATGTACTTCGGGCTGCACAACCAGGGTAGCTACTGGCACTCGCTGGTGATACCCCGCCTCAAGATCGACGACTCGGGCTACCGCAACTGGTGGCTCAGCGCCTTCCTGGCCGAGACCGGCACCGGTTCGGGGGTGCTGAGTGGAAGCGCCAGCACCGGCCAGCCGTGGAACCCCCTGACCGGGGAGATCACCCGCACCGCCGATGGGCTCAAAGCGCTCTCGAGCGCCCCCGCCAGGGCCTACGTGAACGTGGGCTCGAGCACCCCTTACCTGCTGGGCGCCCGCATCAAGACCGGGGAAACCCCCAAGACCGTGGACCTGTTGGTGCGCGTGCAGGACGCGAACAACTACCACGGCGTGCGCTTTTCTCGCAATGGCCTGCAAATCTATCGCGTCAGCAACGGCAGTTTCAGCGTGCTCAACGAGACCGGCTCGCAAAGCCTGGAGCCCAAGCGCACCTACGACGTGCAGGTGCGCTTGGATGGGAGCGAGATCTGGGCCTGGCTGGAGGGCCGCGACCCACTCCTCGCCAGTGACGCAACCCGAAGCAACCTCAGGAACGTGGGCCTGGGCTTCGAGGGGGACGGCGACTCGGCGGTGAGCCGCTTCTTCGCGCACCAGCGCGAGGTGCCCATTCCCACCAAGCTCAAGATCGACTCGCCCAACGCGCCCAGGGCCAGCAGCCCCATCTGGGCCGACGAGTTCAATGGATCGGGCTCCCTGCCGGGCCGCAGCACCGCGGGCAAGACCTGGGAGCACGTCTTCGGGGCGCAGACCTTCAGCCTGGCTTCGGGCCGGGCCAGGGCCAGCGCCACCCTCTCCGAATGCCTGATGGAGGCCGTGCCCCACGGCGCCAGCACGGTGCAGCTCGAGACCAGCATCTATCAGGGCACACCGCCCAACACCATCGCCTTCACCGGTCCGGCGGTCCTGAGCGGTGGGGCCGGTTCCGGCTCGCCCGAGAGCTACCTGGTGGCCATGCAGTTTCGCGACGGCAGCCAGGGTGAGGACTCTACCGAGGTCGAGGTACGGCTCAAGCCCGCGGGCGGCTCGGAGTACATCTGGCGGCGCATCAACATGCAAGACACCCTCCGCCACGGCACCACCAACGCCACCACCCTCTGGACCGACGGGGACTGGGTGGCGGTGTGGGTGGGCAACGAACCCATCCTCTACCACCCCCTCACCGCCGACGAGCAGCGCATCAGCATTGGCCGCGTGGGGCTGTACGACTGCTCGGTGAATGCGGGAGAAAACGAGTTCGAGAACCTGCGGATTTATTAGGCTTTTACGGGAAAGTGTCGATGGTCAGGAGGCGCTCGAGGGGCGGGGGTCGCTTGCGTTTCGCGTAAGACGCAAGACGGTACAATCGCACTGATGGATAGCCAGACCTTACTCGAGCGCTTCACTTCCGGCGACCTCAGGGCCTTGGCCCGTGCCATCACCTGGGCCGAGTCGGGGCATCCGGCGGGCGCCGAACTTCTGCGCGAGTTACGGGGCCGGGGCAACAGCCGCGTGGTCGGCCTCACCGGCAGCCCCGGCGCGGGCAAGAGCACCCTCACCGACCGGCTCATCGAGGAAGCCCGCAGGCGCGGCGAGCGGGTGGCCGTGCTGGCGGTAGACCCCAGCAGCCCCTTCACCGGTGGGGCCATCCTGGGCGACCGCATCCGGATGATGCGCCACTACCACGACTCGGGGGTATTCATCCGCTCTCTGGCCAGCCGGGGCGCGCTGGGCGGGCTGGCCGGGGCGGTGGTGGGGGCTCTGGCCCTGCTCGAGGCTTTCGGCTTCGAGCGCATCTTCGTCGAAACCGTGGGGGTGGGCCAGAGTGAGGTGGACATCGCCCGCGTGGCCGATACCACGGTGCTGGTCCTGACCCCTGCCGCCGGAGACGCGGTACAGGCTTTCAAGGCGGGGGTGATGGAGATCGCCGACGTGTTCGTGGTCAATAAGTTCGACCTCCCCGGCGGGGAGCGGGTGATCCAGGAACTCAAGACCACCCTCGAGCTCGCTCCTCCCCGACCCGGCGGTTGGAAACCCCCGGTGCTGAGCGCGGTGGGTTCACGGGGTGAGGGAATCACCGAACTGCTGGATGCCATCGACCGGCACTACGCCCACCTCCAAGAGCACGGCCTGCTGGAGGGAGGACGGCTCGAGCGGGCTCGCTTCGAGGTGGAGAGCGTGATCCAGGAGTGGGGTCGCCGCCGCACCCGCGAGGGCCAGGACCTCATCACCCAGGTCGCCAGCGGCGAACTCACCCCCGAGGAAGCGGCAACGCGACTGCTGAGCAACCCCGAAATGAGCCGCTGAACATGGGGTCGAATAAAACAGGGGATATCTACGAGCCCCCGGCCCTCGAGCGCCCTGAATATGGGCTAATCGGCCATCGACGCCTCGAGCGCTTCCAGCTTCTCCCGCAAGGCCGCAGCCCGTTCCCTGAGGGAAAGGCTCGAGGGGTTCTGCTGCTCGTGCTGCAGGATGGCCATGGGGTGAACGTGGTGCGTGTCGGGGTTGCCGAAGAGGGAGTTGAGCAACTCAAACTCTTCCTGTGAACGCAGCGAGGCGTCCTCGCGGAACATGTTGAGGTAGGTCCACTGGAATTGCGCCTCGCCCACGGCACCGCCAAGGTAGGCGTCGAGCAGGCGCTTGTAGGGCTCGAGGTTGCTGCCGTGGCTCTGGCTGGGCTCGACCTTCACGTCGGGGAGGTGCTCTTGGAAGAGGGGCTCGAGCTTTTCCAGGGTGATGTCCCAGTTGTCGAGGTCGAAAATCGCCTGTCCATCGCGGAATACGATGACCTGCGGGGAGTGGTGGGTGATCCCGGTGATCTCGGCCACGCGGTTAGAAGCCGGGCGGTGCTCGATAACCCGGATGATGCCCACCGGGATTTGCGGGCGATCGCGCAACATGCGCTCGAGGTTGCCCCAGCCCTGCATGGTCTTGTGGCAGGTTCCGGCCTTGAAGATGGCGACTACGGGATGGCTGTGGATGAACTGCTCCACTGCCTCGGGCGTGGTGAGGGCATGCATGCGTTCTCTCATGGCGCCCTGAGTCTAGCGGCGGCCCGCTGGAGCAACCGTCAGCGAAGACACGCCTCGCCCGTTGACGGGTGCTGGCTTCCCGATGGAGCGGGGAAACCTGAAGACTCCTCTAAGGACCAGGAGAACAAAGACTGACGGCCACTATGGCTCGCCCGTGCGAATAAAGGCCGCGACGTGGGGGTGGCGGCGCAGCTCGAGCAAATCCTGCTCGCTGGGCAGTTGGGGCCGGTCGCGCTCGGCGTTAACCAGGCACAAGAAGCCCAGCGGCTCGTCCTCGGTGGCGCGGAATTGGTGCCAGGTGAAGGGAGGGATGGAGATGAGGTCGTGCGGCTGCAGGTCGTGGATTTCCTCGCCCACCAAGCAGCGTCCCCTGCCCCGGATCACCATCACCGCGTGGACGTGCCGGTGGCGCTCGAGCGTGGTGTGACCCCCCGGAGCCACCTCGAAGTAGCGCCACTGCGCGGCCAGCTCGGGGTCTTCGAAGAGCACCTGGCGGGTCACGGCGCGAAAAGGGGCTGACCCCTCGGCCTTGTACTCGAGCACCTCCACCCCGTCCCAGCGCTGGTTGCCCAGGTGGGCCCGTTTGTGCTTGACCTTGGTACTGACCATCATCCCAGGACAGTTTACCCCGGCGAAGCCACCCTCTCGACAAATTCCCGGCTGCGCTCGAGCAGCCTTTCCCCCGCCGATAAGAGTGCCCCCCCGATGAGGAGCATGGTGTCGGGGCCGTAGGCCTCCTTCATCTCGCCCACCCGCTCGAGGCTCATCCCCCCAGCGGGAACCGGCAGGGCCGGGCGCAGGTGGCCCCAGGCTTTGCGGGCATTGTTGGCGAGATCCAGGCAGGTCTGCCGGCTGTAGCTGAAGCGCCCACCGTAATTGGGGTAGATCACCGCGTCGGCCCCGAACAGGCGGAACAGCTTGCCAAACAGCAGCGCCGGCGCGATGCGCTGCCCGGCGAAGGCCGGGTGGGCCAGCACCGGCACTCCCAGTTCCTCCACCAGCTCGTGGAAGAAGGGCAGACCCAGGATCATGGGTTCGACCATCACGGCCCGGATGCCCTCCTCGCGAGCGATACGGGCCTGCTTCAGCACCTCCTTGGGGCCTCCCTGAAGGTTAGGCACGTAGCAGGTGCGGTATCCGCTGGTCCGATTAGCCTTCTCCACGGCTTGATTCACCGCCCGCACGCGCTGGGCGAAGGGGGCGAAGCGCTGATTGCCCAGGCCGTGGTCGTCCTTGACGAAGTCGAGGCCCGCCAGGGCGAAGGTGTGGGCCAGCTCGGCCAGTTGGTCCGGGCTCAGGCCCTGCGGTTTGAGGGCGGTGCAGGTGAGGGGCCGGCCTTGCGCCCCTGCGAGTTCGCGCAGCCCGGCTATGCCAAACCTGGGCCCCTGGAAGGCCGACAGCAGCGCGGGCGGAAGCTCCACGTCGATTAGCTCCACGTCCTCCTGTAGGGCGCAGTTGCCAAAGAGCATGTTGAGCAGTTGCCCGGCTTCGAAGGCGGTGGTCGCGATGGCCAGCGTGATCCGCACCCGGAAAAGATCTGCCCCCAGGGGCTCGATGGCCTCGACCCGTCCCAGTAAATCCCCCACCCCCCAGTCTTCCCGCAAGGCTGAAAGGGGCATCTCGAGGCTCTGCTCGGTCGCCAGAGCCACCGCCCGGGCCTCGATGTCCTCGGGCTTGCTGCTGAGGTGGTAGGTGGCCGTGAGGCGCTCCATGAAGGGGGATTCTACCGCGCCGGGGCTATCGGAGGTTCCAGTGCTCGGGGAAGCGGGTGTTGGGGAAAATCGCCTGGGCCTCGTGCAGCAGCAGGCTGCGTTCCCTCGAGGCGTAGCGGTCGGAGAGGTGGAAGAGGATGAGTTCCCCCACACCGGCTTCCCTGGCGAGCAGGGCGGCTTGGACGCTGGTGAGGTGATAGTTCTTGCGGGCGAGCTCGAGGTCGGCGTGGCGGTACTGGCTCTCACAGACCATCGTCTGCACCCCCTCGAGCCAGGGCACCAATCGCCGCATGGCGGCTTCGTCGAGCAGGAAGTCGGTCAGGTAGGCCACCGAGTCGCCGGGGGCGTTGGTCAGGAGTTCGGCGCGGAGGGCCTGCAGGTCGTAGGTCCGGCCCCCGACCTCGAGGCTGCGCTGCCCCGGCAGGGGCTCCTTGAGCTGTTTGATCCAGGCCCCCGAGGGCAGGCCCAGGGCTTGCAGCTTCCGTACGTCCACGTGCTGCTTGGGCTTCTCGCGCAGCAGGTAGGCCAGCGAGGGGGTGCGGTGGTCGAGGGCCAGGGCCTCGAGGCTGAGGTGCTCGGTCTCGAGCAGGGTGCCCTGCGTGGGGCGGGTGCCCTCGTCGTGGGCGATGGTAAAAGCCTCGGGCAACTCGAAGCGGTAGGTGTGCAAGTGGCCGGGATGCACCTCGTGCACCCGCCAGGTGCCGCTGCTGTCGCCGGGGATGTTCCAGAGGTAGCCCTGGAAGCGGTGGTGCAGGATGCGGGCGGTATCCGGCGGGCCCCAGACCGTGATGGGTTGGGGTCGCTCGAAGGTGAGGCGGAAGAAGGGGTCGAAGCCGCCGACGTGGTCCATGTGCAGGTGGGAAAAGCACAGGTAATCCACGGCCTGAACCTCGGCCAGGGGGAGACCCGCCGTGCAGTCCTGGCCGCAGTCGAAGAGAAAGCGCTGGAGCAGGTGGCCGAGGTCCGCCCGGACGAAGAGGGCGTTGTCACGGCCGGGTGCTCCGAGCACTTGCAGGCGAAGGCTCATGGGCTTCCTCAAGGGCCGGTCGTGGCCCAGGGGTGGGTATCGACCTCACCGGATTCCAGCAACTGTGGCACCGTGACGAAGCGGTAGCCCTCGGCTCGCAGCCGCTCGATGAGTTCGGGCAGGGCGGCCAGGGTGCGGCTGCGGTCCCCACCCCCGTCGTGCAGCAGGACGATACTGCCCGCTCGGACGCGGCCCAGTACGTTGTTGACGATTTCCGCCGCGCTGTACTTGGGGTCGGTGTCGCCGGAGAGGGCCGACCACATCACCACCACGTAGCCCCGCTCGAGCGCGTACTTGACCAGGCCATTCTCCAGGTGCCCCCCCGGAGGCCGGAAGAGGGTGGTGCGCACCCCGGTTACCCGCTCGATGAGGGCGCTGGTGCGCTCGATCTCCTGCGCGGCGACCTCGAGCGGGCTGGCGGCGCTGCGGTGGCTGTAGGTGTGGTTGCCCACGGCGTGGCCTTCAGTCACCACCTGCCGCGCCAGGTCGGGGTAGCGCTCGAGTTGCTGCCCGATCCAGAAAAAGGTGGCCCTGACGCCCTCGTGGGCCAGGATCTCCAGCACTGCCGGGGTCGCGCCGGGCCAGGGGCCGTCGTCGAAGGTCAGGGCCACCAGTCTGGCCTCCTCGGCAGGCTTGACCCGCCGCACGATGCGGGCGTCGAAGACGTTGGCAACCTTCAGGTCGGCCCAGGGGTCGGTGGGTTGGGGTCGGGCCTCGGGGTAGAGG
>NZ_QWLA01000114.1 GCF_003574095.1 Calidithermus roseus
CTGCTCCAGCTGGGCCAGTTTCATCCCCTTACCCTTCGCTTCCGCTTCCCCAATCAGCGCCATCAACCGCTCTTGTAGTGGGCTCATGCCTCAGTCTAGGCTATTGGGTTGTTTTTGGGACACACCCCTTTCCAACTTTTCCGCCCTCTGCCCTTCAGCAGCGTGGTAGACTCGAGGGCAGGGCGTATGCCCGGAGGTGACGTATAAGGGACGTTCCAATCAACGAGCGGATTCGAGTGCGGCAGGTTCGTCTGATCGACGAAAACGGTACGCAGGTGGGCATCGTGGATACCCGCGAGGCCTTGCAGATGGCCAGGGAGCGCGAGTACGACCTGGTGCTGGTTTCGCCCACGGCGGTGCCGCCGGTGGCCCGGCTCTTGGACTACGGCAAGTGGCGCTATGAGCAGCAGCAGGCCGAGAAGGAAGCCCGCAAGAAGGCCAAACGTACCGAGGTCAAGAGCATCAAGCTGCGCCCCAAGATTGACACCCACGATTACAACGTGAAGGTCGGGCACGTGCGGCGCTTTCTCGAGGAAGGCCACAAGGTCAAGATCACCATCATGTTCCGTGGTCGTGAGATGGCCCACCCCGAGCTGGGCTACAAGCTCCTGGAACGGGTCGCCAAGGATCTGGAGGGCATCGGCTTCGTGGAGATGCGCCCGGAGATGCTGGGCCGCGACATGAACATGGTCATGGCCCCAGGTTCCAAGCCCTCGCCCCAGCCCCAGACCCAGGTTTCCAACCCCCACAGCGGCTAGGGAGATAGCTCACCGCTAACCGTGCTAAACCCCAGGCCGAGCCAATGCCCGGCCTGTTTTGTCGTGCTAGAGCGGCAAGAAGGCTCGAGGGCTTGGCCGAGGGGCCCGCTCGGTGCTATACTCGCAAGGCTGCCGAGCCATCAAGACCCCTCGCGGGCGCTCGAGGCAGCCGTTATAGCCGCAGCCGCGGCCCGGCGAACTCCGCCGGAAGACAAGGAGAAGCACGATGCCGAAGATGAAGACCCACAAGGGCGCCAAGGGCCGCGTCAAGATCACGGCCACTGGCAAGGTGATTGCCAAGAAGCCCGGCAAGCGCCACCTCAACTACCACAAGTCCGGTTCCTCCATCCGCACCAAGGGCCGCAGCTTCACCCTGGCCGAGGGTGACGCTCGCCGCATGATCGAACTGCTGAGGGGTGAGGGTTAATGCCGCGCGCTAAGACCGGTGTCGTCCGCCGTCGCAAGCACAAGAAGATCCTCAAGCTGGCCAAGGGCTTCTGGGGCCTGCGCTCCAAGAGCGTTCGCAAGGCCCGCGAGACCCTGTTCAGCGGGGCCATGCGCTCCTTCAACGACCGCCGCGAGCGCAAGGGCGACATGCGCCGCCTGTGGATCGTGCGCATCAACGCCGCCGCCCGCCAGCACGGTCTGAGCTACTCGGTATTCATGGGCGGCCTCAAGAAGGCTGGCATCGAACTCGACCGCAAGATCCTCGCCGACCTCGCGGTGCGCAACCCCGAGGTCTTCGCCGCGCTCGTCGAGAAGGCCAAAGCTTAACCGCCAGCTGAAAACCGCAGGGGCGCAGCACGCTGCGCCCCTGATCCTTTTTTCCTGGCATCGCCGCTTTCTCGAGCTGATACACCCCGGATTGTAGGGCAGTATAGCCGGAAGGGACCGGAACGCAAGCTACCCTATCGCTGCCGGGTTTTGCCTAGACTGCTCCGGATGACGAAGACCTTCCCGACTTCTACGGCACGGGCTCGGGCGCCGCTCAGGCCCCTCCGCCCCGTCTCGGGCTCAACCGTTGCGGCTTTGGCTCCGTCCCGGGCGTCCCTGCCCGGCTCGAGCCCGGTGAGGGGCGCTCCGTTCGCGGGACCTGGAGCAATAAACTCAGGCATGAACTTCCGCGATCGGCACATCTTGCGCATCCGGGTCGTTCCCGAGGACATCGACGAGCTCGAGCACGTCAACAATACCGTCTACCTGCGCTATATCGAGCAGGCGGTCAAGGCCCACGCCGAGCGGGTGGGGATGGGCTTCGCGGTGCTCAAGGGGTTGGGGGTGATCCCGGTGGTGCGCCGCCACGTCATCACCTACCACCGCTCGGCGCTGCTGGGGGAGGAGCTCGAGGTCTCCACCCGCATTACCGCCTTCAGCGGCTTCCGCGCCACCCGCCATAACGAGGTGCGCCGGGCGGGCGACCAGGCCTTGCTGGTGGAGGTCGAGACCGACTGGGTGTGGCTGGACGCGGAACGTGGCCGGCCAAAGAACGTGCCGCAGGCGGTGCTCGAGGCTTTCGGCCTGCTCTGAACGTCTATGGAAACCCTCGAACTCGTACGACTCAACCTGCTCTCGCCGATGGTGCTGGCCTTCGCGCTGGGCATCGTGGCTACGCTGGTGCATAGCGACCTCAAGATCCCCGAGGCCCTCTACACCGCCCTCTCCATCTACCTGCTGCTGGCGATCGGGCTCAAGGGCGGGGCCGAGCTCTCCATCACCCCGCTGGCGGCCTTCTGGAAGCCGGCGCTGGTGACGCTGGGGCTGGGCGTCGTGACCCCGCTTCTGGCTTACGCCGTCCTGCGGCGGCTGGGGCGCTTCGACGTAGCCGACGCCGCGGCGATAGCCGCGCACTACGGCTCGGTCTCCGCCGTGACCTTCATCGCCTGCCTCACCTTCCTCCAGGCCGTGGGAATCCCCTACGAGGGCTTCATGCCCACCCTGGTGGCGATCCTCGAGGTCCCCGCCATCGTCATCGCCCTGCTCATCGCCCGTCAACGCCTGGGCGGGGCCGAGACCCTGGGCGAGGCCATCCGTGAGGTCTTCTCGGGTAAGAGCATCCTGTTGCTGGTAGGGGGGCTGGTGATCGGCTTTTTCTCGGGCAAGCAGGGGCTCGAGCAGGTGGCCCCGCTCTTCGTCGAGCCCTTCAAGGGGGTGCTGGTGCTGTTCTTGCTCGAGATGGGGATGGTGGCGGCCAAGCGGCTGCGCGACCTGCGCAAGGCGGGGGGATTCTTAGTGGCCTTCGGCCTGCTGATGCCGGTGTTGCAGGGGGCTTTGGGGGTCTGCCTGGGCAGTTGGGCCGGGCTGTCGCTGGGCGGGGCCACGGTGCTGGGAACCATGGCGGCCAGCGCCTCCTACATCGCCGCCCCGGCGGCGGTGCGCATCGCCCTGCCGCAGGCCAACCCCAGCTATTACCTCACCGCCGCGCTGGGCATCACCTTCCCCTTCAACCTCACCCTAGGCATCCCGCTCTACTTCGCGCTCTCGCGCTTGTTCCACGGAGGCTAGCCATGCAGACCGTGCCGCTCAAACTCGTCACCATCATCGCCGAGGCTTTTCTCGAGGAAAAGCTCGTCCGCGAGGTCAAGAAGCTGGGGGCCAGTGGGTACACCCTGAGCCCGGCCCGTGGCGAGGGCAGCCGGGGGGTGCGCGCGAGCGAGTGGGAAGGGGGCAACGTGCGGCTGGAGGTGGTGGCGAGCCCGCAGGTGGCCGAGCGCATCCTCGAGCGCCTGGCCGAGGTCTACTTCCCCAGCTACGCGGTGATCGCTTTCACCCAGACCGTCGAGGTGTTGCGGGGCGAGAAGTACACCTGAAGCGGCGGGTATCTGAGCCTCCCGCTTGGGCCGGGCGCACTATAATCTGAGGATGCGTCCCCTCGCTTTGGTCGGCTGGATCGTGGTCGCATTCAGCGGCTTCTTCGTGTTGGCGGCCATCGGCGACCTGCTCGACGGCTCCGCCGCTGAGGACGTGGAGCCAGGGGTCGTCGCGGGGCTGGCGGTGTTCTTTACCGTCGTGGGCTACCTGGGTTATCGGCTGGCGGTGAGCAAACCCGCGGGGGCCGCGGCCCTCTCGCCCGAACAGCGGGTGCTCGAGCTCGCCCAGCGCATGCAGGGCAGGCTCACCCTGGCCGAGGTGGTGCTGCACTGCAAGATGCCCGTCCCTCAGGCCAAAGAGGTCATGAAAACCCTGGTGCGCCAGGGCTTGGCCGAATTGCACCTGACCGACGGTGGGGAAGAAGTCTATGCCTTCAGCGGCTTCATCCCTGAGGAAAAGGCCAGCGCCAAAGACCCCTTCGAATAAGTCCTAGCGCGACCAGCGCAGGTCCATCTCCTCGCGCTCACCCAGCGCCCGGCGCAGCAGCTCGAGCAGCGCCGGGTCGGCCCCTTGCTCGGCGAAGTACTCCAGGGTGGCCCGGTTGACGTAGTAGTCCTGGTCGCCGGCGGCCTCCTCCTCGAGCTGATCGAGCATGAACTGAAGCTGCTCCTCGCTGATGCTTCCTAGGCTAGCCCCACTCGCGGCGTCGAACAGTTGAACCATGGCTAAGAGCCCTCCGTTTGATTTTCCCTCATCTGGGCTGCTTAGAGTATAGCCGCCGCTTGCCTGGCTAAAAGCTGGTGCATATTCCGCTTGGTTCTTCCAACAAATCGGGCACAATGGGAGCCAATGTACGAGCGGGACTGGCAACTCCTGGCTCCCCTCTCCATCGAGGGCAGCAATTTAATCGTGGAGTACTGTGAACTCGAGGGCCGCATCGCCATCCGCTTGGGTGGTTTTGCCGGGGTGGTGCTGCCGCTGTCGGAGTTCGAGTTGCTGATTCAGCACATCAGCAGTGGGCGGGGCTGGAGCAGCAACGGCGTGCGCTGGTCTCCGCCGCTCCTCCACGTAGGCGCGCGCAGTTTCACCCTCAAGGACGCGGGCAAACGCGCACTGGTGGAAACCCTGACCCGCCTTCCCAGCCCAAGTGGGGCTCAGGTTTTTCAGCCAGAAGTCAACCCGTGGCAGCGGAAGCTTGTTCGGCTTTTGCATGAGCCACTCGAGGGCCTTCAGCCGGCCCTCTCACAACTGGCTACGCTGGCGCACGAGCGGCTGGACATCCAGGGGTTGAGCCTGTGGTTGCACGACCCTGCCACCAGCAGCTACTCCCTGGCGGCGAGGGTGCCCAAATTGCTCGAGCCCGGTGTGCTGGATCGGCGCGGCTACCTGGAGTTTCTCGAGCAGTGCCTGGTATTGCCGGTTCACGATGTCCAGGCCGATGCCCGCGCAACCGCTTTGCGCTCGATCAGCGAAGCCTGGTACTTCGGTGCTTTGCTGCAAGTACCCATCCGGCCTGAGCGCGAGGTGGGCGCCATTCTCTGGCTCGAGCGACGGGAGCCCCAGCCCTGGAATGAGCTCGACCAGCTCATCGCCCTCCAGCTCGCCGAAGCCCTGCGGCCTCACGTGGCGGCGAGCCTGACCCAGGCCCATCAGCCGGCCTCGCTCGAAGCCTTCAAGCGCTACCTCGAGCAGGCGGTTGCCCAGGCGCGTCTACAGGCTCACCCAGTAGGGCTGATCTGGTTCAAAAGCCCCAACCTGACCGAGGTTCAAAGAGCCCGTGTGCTCGACGTGCTACGGCGTTCGTTGCGCCAATCCGACGCAGCCATCGAGGCCAGTCCGGAGGATTTTCTGTTGCTCCTGTCCACCATGCGCACGCCGGGCGGGGCCGCGAAAGCCGCGGAGCGCATCGTGGCCCGTCTGCAAATCGTCATGGGTAAGCTCCCGGCGCTGGGGGTTGCGGTGTTTCCCGATCAGGCCGCCTCCGCCGAGGAATTGTGGCAACAAGCCAATCTCGCTGCTAGTAAGGCGCTCGAGCGCGGCGGCGGGGGAGGGTTGGTGCAGGTTAAGAAGTAGGGGAGACCTTCGCCCCCATCTCCCAGCGGGCCAGGGCCTTGAGCAATACGTCTCGTTCGTTTTGGTGTGACAATCGGGTGATGGCTTCAGCCACTGGGAACCACGCCGCATCATCCACCTCTTCTTTCTGAGGCCGGGGCTGCCCAGATACATACTTCATCAGAAAGTGGTGGACTTCCTTGGTCACCGTAACCGGCGTAGCATCGTCCTTGACGGTGAAGTGGTAGCGAATGCTGCCCAGAGGGGCCAATACCCGCGCCTCGATACCGGTTTCCTCGCGCACCTCGCGCACCGCGGTCTGGGGGTAGCGTTCGCCCTGCTCGACCTGCCCCTTGGGCAAGCTCCACATGCGACCCTCCTTGATTGCGATAAGCAGGGCCTCGAGTACGCCCTCGTTGCTTCGCAATACCACTCCCCCTGCCGACACCACCCGGCGTTTGGCCATGGTATGGGCAGGAGGTTTTTTGGCTTTGCGACGACGTCTCGAGGAGGTAGTGAAATGCATGGGCAAAACCTTCTTCCCTTCAGTGTAAGCCTCGCGAGGGGGTCTGGGGGTGTATATCCCCACATACTCGAGGTTCACGGAGGATTGCACTAAAAAAGGACGCCCTTGGGCGTCCTTTAGGGATCGAAACTTTGAGAAGAGAGGGTCAGTAGCCAGAGATTTGAGTTTCAGGATGGTTCCCCGTGAGGGGACGAGAAACTCCTTAGAAAGGAGGTGATCCAGCCGCACCTTCCGGTACAGCTACCTTGTTACGACTTAGCCCCAGTCATGAGCCCGGCCCTCGGCGCCTGCCCAAGGCTACCGGCGACTTCAGGCAGAACCCAC
>NZ_QWLA01000115.1 GCF_003574095.1 Calidithermus roseus
GGTTTTGCCGCTGCGGGCGGCTTGCAGGGTGGCCTCGTTGACCAGGTTCTTCAGGTCGGCCCCGCTGAAGCCGGGGGTGATCTGGGCGAGTTCGGTGGGGATGCGCTCGTCGCCGGTGAGGTAAACTCGGCTCGCGCGAAAGGACAGCAGGAAGTCGGGAGTGAGGCCCAGGCGGCGCATGAAGTAAGGGTGAAAGCCAAAGCCCGCCGGCATGGCCTCCTCACCGGAGTTGGTGAGTTCCAGACTCAGCCGCAGGCTGCTGTCGCCCAACCAGAACACCGCCCGCACGGTGTAGCGAAAGGGAAAGTTGAGGGCCTGGGGATTGTTGGCGTTGAAATGGCACACCAGCAGGCCCTCGCTGCGCTCGACCACCATCCACGGACGCCCGTGCACCTCGCCGTGGATGGTCTGCACCCCGTCGGGCCAGTTGGGCAAAAGCTGGTAACTCCGGCCCCGAAAGCTGAAGCGCCCCTCGCGGATGCGGTTGGAGTAAGGTGCCAGGATGTAGGCTGAGGTCTCGGGGGAAGCCCCGCTGGTGATGGCCGCCAGAGAGGTCGGGCGCAGCAGGGGAAGCCAGAAACCCTCTCGATACAGCTCGAGCCCGGCAATGCTGGCCCCGAGCGCGGGGAGCACCGTAAGGCGGAGCCTATCGTTGTGCAGGATTTCGGGTCTCATGAGCTGTTAACCTGAGACAACTCTACCAGGAATAGCCGCTAAGGGGCGTAATTTCTGAGCCTCTACGAGCAACCTCTCATCACCGCACCCCCAACAGCAGTTCGACCGTGAGCTGGTCCAGCCGCTCCAACCCCGGTCCCCGCCGGCCCAGCTCCTCACGGTCGAACTCGAGCCCCTTCAGGGCCTGGGCGTTCTCACGGCTGTACTTCGCGGTGAGCCGAGCGAGTGCCCCGTCCTGAACCTTGTAGGCCCCGATGAGGTCCTGGATCTCGCGGTCACGGTCGAAGCGCTCAGCCTTCTCCTTGAGGATCAGGTAGGTCCTCATGCAGCCTTTGGCGAACTCCCACACCCCCGCCTCGTCCTCGGTGCGCAGGGCGTGGGCATCGAAGTGGCGGGGGCCGTCGTAGCCGGAGTCCTCCAGCAGCTTGACCAGGAAGAAGGCCATCTTGAGGTTCTCGGCCCCAAAGCGCAAGTCCTGGTCGAAGCGGCCCATCTTCTGGTCGTTGAGGTCGATGTGAAAGAGCTTGCCCGCATCGATGGCCTGGGCCACGGCGTGCACGAAGTTGAGGCCGGCCATGGTCTCGTGGGCCACCTCGGGGTTGAGCCCGAAGAGGTGGGGCTTGTCCAGCGTGGCGATGAAGCCCAGCGCCGCCCCCACCACCGGCAGGTAGATGTCGCCCCTGGGTTCGTTGGGCTTGGGCTCGAGGGCGAAGCGATAGCCGTAGCCCTGATCCTCGGAGTACTCGGCCAGGAAGTTCAGCGCCTCACGGTAGCGGGCGAGGGCCTCGAGCGCGTTGCCCCCGGCGTCGACCTCCGCCCCCTCGCGCCCGCCCCAGAAGACGTAGGTCCTCGCTCCCAGCTCGGCCCCCAGGTCCATGGCCTGCATGGTCTTCTGGATGGCATAAGCCCGCACCCGCGCGTCAGGAGAGGTGAAGGCCCCGTCCTTGAAGATGGGGTCGCTGAAGAGGTTGGTGGTGGCCATGGGCACCGCCAGGCCGCTGTCCTGGAGGGCCTTCTTGAAGCGCTTGAGGATGCGCTCACGCTCGGACTTGGAAGCGTCGATGGGGATGAGGTCGTTGTCGTGTAGGTTGACCCCATAGGCTCCCAGCTCGGCCAGCTTGTAGACGATGTAGTCGGGCTCGAGAGGCGGGCGGGTGGGCAGGCCGAAAGGGTCGCGCCCTACGTTGCCCACGGTCCATAGGCCAAAGGTGAACTTGTGCTCGGGTTTGGGTTGATAGGCCATGTCAAAGCTCCTGTGATGAAAAGCGGCTCAGGGTCGGGAAAGGCGGGGGGCGTATTGCGGGCTCAAGCACCCACCCCGCTCCGCTGGGCCTCGAGGAAGGCGCGGATGGCCAGCACGCCCGCGCCCAAGATGGCGGTGTCGCGGCCAAAGGGCGAGAGCACGATCTGGGCAGTGCGGGCGGCCTGCTCGAGGGCGTAGCGCCGGGCGGCTGCGCGGGCCAGCGGCAGCAGCCGGGGCCCGATCTCCTCGACCAGCGGCCCGCCCAGCACCACCACGTCGGGGTCGAGCAGGTTGAGGAGCTGGGCCAGCAAAAGCCCCAGCTTATCGGCCATGCGCTCGAGCCCGGCCTCGGTGGGGTCGGCCCGCCAGGCCTTGAGGCTGACGAAGGTCTCGGCACAGCCCCGCTTGCCGCAGCGGCAGGGTGGCCCCTGGGGGTCGAGGGGGACGTGTCCGATCTCCCCCGCGTGACCGTGGCTGCCCCAAAAGAGCTGCCGGTCCAGCACCAGACCGCTGCCCAGCCCGATGCCCAGGCTCAAGTAGGCCAGGTTGGCGACCCGCCACTCGCCCAGGGTGTACACCCCCAGTGCGGCGGTGTTGGCCTCGTTCTCGAGGATGGGCGGGGTCTCCACCCGGATCCTGTGCTGGGCGAGCTTGTGCCCCAGCATCTCCAGCAGCGGCAGGTCCTGCCAGCCCAGGTTCGGGGCCAGGGTGAGGTGTCCGTGTTGCGGTTCGACCAGCCCTGGCACACTCAAGCACAATCCCCGCAGGTAAACACTGTGGCCCAGCCCCCGCAGCAGTTCCCGGCTGGCCTGGGCCAGCCGGTCCAGGCAGGCGCTGGGGTCGGGGTCGGGACCCAGCTCCAGATCCTGACCGCGCCGCACCTCGCCCATGAGGTTTTGCAGCCGCACTGCCAGGTAGTCCACGCTGATCTCCCAGGCCAGCACCAGGTTTTTCTCACGGTCGAGCTCGAGGGCGCGCGAGGGTCGCCCCACTCCCCCCGGCATCTCCTCTCCCTCGCGCAGCAACCCCTCCTCGAGCAGTTCGGCCACCACTACCGAGACCGTGGACTTGGCCAGCCCAAGTTCACGCGCCAGCTCCGAGCGCGAGAGGCCGGGGCGCTGCCAAAGCGTCTTGAGCACCAACGAGCGGTTGAGGTTGCGCAAGACCCCTGTCCCAGAACTGGAATTGGCACTTCTAATCCGAGCTGGCATAGACCACCCCCTCCAAGCTTTTTGCCGGGCCTGGGCTAAAGTTCGAGACATGAACATATTACCGGGAGGGGCTCATCCCAGTCAAATGCCGGGGGTCAAAAAGGGTGTGGAGGCCAGAGAAAGGGCGTTTGGCTTCTGGCTATCGCCCCTCCCGCTGGTACACCCGCACGTAATCGACCAGCATGCGCTGGGGAAAGCGCGTGGTCGCGTCGGGCATGCCGGGCCAGGCTCCGCCTACCGCCAGGTTGAGGATGAGGAAGAAGGGCCGGTCGAAGACCCAGCGCGCGCCTTCGGGGAGGTCGGCGGGGGTGCGGGTCTGGTAGAGTTGGCCGTCGACGTACCAGCGCAGTTCCTCCGGCTCCCACTCGAGCGCGAAGACGTGGAAGGCCTCGGCGAAGTCGGCGGGGAGGGTGTAGGGCTTGCCGATGCCCGCGCCGCCCGAGTAGCCGGGGCCGTGGATGGTGCCGTGCACAGTGCGCGGCTCGCGCCCGATGTTCTCCATCACGTCGATCTCGCCGCACAAGGGCCAGCTCACCGTGCCGATGTTGTTGCCCAGAAGCCAGAACGCGGGCCACAACCCCTGCCCGCGCGGGAGCTTGATGCGGGCCTCGAAGCGCCCGTACTGCTGCTCGAACTTGCCGCGGGTGTTGAGCCGCGCGGAGGTGTAGCGGCAGGGGCCGTACCAGCAGCGCAGGCCGGGCAGACGCTGCTCGAGCGCGGTGATGGCCAGGTTACGGCCATCGTGCACGGCGTTGAGGGTGGAGTCGGTGTAGTACTGCAACTCGCTGTTGCCGTTGCCCCAGCCGCCGGTCTCCACGTTCCACTTGCTGCGGTCCACCGGGCTGCCCGGCGGCAGGTTGAACTCGTCGGCCCAAGTCAGTCGCCACCCCGGCAGGTCCTGAGCTAGGGCGCCGGGAAAGGCCAGCGCCAGGAACAGAAGCTTGGGAAAGTTCAGCTTCATGGATCGAACCTCGTGTCAAGTGGTCAAAGGCTTTTCCTCACGGTTCATCGGCTATCTACCTCTACCCGAGCCCCCGGTACGTGAAGTAGTCGAAGTCCGCGGGCAGCCGCGTCCCGCTCAAATCCTGCGCGCACAGGCCGATGAAGGTGCCCGTGAAGGAGAGGCCGTTGCAGTAGTCGTCGGAGAGCTTGCCCGAGTCGAAGGCCGGGCCGATGGGCTGCCAGTTCCGCCCGTCGAGGGCATAGAAGAAGCGGAAGGTCTCGCGCTCGAAGCGCACCTTGAGGTACACCCGCGCCACCTCCCCCACGCTCACCTCGCGCTCCAGCGGCTCGTCGTAGCGCCCAGCGTCGCAGGTCAGCAGGTTGAGGGTCTTGCCCAGCGCCTCGTCGCGGCTGAGCCGTAGGTAGACCCAGTGCTGCGTGTCGTAGTAACACACCAGCCCGGCCATCTGCTGGAAGTGACGGGGCTCGAACTCCAGCGCCGTCTCGGCCTCGGCGTAAAAGTGCTGCAGGCGGCGGGCCACCAGGCTCTGGCGGTGGCGCGAGATCAGCGACTCGCGCCCGTAGAGCCGCAGGAAGCCGGGGCGCTCGCTGAGGGAGAGCCAGGACTCGTCGGCGGGGAGGCGCAGGGTCTGGAAGTGCGGGCTGAGGGTGGGGGTGTCGAAGGGGTCGGTCTCGGGCTCGAGCGGCCAGGGGTGGGGCGGAAGGTCGGGGGCTTCGACCTCGAGGCGCGGGGTGTTCCCGCCCCCGGCCAGCCGCGGCCAGCCGTCCTCGCTCCACTCGAGTCTTTGGATGGCCGTCTCCCGACCCAGGTTGCAGCGGCGCAGCGAGGCGCCGGGCGGCTCGAGGGGCCTGCCGGTGAGGTGGACCATGTACCACTCCCCCCTCTGGGTCTCCACCAGCGAGGCGTGGCCCGCCTTCTGCAAGGGCAGCTCGGGGTGAGCCCGCGCGGTGAGGAGGGGGTTGGCGGGGTGCACCTCGTAGGGCCCGAGGATCGAGCGCGAGCGGGCCAGGGTCACGGCGTGCTCGTAGGAGGTGCCCCCTTCGGCGGTGAGCAGGTAGTACCAGCCATCCCGCTTGTAGAGGTGCGGCCCCTCAGTCAGGCCCAGGGGGGTTCCCCGGAAGATGTTGTGTACCGGGCCCACCAGCTTCTGGCGCACGGGGTCGTACTCCTGCAGCAGGATGCCGGCGAAGGGGTTGCGGCCCTTGCGGTGATCCCAGAGCATGTTCAAAAGCCACTTGCGCCCGTCGTCGTCGTGGAAGAGCGAGGGGTCGAAGCCCGAGGAGTTGAGGTAGACGGGCTCTGACCACGGCCCCTCGACGCACTCGGCGGTGACGAGGTAGTTGTGGGCGTCCTTGAAAGGGGCCTCGGGGGCCCAGGTCTTGACGTCGGTGTAGACGAGCCAGAAGCGGCCATCGGCGTAGCTCAGGCAGGGGGCCCAGATGCCCCCGGAGTCGGGGTTGCCCAGCAGGTCGAGCTGCGAGCGGCGGGCGAGGGGTTGCGTCACCAGCCGCCAGTGCACCAGGTCGCGCGAGTGGTGGATCTGCACCCCCGGATACCACTCGAAGGTGGAGGTAGCGACGTAGTAGTCCTCGCCCGCCCGCACGATGGAGGGATCGGGGTTGAAGCCGGGCAGGATGGGGTTGCGGATCATTCAACCGGCCTCCGCAGCGCCCTCGAGGAAGCCCTTCAGCCAGCGCCCGCTCTGCTTGAGGCGGCGCTCTTGGGTGGCGAAGTTGACGTAAAACAGCCCGAAGCGCTTGTCGTAGCCCTCGGCCCACTCGAAGTTATCCAGCAGGCTCCAGGCGAAGTAGCCCTTCAGCGGAGCCCCCTCGCGGATGGCCTGGGCGCACTTGCCCAGGTGAGAGCGGTAGTACTCCAAGCGCTTGGGGTCGTGGATCTCGCCGTCGTCGTCCACGCCGTCGGGGTAGCAGGCCCCGTTCTCGGTGATGTAGATGGAGCGGGGCCGGTACTCGCGGGCTACCCGCACCACGATCTCGCGGATGCCGTCGGGGTAGACCTCCCAGTTCATGTAGGTGTACTCGCCCTCCGGGCGCACGTGCTCGACGAGCAGGGGGCCCTGCTCCGCGTGCCGCACCACCGAGCGCGAGTAGTAGTTGATGCCCAGGAAGTCGAGGGGGGCGGCGACGGCCTCGAGGTCTCCCGGCTCCACACGGGGCACCATCGGCCCGTAGAGTTCCCACATGTCCAGCGGGTAGCCGAAGCCGAACAGCGGGTCGAGGTACCAGCGGTTGAAGAAGCCGTCGTAGCGGCGGGCGGCCTCGAGGTCTCCCGGCTCCACACGGGGCACCATCGGCCCGTAGAGTTCCCAC
>NZ_QWLA01000116.1 GCF_003574095.1 Calidithermus roseus
GATTAGCAGCAGGTCTTGCCAGCGATGTTGGGTTTTCAAGTACTCGCGGGAATCGGGTATCTGGGCTAGATGCGGCAACGGACTAGGGATGGAGACAGATTTCATATGTGCTTATGATAAAAGCCTGCCCTGCGGGGCACGTGGGGGAGTCCTCGCCTCGCCGTGGCGAGGCGACCAGGGCTAAAGCCGCTGGGTTTTATAGCTCCCCCACACCCCCTCGCTTCTATAAGGTAGAAGAGAAACTTACTCCTGGTCGCGATTGACCCAACTGTGGGTATCTATAGCGTGTTGTGGTGACGTCCGGGCAAGTGGAGGGGTCTTGGGGCTCTCCCAAGGCCCCTCCACTTTCTGAGGCGCTACAGCTCCCTCAGCGCCTGGTGTACTCCCGCGCACGCGGGGAGGTCTGAGCGGTAAGGGTTCCACTCCAGCCGCAGACCGTTAATTTCTGGAGCCAGAACCAGGGGGCGGCTTGGGCCGCCCCCCTCCTTTGGGCGAGGAGGTAGCCATGAAAGCCGACGCGCTGATGCAGAGCATCGAGACCTGGTTGAAGCAACTGGCCGCCGAGCTCGAGGAGGGGCACACCCGGGGCTTCCTGGACTTCCTGGAGAAGATGGGCCGCTTCCACCGCTACAGCGCCCGCAACGTGGCCCTGATCCTCCAGCAACGGCCCGACGCCACCCTGGTGGCAGGGCTGAAGCGCTGGAACGAGTTGGGCCGCCGGGTCAAGCGGGGGGAGCGCTCGATCGCCATCCTGGCCCCCACCCTGAAGCGGGTGGAGGTGGTGGAGGAAAGGACCGGTGAGGTAAAGCTCGAGGAGCGGCTGGTGGGGTTCCACACCGCCTGCGTGTTCGACGTCGCGCAAACCGAAGGCAGGCCGCTGGCCCCGACTGGAGAGGCCTCCCCGGAAGGGCCCGCCCTCTACGCCCGGTTGCGGGCCGCCTGCCCGGTGCCGGTGCGGGAGGGGCTGCTGCCCAGCGGGGTGCACGGGCAGACCGACGGCAGGGAGATCATCCTGGCCGCCGACCTGAGCGCCGGTGACAGGGCGGCGGTGCTCCTCCACGAGTGGGCGCACGTCCTGCTGCACTACGGGGGAGTGGAACCGCCGGTGACGGTGAAGGAGCTCGAGGCCGAGGCGGTGGCCTACGCGGTGGGGCGGCACCTCGGGCTCTCGATGGAGGGCAGCCGCGACTACATCCTCCACTGGCGGGGCGCGGTGGAGGGGCTGGAAACCTCCCTCGAGCGCATCGCGAGGGCCGCGCGGAGGATCCTCGAGCAGGTAGACGCCATCCCATCGGTCGTGGCAGATCAGGAGAGGGTAGCTGCTTGATGACCTAGGGGTGGTCAGCACCACCCCTTTGTCCTGTCGCCTATTGGGGGTAGAGCCACAGCAACCCAGATGAGCACCCTCAAGCCACCGCTGCCCTAGGAGTGCGGGTAGCTACCCTAGGGAGCAGAAGAAATCGTACTCCTGCACCGAACGGTTCCCCCTGGGCAGGAAGGCGCTAGCCTGCCGGCGTCCTTTGGGGGCGGGGGGAACGGGCTTGAGCTCCTCTACCTTCCAGGGGGTGTCCCTGAGCGATTCGCGGATCAGCTCCACAGGCTCCGTGCTTCGGCTGCCAAGGCCGCCGAAGCGCACGGCCATGCGCGCTTCGTCCACGCATTGGGCGGCCACATTCTGCCACACCCGGGAGAGGTCGGCGACGAACCGCTCAGGGCTGCCGTGCCCCAGCTGGCTGGACTGGTCGTACTGCACGGCGTCGGGCCCGCCCAAGAACCAGTTGCGCAGCCACTGGTCGGGAACGTAGGTCCGCATCCCGAAGTACGGCGGCGAGGTGATCACCCAGTGGAACTTCTCCTGGGCGCTCCTGAAGGTCTCGCCCTCGCGGCTGTCCCCCAGCGTCACCGCTCCCCGAGGGGGCAACAGACGGGCATAGTAGCGCCGGGCCCGCCGTTCGATCACCTCGAGGGTGTTCACCCGCACGGGCCTTAGGCCCCGCGAGCGCCAGAAGCGCGTCGCGTAAGCGGGCTTGGGGGCGTAGGTGCGGGGGCATTGGTTGGAAAGGTAGCTAGCAGTCTTGTACACCGGGCCGTGAAGGGCCCCCAGCAGGATGCCCCGCAGGGCGAGGCGGGCCGGGCTCGAGCACTCCTCCAGGAAGGCCTCCCGGAAGCGGCACAGCTCCTCGAGCACCTCCGGGTGGTAGGCCCACTGCCAGAACTCCCCTTGTGGCACCTCTTTAGGCGCAGGCCGGGTGAGGATGAGGCGGGCTTCCTGGAGGATGGCCTCCAAGGGAGGGCCGACCAGCTTGGCCGCGGTGATGGCTACGGCGACCGGGCTCGAGTCTACCCCCAGCGAGTCCAGCCCCAGCAGCCTCGCGGCGAAGTTGGTGGTGCCCCGCCCGCAAAAGGGGTCCAGCACCCGTTCGGTGGGCCGGGCACTCCCCTCCAGGACCGAAAGGGGGAAATCCAGAGGGAACATGGTGAAGTAGGGGGCGATGGCGTTGAGCCGGAGGGCGTCCGGGTGCGCACGGCCTTCCCCCCTCATTCCCCCCTCCGCAACCGCACCCACCGGATGTTTCTGCCCTTCCTGTTGGGAGCGGAATAACCCTCCCAGGCACCCTTACCAAAGGCCGCGTCCAGGACACGCGGAAGGTTGTGGTGGGCCCAATCTTTTGGATTGTCCCAGCCCGAGGGTAGATGCTCGGCCACCCAGCCCTGGAGTGCGCCGTAGGGTTTCCCCCGTTCCGTCGCAAGCTCTTTACCCAGCGGATCGTTTTTGAGGCTTTGTGCCAGATTTTGGATCGTCTGGGCCAGATAATCTCCATCTCCAGGATCCTCACCTCCCGACCCAGGCTCGGTTTCCGATGACTTCTCGGGAACCTCACCCAGCCGCTCCCGCAATCCAGCCACGGCGGTGGCCGCGGCTTCCTTGGTGTATCGCGGATCCTGGGGGGAGTACCTCTGCTCGAACGAGAGCACCCGCAGGCTCACCGGGTAGGGCTTCCCCCCCACCGAGCTCCAGAACACCCCCTGCCCCGGGATGGGCTCGTTGAGCAAGGAGGAGAGCAGGTCGTCGCTGAAGTGGGCGTTGGCGCGTTTCAAGGCCATCAGGTCAGCCTGGGAGAGTAGGTGGAAGATGAACCAGTTGTCCCCCTGGGAGAGGATCTCCACCGGGATGCTGCCCGGCTGCTGGGTCACCAGCAGCGCCCCCAGGTCGTACTTGCGCCCCTCCTTCACCCACTCGACGTAGGGCTCAGAAGTGGTAGCCTCACCACCCAGCACCGACTGGGCTTCCTCGATCACGGCGATGGTGGGGATGGTGTGGGGGGTGGCCTCGGTGAACTCCCGCTGGTTGTGATCGAAGATCCGGCGCAGGATCAGGCCCGAAAGGATGAGGGACTGTCCGCCTCGCATCTGGGAGATGTCCACCACGCACAGCTTGCCCTCCCTCAGGGCCAGCATCAGCAGGTCGAGCATCCGGCTCTTGGGATCGTGCAGCATGCGCACGATGGCGGTCATGTTGCTGCGGGCCGCGGTGGCTTCGGCCTCTTGCTTGGGATACTCCAGATCCAGAAGCGCGGACACCTGCTGTAAGTCGGTACTGTTGCCATCTCGGTGAATCATGTCCACTAGCTGCGCCCACTTGCTGTCGTTGAGCCCCCGGAGCTTGCGCACGTTCTGCTGCTCCTGCCGCTCGGGGTCGAGGGCGATGGAGATCACGTCGGCGGGTCTGAGCCGGCGGATGTCCAACCGGATGTCGCCGGCCACGAAGGAGCCGTAGTAGGGGCTGGGGGCCTTGCGGCTGGTAAACACGACCAGCTTGTCCTCCAGGTGGGGTACGTCGCACAGGCCAGGCCGGCCCTTATCGTCAGGCCAGAAGTACTCGCCGTCCGGGTCGAACAGCACTGTGCCTACCTTGACCTTCCGCCCCCCCCGCTTTTCCACCGTGGGGGTATCGCGGTAGAGCTCGCTGAAGAGCAGCTTGTTGAGGTTGGATTTGCCGAAGCCCGCCCGGGCAAAGATGAAGCTGCGCCGGGCCACCAGCGAGCCTACGGGGAAGCGGATGAGCACCTCCGGGGAGACCACCTGCATCCAGGGCTCCGGCTTGAACTCGGCGCTGCCCTCGGCGTAGACGTACTCCCCGAAGGCCAAGTGGCCGATAGGGGCTCCTTCAATGTTATGCCCCGCCAGCTCCCGCAGCACCGCGTCGTCCAGGAAGGCCACCTTCCAGCTGGGGTTCGAGGCCTTTAACCTGCGCGACCCGGCGGACGTGAGGCGGCTGCTCGAGCGGCGCCCGGACCTCGAGGCACGGGTGGAGGAGCTGCGGTCGAGGCTAGGGGCGCAGGGCGTGGAACCCGCACAGACCCTCCCGCCCAGTTGCACCAGCGCGGTGTCGTTGCACCGCTCGTGGCCCCTGGGCAACCCTTACACCCGCCACCGGGTCTCCTGCAGCCGGGCGTGGATCGAAGGCGAGATCGCCGCGGAGATCCTCAACCACGACACCGGGGAGCAGCGGCGCAACCACCGGGTCCTCTGGTATGCCTCCTCCGGGGTCGTCGACTCAGGCACCATCCCCTACCGGGCGGGCAACTACTACTGCGGCTATGCCGACGGGATCCTGTGGTTCGACCAGTGGGTGATGTACCCCGCCGGGTCACCCGCCTGCGGTACACTGTAGGTCGAAGAGGACGCCATGCTCGCGCTGATTCGGTGGCTGCTCGCCCGCCTGGGCTTCTCCCGCGCCCTGGTGAGCCGGGAAATTCCCTGGCGCGCCGTGCCGCGGGGCTCGGCGGAGGCCAGGGCCGCCGAAGAGGAGTACCTAGAGCGCAAGCGGCGTGAGCGCTAAAACCCGGCGGTACCGGCCGGCCCCCTGCTGTGGGGGGCCGGCCGACTCGAGGCTGGCACTGCGGGCATGACCCCCCTTCCGGCCCACAGCCGGGGGTGCATGCCAAGGTAGTAGAGGGCCAGCTCTACCCGGCCCCTCAGGCCGAGCTTCTCCCGCAGAGCCCCCACGCGGTTCTCCACCGTGCGGCGGCTCACCCCGAGTTCGCGGGCGATCTCCGCGTTCTCCAGCCCGAAGGCCAGACGCCGCAGCACCGCCCGCTCACAGGGCAGCAGTCCGTCTTCCAGCACAGGACCCTCGTAGAAGCACTCCCCTTCGGCCACCCGCCCCAGGGCAGCCAGCACCTCCTGGGGGCCCACAGGACGGGCGATCACCCCCTGTGGCCTGAGGTCCACCAGGTCACGCAGGTAGGGGGCTGAGTTCACCCCGGTGACCACCAACACCGGGCGGGGCAGGTGCGGCAGCGTATGCAGGGCGTATCCCCAGGGGGCGTCAAGCACCAGGTGGGCTGCCCCCGGAAGGGGGGACGAGGCACAGAGGGCCTCGCCGTGAAGCCGTAGCGTGTCGTTGCCGCTGAAGACCATCCACCCACCTCATGCCGTGAAATCCGTCTACCGGTCCAGGATATACAGATCGAATCCGGTTAATGGTTAGACGGGGTGCGTCGAGGGCGAGGGGATGAAGCTCCCGCAAATCGTCAAGGGCAAACACCTTCACAAGCCAAACGACGTCCGAGGCCTCAACTGGTCCCCTCAACAAGCCCGTGGGGTTAGGCCACACAGGCCGGTGTTGGGAGCCGGGGTAACCCCGGCTGAGCAGCGGCCAGCGCACCTTGAGGGCTTTCCCCGCACCCACGCCCCTGCCCTGGCGCTTCCGGGGAGTCGCCCGGGCGGGCTGGAGACCGGGGCTGTGCTGGAGTGCTGGGGTCGCCGGACGGGAAGCTGAAAGGGTTTCCGAAGGGATCACCCCGGACCGCAGAGGGGCCAGGGGGCGCGAGCGCCCCACTGGGGGGACCGGCCGGGGTGTCGGGACAGGCCTGCACCCGCGCGCCCGGCCGAAGGAGGCGGCTATGGCGAGCGTGATCCCCCAGACCCCCCTGCAGCGGCTCTACGAACAGCGCGAGATCCTCCGGGCACGGCTGCGCCGGGCCAGCGACGCCCGTGAGCGGGCGCGGCTCGACGACGCCCTCTTCGAGCTGCGCTGCGCCATCCGTGCCGAGCGCGAGCGTGTGCGGGGGGTGGTGTGGTGCTGCGAGGGGTGCGGCTTTGCCATCCACCCCACCGGCTGGCTCGAGTTCTGCCCGGAGTGCGGGGGTCGCTGGGAGATAGGAAAGGAGCTGAAAGGGCAGTAGTTATCTTGCCCCCCCGGATACCCCGGATTGGGGACGGGGGCAAGAACCAGGGGGCGCAAGC
>NZ_QWLA01000117.1 GCF_003574095.1 Calidithermus roseus
AGCCGGGGTAGTTCTCCACCTCCTCGGTCTGGGCGATCTGCCCCCCGGGCAACCCCTTCTCCAAAATCACGCTCCTCAGGCCGCCCCGCCCGGTGTAGATGCCCGCCGTGAGCCCCGCCGGACCCCCTCCGATGATCACCACGTCGTAGATGTTCTGCTCCATAATCAACTCTCGCCCCAGCATAACATACCCCCCAGGGGTATAGACCGTGTAGAGCCCCACATAGCTACCCCCTCTCCCGCCGCAGCCCATGGCCGGCGGCTTCAATTGCGCCCAAAGCGCGTCCCCGTGGGTCTTGGCCCGCTACATGCGGTGGTCGGCGTGGCAGAAGCTGCTGAAGTTCTTGTACGGCTGAAGGCACCGCCGTAGCGAACGTGTAGCCGAGCGACCGGACTGGGGTGCATCAGGCGGGCCGCTTGGCGATGAGGAAGTAGCAGGCTCGCCGGCCGTCGCGCTGGCAGAAGGGGCGTTCGGCAGGGAGGCCCGTGGCCTTGGTGATAACCTTCGGAGGCAGATCGCACACCGGCTCGAACTTCTGGCCAGTGGCGTAGTAGAGGCAGTTGTAGGCTCTGAGCTCCCAGGCGGCCTCGGTCTCCCCAAGCTGCCCCAGCATGTCGCCGTAGTCCATGTGCTGAAGCAAAGCCTGCAACTGGGCCTCCCCCTCGAGCCCCCCCAGCCTGGCCCTAAGCTCGCGCGCCATACCATCGGCTACACCCTCCAGCAGGCGCTCGAGGAGCCCCTCAGCCTGCGCCTGGCCCAGCACCGCGTCGAGCAGTTCGGGGTAGCGCTTGGGGAAGAGCCCCTCGGAGGCCGTGGTCAAAGCATAGCGCACCGCCGGGCGGCCCCGCCCCTGCGGCCAGGTCTCCTGCCGCAGCCAACCCGCCTTCTCGAAGGCGCTGAGGTGGTGGCGCACTGCGTTGGCACTCAATCCCAGGGCCAGCTGAAGTTCCTTGACGGTGCTCGGCCCCTGCTGTTTGAGGTACTCGATGAGCTTACGCCCCGTGCCCATGGTCTCCTCTAGTTTTTTACCATTTTTACCATTGCTTTGGTGTTATCTACAGCCTAGCCTCGAGGCAGAAGGAGGAGATGAGGATGAAACCAAACGAGGGTACCGCCGATCGCATCATCCGCCTGACCCTGAGCGTCGTGTTCTTCACGCTGGCCTTTACCGTCACTGCCGGTCTTTGGACCTACATCACCGCTGGCCTGGGCGTGCTGATGCTGGGAACAGCAGTCGTGGGCTACTGCCCGCTGTACGCCCTGCTCGGCATCAACACCTGCCCGGTGCGCAAGATTTCCTGAACGAGGCCGGCGTTTGCCCTAGGCCCAGCCAGGACGCAGTTTGCGGGGTCGGTGTTTAACCGCCGAAGCCGCTCCCACTTAGCAGCCTTTCAGGAACCGGGCTTCACGCCAAGAACTCCGATGGGTCTTTGATCCAAGCGCCCACACGGATCAGATCCCTCTAGAAACTCGGCCTGGGCAGCATAAGAGGCTGTCGTAAAAGCGTCTCAAAGCCCTTCCCAGCAAAACCCGGTACGAAATAAGTCAGCGGAATGAGCGTACATTCACCAGAGTTGCGGTGGCGCGGAATACGGTGCAGGGGTGGATGGAGTTGTACCGAGGAAGGGGTGGTTTGGAGGCCCAGGTCTGCGGTGGAGGCAGAGTGGCGGGAGCGGCTGACCACGCTGCTGGGAGAACGGAATGAGTGGACACTGGCTGAAATGGTGGATTCATTGCAGCAACGCTACGGCCAGCGGACCAGTACCTCGAGCGTAGATCGCTGGCTGAACGGGCCTATGGAACCATGATTCGCAATCGAGGCCCTAGCACCACCGCATGCCGCGGGCCTCTGCGGGGTTTCAGCGGCCAGGGGTTTGCCCTGGAGTGATCTCGAAAGCGCGCCCCTCGCGCAGGACGTAGAAACGCTCCCCCACACGGGCCAGACCCCGGTACTCCCCTTCAAGCTCGAGCACCCGCTCCTTGGCCACCGGGCGCACGCCGGCGCCGATTCCGGCCTCGAGCGCCCCCTGCGGCTCGTCGAAGGGGCTGAAGGCCAGGTCGGTAGCCCCGTTCAGCTCCAGGCGGTAGATCCGGGTCTTCCCCCCGCCCTGCTCGCTCACCAGCAGTATTCTGGGCTCCGGCCAAGCCAGGCCGACGAGGCGGTTCCCTGGGGCGTCCAGCACGTAGGCATACTCGGCGTACAGGCCCACGGGGTTGGTCAGCAGCAAAACCAGGCGCAGCGCCCTCGAGGTATACCCACGGGGCGGGCTGCTCGAGCGGGCGCACCGTGAAAGGCTGCGGCGCGGCAGCGGGAGCTGTGGCCGGCTCAGCAGCGAAGGGCAGGACCCGGCTGAGACCCGCCAGGGCGTAATAGCAAATCTCACCCAAGGTGACACCTAAAGTAGGATAGGGGAATGAGTCGAAGGATTGCCCCAATCGATTGGGCCGAAAGCGCAGAGGAGTTGGAGGAACTGTATAGACGGGAGAAGCACCTGGAACGACGTAAACGGCTGCAGGCGATGTGGCTGGTACGTCGAGGTAAAGAGGCGCAGGAGGCGGCCAAAAAAGTGGGGATTGGACGTAAAACCCTCAGCAGGTGGCTGGGGTGGTACCGGGCCGGGGGGTCAAAGTCAGCCGAGCCCGGCTGGATGAAGGCCAACAGCTGGAACTGAAGGCCGAGAGTGCCAAAGGAAGCTTTCGCACCTACGAAGAAGCGCGGCAGTGGGTGCAACAACGCTTTGGGGTACAGTACAGCTATAAAGGCCTCTATGGGCTGATGGCTCGATGGAAGATTCACCCCAAAGTACCGCGACCGAGTTCGGCCAAGGCCGATGCGGCAGCGCAAGCGCGCTGGAAAAAGGGGGCTCAAAGCCCTGATAGCCGAGCAGCTCCACCGACCGGGTAAACCCCAGGGGGATGCCCTGGCCCAGATTGGCTTTAGCGATGAGATGCGGTTAGCGATCAACGTTTGGGATGGGGCGGGGGTTCACCGGGGTCGTAGCCTATCCGAGCTTTCGTATTCGCCCGAGCTCAATCCCGCCGAACGGGTTTTTGAGGAGGTCAGGCGGGCCATTGAAGGCCAAGTGTACCCTTCGCTGGAACACAAACGCCTGGCTGCTGAGCCGTTTCTCACCCAGCTTGCGGCTGATCCAACCAGGGTCAAGCAGCTTTGCTTTTGGCCTTGGATTCAAGAGGCTTTATGTGTCACCTCGCCGTAGAGGTGGTAATAACCCTCGAGCGTCAACTATCGCTGTCAATTCAGCGACCGCTTGGTGTTGAGCCGGGCGATGTCGGCGGCGGCGTTGGGGATGTCCTCCAGGGTGATGAGCTGCAAGTCGGCGTCGGAGAGGGCGGTCATGTCCGAGTGGGCGATGCGGTTGGCCTGCTCGGCCACGATGTCCTCGAAGAGGTTGCGGCAGAAGCGGGCGTTGCCGAAGCTGCGGTCGCGCGCGGCGTGGGCCTGGCGGATGGTGCTCTCGACGGCCAGGCGGGCGTCGGGGGTGAGGCGGTAGCCCGCGTCGGCGGCGAACTTCTCGAAGATGGCCAGCAGTTCCTCGGGGCTGAAGTGGTCGAAATAGAAGTAGCGGGAAAAACGCGAGCGCACGCCGGGATTAGACTCCAAGAAGCGCTCCATCTCATCGGTGTAACCGGCGATGACCACGGCGAACTGGTCGCGGTAGTCCTCCATGCGCTTGAGCAGGGTGTCGATGGCCTCCTGGCCGAAGTCGGCAAAGGTGGCCCCCTCGGGCTCGAGGGCGTAGGCCTCGTCGATGAAGAGGATGCCGCCCAAGGCCTTCTTCACCTGCTCGTCGGTCTTGAGCGCGGTCTGGCCGATGTAGCCCGCCACCAGCCCGGCGCGGTCGGTCTCGACGACGTGACCCTTCTGCAAGAAGCCCAGGTGGCGGTAGATGCGGCCTACCAGCCGGGCGATGGTGGTCTTGCCGGTGCCGGGCGGGCCGGTGAGCACCATGTGCAAGGAGAGGGGGATGGTGGAGAGGCCGCGCTTCTTGCGCTCGGTCTGCACGGTGAGGAAGTTGACCAGCGTCTGCACTTCCTGCTTGATGTGACCCAGGCCGATGAGGGTGTGGAGTTCGGCCAGGACCTTCTCGAGGCTGTCGTCGTCGGGGACTTCGATGGCCTCCGGAGCACCGCCGAGCCCCTCGCCCTGCCCCAGCCACACCGCGTGCACCCTCACCCGCATCTGGCGGTTGAGGTAGAAGCCCACCGCGCTGCCAAAGGCCTTCTCGAAGGCAGAGGCCGGCTTGGTATCGGCCAATTGGTCGTTGATGTAAAAGCGCAGTTCCTCGCCCTGGCGCACCACGCTCAGCCAGTTGACCGCGTCGCCGGGGTGCACCAGGGGGGTCTTGGTCCAGTCCTGCAGGGTGGTCCACTCGTTGTTGTCACACGCGTCGATGCGGTAGTGGCCGTCGCCGCTGATGAGGAAGGAGTAGAAGTGGTCGGCGTCCTTCAGCGACCACACCACCCCGTAGCCGTAGTCGTTGACCCCGCTGACTTTCTCCAGGATCACGTGCAGGCGGAAATCCCGGCTCCAGTCGGCCCTGGTGCCGCACCACGAGAGCCAGTTGCCCTCCGAGCGCTTGTGCTCGAAGACGTAGCAACCGTCTTCCACCGCCAGCAGCACCTCCTTGGAGTCGCGCACCGACCACTCGTTCTTGTTGTCGGTGAAGAAGTCGCTGAAGACCAACATGAGCTTCAGTGTAGTCGAGGGCCCGGCTCCCCTGGCCCGATTTCGACCCAAGGGGCTTGAAAATTCCCTCCGGGTTCATAGGATGTAAGTATGTACTTACTTGCTAACCTGGACGAGCCCGACCCCACCCGAGCCGCCCTGCTGCGCTCGGGCCTCGAGCTGCTGGCGGAGAGGGGTTACAAGGGGGCCACCACCCGCGAGATCGCCCGGCGGGCCGGGGTTTCCGAAGTCACGCTCTTCCGCCACTACAAAAACAAACAGACCCTCCTCAGCGAAGCCATCAACCGCATTTCCCCCCCGGTGAACCAGGCGCTCTTCGTGCCCAAAGGCAACCTCGAGGCCGACCTGCTGGCACTGCTCGAGGCCATCAGCGGCCTCCTCGAGTTCAACAAAGGCTTCGTGGTGCGCTTGCTGCCCGAGCTCATGCGCCACCCCGAGTTGCACCCCGAAGGGCCCGCCGCCGGGTTCGCCCACACCTTTGCCGCAGCGGGGGGCTTCTTTCAACGCTGCCAGCAGATGGGTCTGCTGCGCTCGGACGAGTCACCCCAGCAGATGGTGGTCGCCTTCGTGGGGCCGCTGGTGGCCCGCGTGCTGCTCTCGGGGGTTTGGGGGTTGGAGTTGCCCTTCGACCTCAAAGCCCACGTGCGGGGCTTTCTGGAAGGGAGGAAGAATGGTTAGCGTAGAGGGCGTTTCCAGACGTTTTGGCAACCTGGTGGCGCTGGAGAGCGTGAGCCTGCGGGTGCATCCCGGTGAGGTCTTCGGCCTGCTGGGCCCCAACGGGGCGGGCAAAACCACGCTGATCCGCATCTTGAGCGGGGTGCTCTCGCCCAGCGAGGGCAGCGCTCACGTGGCCGGGCTCGACGTGGGGCGACACCCCGACGAGGTCAAGGCGGCCATCGGCTATGCCACCCAGGAGGCTTCGGTGTATCGCGACCTCACGGTGCGGGAGAACCTCGAGTTTCGCGCGAGGCTCTACTTAGAGCCCAGGGGCGTGCGCTACGCGGTGGAGCGCACCCTGCAGCGCTTCGGCCTGGAGGAGTTTGCCGATACACTGGCCGGGTCGCTCTCGGGGGGCTGGCGGCAGCGGCTGGCCCTGGCCCAGGCGGTGGTCCACGGCCCCAAGGTGCTGTTCCTGGACGAACCCACCACCGGCTTGGACCCGGTCTCGCGCCGCACCATCTGGGATTTGATCCACGAGGAGGCCAGGGAGGGGGCGAGCGTGCTGGTGACGACGCACTACATGGACGAGGCCGAGCGCTGCACCCGGCTGGCCCTGCTCTACGGCGGGCGCACCCTGGCGACGGGCACCCCCGCCGAGCTCAAGGCCCTGGCCCAATCCCAAGCCCGCTTCGCCTTTGCCCGCACCCAAGAGAGCCCCGAGGCCCTGCGCTCTCAGCCGGGGGTGCTCGATGCCTGGCCCAGCGGCGACGGGATGCGGCTGATCCTCGAGCCCGGCGCCCGTCCCCCCCTCGAGCTCTCCCCCAC
>NZ_QWLA01000118.1 GCF_003574095.1 Calidithermus roseus
CCAGCACCCCCTCCAACGACCCCCAGCTCGTCAGACTGCTCACGGAGATCCAGAAGAACCAATCCCTCTACCAGCAGTTGCTCACCCAAATCCAGCAGCTTCAGAAGAGCAACCAGGAGCTCTACAACCAGGTGATGAAGCGGCTCGAGGCCTTGCAGAAGGAAGTCCAGAAGCTTCAGCAAACCCAGCCGAGGCGATAACCATGCTGCGTAAGATGCTGCCTTACCTGGCCCTGGCGGCCTTAGTGGCGGCCCTGGGGCAGGGTGGGGGCTACAAACCCCCCCACCAGAAGCCGGGTCCATCGGCTGAGCGCCTGGTCTTCCGGGCCTTCAACGCCGACCGCGCCCCCCTCGACCTCAAGGCCGGGCAGATGGACCTCTATCTGTTCAGCCTCAAGACCACTGCTGCCCAGGAGTTGCGCGGCACTCCGGGAGTCAGGCTCTACCAGGCCCCGGCCACCACCCTCTCGCTCATCCTCAACCCCGCACCGGCCCCCCAGGGCCAGCTCAACCCCTTCTCCATCAAGGAGGTGCGGCAGGCGGTGCAGTTGCTGGTCAACCGCGAGTTCATCGCCCGCGACCTCTTCCGGGGCAACGCCTTCCCCATGATCACCCACCTCTCCCCCCGCGACTTCGACTTCCTGGCCATCTACGACCTCGACCGGGGCTCGGGCATCCGCTACGACCCCGAGCGGGCCAGGAGCCAGATCGCCCAGGCCATGCGCCAGGCCGGGGCCGAGCTGGTGGGGGGCCGGTGGCAGTACCGGGGCCAGCCCATCCGGCTCAAATTCATCGCCCGCGTGGAGGATGAGCGTCGCGAAATCGGCGACCTGGTGCGCTCGGAGCTCGAGAAGGCCGGTTTCACCGTAGCCATGAGCTACCAGACCTTCGCGCCCGCCGTGCTGACGGTGTACTCCTCCGACCCCAAGGCGCTGGAGTGGCACCTCTACACCGAAGGCTGGGGCCGGGGCGCGCCGCAGCGCTACGAGTTCGGCAGCGTCAACAGCTTCTACGCTCCCTGGCTGGGCAACATGCCCGGCTGGCAGCAGGCTGGCTTCTGGCAGTACCAGAACAAGGAGCTCGACGAGCTGGGCAAGAAGCTCTTCACCGGCGACTTCAAAAGCGAGGCCGAGCGCAACCAGCTCTACCGCCGCATGACCCAGCTCGGCCTGGATGAGTCGGTGCGGGTGTGGCTGGTCACCGCGGTCAACACCTTCCCCGCCCGCGCCGAGCTCAGCGGCATCACCGAGGACCTGGTGGCCGGGCCGCGCAACCCCTGGGCGCTGCGCGAAGCCTACGTGCCGGGCAAGGACACCGTGACGGTGGGCCATCTGTGGGTGTGGACCGAACGCTCGACCTGGAACCCGATAGGCGGCATCGGCGATGTGTATTCCAGCGACATCTACCGCAACCTGGCCGACCCCCCGCTATGGAACCAGCCCTTCACCGGTGAGACCAGGCCCTTCCGCGCCGAGTTCAAGGTGGAGACCGCCGGACCTGCGGGCAAGCTGGCCATCCCAGGCGACGCGGTGCTGTGGGACGCCGCCAATACCCGCTGGAAGCCTGTCGCAGCGGGCGCCCGCGCCACCAGCAAGGTCACCTTCGACTATTCGCGCTACTTCAAGAGCAAGTGGCACCACGGCCAGAGCATCACCATGGCCGACGTGCTCTACTCCATCGCCCAAGGCTACGAGCTGGCCTACAACCCCGAAAAGTCCAAGATCGAGGTAGCCATCGCCGTCACCAGTCGGCCCCTGCTCGAGACCTTCAAGGGCTTCAGGGTGGTGGACCAAAACCGACTCGAGGTCTACGTGGACTTCTGGCACTTCGAGCCCTCGCTGATCGCGGGCTATGCCCTGCCTTCGGGGGTGGGCACCCCCTGGGAGTTGCTGGCCGCGATGGATGACCTGGTCTTCAAGCAGCGCCGCGCGGCCTACACCGACACCGCCGCCGCCCGCTTCGATGTGCCCTGGCTGAGCCTGGTGCTCGACAAGGACGCGCGGGCCGTGGTGCGCACCCTGCGCCAGTTCAACGACAGCGGCTACGTGCCCGAGGGCGTGTTCGAGCTCGGAGGGCGCAACCTGGTGAGCGCTCAGGAAGCCAAAGCCCGCTACCAGGCCGCCATCGAGTGGTTCAACAAGTACGGCCACCTGGTCATCTCCAACGGCCCCTTCTTCTTAGCCCGCTACGACCCGCCCGCCCAGTACGCCGAGTTGCGGGCCTTCCGCGACCCCAGCTACCCCTACAAGCCCGGCGACTGGTACCAAGGCGAACCCCCCGACCTGGCCATCACCCGCGTGGACGCCCCCAGGGTCTCCATCGGCAGGGCCGCCGAGGTCAAGGCCAACCTGCGCGGCCCCGGCACCCTGGGTCTGCGCTACTTGCTGGTAGACCCCGCCAGCGGCAGGGTGCTGGCCCAGGGCCAGAGCAGGACCGCCAGGGCCGGAGACTTCAGCGTGACCCTGGACGCCAACGCCACCAGGGGGCTCAAGCAGGGGCTCTACCGCCTCTACCTCGCCGCCTACAGCGACAGCCTAGCCTCGGTGGCCGAGCGCACCGTGGACCTGAACGTGGTACCGTAACCGCCCCACCTCCCACCAATGCTCGAGCTCTCCCTCCTCCGTGCTCTGCTCTTTCGCGCCCTCACCCTCTTCGGGGTGCTCATCGCCGTGCTGGTGCTGCTGGCGGTGAGCCTGGGAGCCACGGGTTTTTCGGACAAGATCCTCCAGGCCACGGTGGGCGAGGAACTGCGCGCTCTGCGCACCTCGCTGACCCAGACCATCCGCGACCCCGACCAGCTCGAGGCCGCCCTCGAGGCAAGGCGCAGGGAGCTGCTGGCTTCGTATGGCCTGGACAGGCCCTGGTACACCCGCATCCCCGGCATGGTCTGGCGGGTGCTCACGCTCAACCTGGGCGAAGCCCGCAACCTGCGCAGCTACGACGGCTCCAGCCGCATCGCCGACATCGTGCTCGAGCGCCTGCCCAACACCGTGCTGCTCCTGACCACCGCCACCGTCATCACCGCGGTCATTGGCATCCTGGCGGGGGTGTGGATGTCCACGCGGGTGGGCTCGAGGCTCGACCGCTTCGTGGCCTACCTGGCCGCCGTATCCTACGCGGTGCCCACCTGGTGGCTGGGCATCCTGCTGGTGCTGCTGCTGGCCTTCGAGCTCGAGCTGCTGCCGCCGGGCGGGATGTACAGCGCTCCCCCACCTGAAGGGGGCCTGGCCCGCTTCCTCGACCTGCTGTGGCACTCGGTGCTGCCGGTGCTCACGCTGGTGCTCGCCAGCGTGGGCCCCTCGATTTACTCCGTCCGCACCCTCACCCTCAACATCGCCCAGGAGGACCACGTGACCGTGGCGCGGGCCAAGGGCATGCCCGAGCCCATCGTGCGCAGCCGCCACATCCTGCGCGTGGCCGCCCCGCCCATCGTGACCGGGCTGATCCTGGGGCTCGCCGGAAGCCTGGGTGGATCGATTTTGGTGGAAACCATCTTTGACTGGCGTGGCATGGGACGGCTGTACTACGACGCCATCGCGGGCACGCCCGACGAGGGCCTGATCGTGGCGCTCACCTTCATGTTCACCCTGCTCTACGTCATCGCCCGGCTGGTGCTGGAAGTCCTGTACGTCTGGCTCGACCCCAGGGTGCGCTACGAGGGGGGGCCGTGAGGCTGGAGCTGCGCACGGTGCTGCGCGAGTTATGGGCCACAGGGGCCGGAAGGGCGGGGCTGCTGCTCTTCGGCCTGCTGGTGCTGGTGGCGCTCTACGTGGTGCTCACCTACCCCCCTGACTTCGGCCCCCGGCGCTGGAGCAACCCCGCGCTGTGGGGCGACTACCCCAAAGCCGCGCCCCCGGCCTGGACCAACCTCCTGGGCCCCAAGCGGCCCGAGCACCGCATCCTCGAGGCCCACTCCCCCGCCCGCGAGGACGGCAACCTCAAGGTCTACGAGTTGGCCTTCGACTTCCAGAACGACCAGCCCCCCACCTTCCTCTCCTTCTCGCTGGCCGACGTGACCTACCAAGCCCGCCCGCCCACCGTCGAGGCGGTGCTCATACGACCCGACGGAGGCAGGATCCCCCTCTACCGCACGGTGATCTCTGGCCCCTTCGCGGGCGAGAGCCCGCCCTACCGCCGCCACCAGGACGAAGCCCTGCGGGTGGCGCTGGATACCGAGCAAAACGCCATCGAGGCCACCTATGACTACCTGGTGAGGCAAACCCCCGACGTCTCCTACGACGAGGTGCAGCGCCAGTTGCCGCTGGCGCTGTTCGGGCGCTGGGGGGACGGGGGCTTCGTGACGCTCAAGGGGACCTACCGGCTCGAGGCCACGGTCAGCGTGGACGACCCGCGCGACTCGGTCGGCCTGGTGCGCTTCGTCGCCGGCGGGGCAGTCTATGGGGCGATGGGCACCGACGCCCAGGGCCGCGACCTGACCCAGGGCCTGCTGTTCGGGCTGCCCATCGCGCTGCTGATCGGGCTGGCGGTGGCTACGTTGAGCACCCTGCTGGGCACTGCGCTGGGCCTCATCAGCGGCTACGCCGGCGGGCGCACCGACCTCTTGATCCAGCGGGCCGCCGACATCGTCAACAACGTGCCGGTGCTGCCCCTCCTAATCTTCATGGTCTTCGTGCTGGGTGCGCGGCTGTGGCTGATCCTGCTGGTGCTGGTGCTCTTTAGTTGGCCCGGCCTCACCATCCTGGTGCGCTCGATGGTGCTCTCCCTGCGCACCTCGCCCGAGGTGGAAGCCGCCCGCGCCCTGGGGGCCTCTCGCAGCCGCATCATCGTCCATCACGTTTTTCCCCACATCGCCCCCTTCATCTTCGCCACCCTGATCTTCTCAGCCCCCTCCGCCATCCTGGCCGAGGCCGGGCTGAGCTTTCTGGGCCTGGGCGACCCCACCCTGCCCACCTGGGGCCAGATCCTCGAGCAGGGTTTCCGCACCGGCGCGGTCTATCTGGGCTACTGGTGGTGGATCCTCCCCCCCGGCCTCTTGATCGTGCTCACCGCCATCGCCTTCATGCTGATCTCGCTGGGCCTCGAGCCCATCGTGAACCCGCGCTTGCGGAGGGGGCAGTGATGGGGCTGTCGTGCGTCGTACGTCCTACGCCGTATGCGTCGTTTCCCGGCGTAAGACGTAAGACGTACGACGTACGACCCTCCGAAGGAGGCCCATGCCCCTGCTAGAAGTCCAGGACCTCACCCTGCACTACGCTACCCCCAAGGGGCCGGTGCGGGCGGTGGACGGGGTTTCCTTCGCGCTCGAGGCCGGGGGGGAGGTGCTGGGCCTGATCGGGGAGTCGGGCAGCGGCAAGACCAGCCTGGGCATGGCGCTGATGCGCTTGCTGCCCAAGAACATCGCCCGCTACGAGGGCAGTGTGTGCTTTCAGGGGCGCGAAGTGACGACCCTCCCCGAGGCCGAGTTGCGGCGCAGCCTGCGCTGGAAGGGTATCTCGATGGTCTTCCAGGGGGCCATGAACGCCTTCAACCCGGTGCTGCGGGTGGGCGACCAGGTGGCCGAGCGGATGCTGCTGGAGGGCGTCCCCAAGCCCCAGGCCAGGAAGGAGGTGGAGCGGCTTTTGGAGCGCGTCGGGTTGCCCGCCGAGGTCTATGGCCGCTACCCCCACGAGCTTTCGGGCGGCATGAAGCAGCGGGTGGTCATCGCCATGGCCCTGGCCCTCAAGCCCCCGCTGGTCATCCTCGACGAGCCCACCAGCGCCCTGGACGTGATCGTGCAGGCCCAGATCGTCAACTTGCTCAAGGACCTCAAGCGCGACCTGGGCCTGTCGATGCTCTTCATCACCCACGACCCCGCCCTGGCTTGTGACCTTTGCGACCGCATCGCGGTGATGTACGGCGGCCAGATCCGCGAGCAGGGCAGCCTCGAGGCCCTCCTCACCCATCCCCTCGACCCCTACACCCAGGGGCTTCTGGCCAGCATCCCCCAGCTGCACTCCGACACCCAGCCCGGCTTCCTGCGCGGCGCGCCACCCGACCTGATCAACCCTCCGGCGGGCTGTCGCTTCCAGGAGCGCTGCCCCTACGTCTTCGACGCCTGCAAGAAGCCGCCCGAGCTCCTCGAGCCCGCACCGGGCCATCAGGTGCGTTGCTGGCTCTACCACCCCGACTACCGCGCCGCCGGGCTCCCCCAGCCTGCCCTCTCGGCAAGAACCCCGACTCCCCTGCGC
>NZ_QWLA01000119.1 GCF_003574095.1 Calidithermus roseus
CTTGGAGGCTTTGCAAGAGCGTCTGGTAGAGCGCTGTGTCTATCTCCAGGAGCACCCCGAGGTCATCCGGGGGGTGGCGGGGTTCAGGTGGATCCCCAATGGATGACTATCTATCTAAGGTTGGTATAACGGCTCGATGGAGGCCGTCTCGCACGGGGCCAAGGAGGCGGGGGGCCTGGTGGTGGGGGTGACCGCGCCGCCGCTGTTTCCCACGCGCAAAGGCCCCAACGCTCACGTGGACTTAGAGATTCCCGCCCCCACTCTGCTCACCCGCATCGAGCGGCTGCTGGATGTGGCGGTGGGGTACTTGGTGCTGCCGGGCGGGGTGGGCACCCTCACCGAGCTGATGGCGGCCTGGAACGTGGCCATGATCGCCCACATGCACGGCCAGCCCTACCGCCCTGTGGGGGTGCACGCGAGTTGGTTGGAGTTGTTGCGGCCCCAGCTCGAGATCGCCCCGGCCCACCTCGAGCTGCTGAGCGTGCTGGGAAGCCTGGAGGACGTGGAGACCTTCCTCAGCGGCCTGCCGCGCTGAGCCGGCGCCCCAGGCGGCGTTCGGCGGCGGCGATGGCGGCGTCCATCGCGGCGAGGGGGTTCTCGAGGGTGTTGCCGTGCCCGACGGCGAGCCTCGAGGGGTCGAGCGCGCGCAGGCTCCGGGCAGTTTGCAGCGCCAGCTCGGCGTCCCAGGTGAACCAGGCCGGGAGGGGGAAGAGGGGCCGCACCACGCCCGCCACCGCGACCCCGCCCTGGGTCTGGAAGGCGTCGCCCACGATCAGGCTGCGGTCGCGGGTATCGAGAAAGGCGAGCTGGCCGGGGGAGTGGCCGGGGGCGGCGATCACCTCGAGCGAGCCCACCCGGTCGCCGGGCTCGAGCAGCCGTGAGGGCGCGAACCCCAGGGGCACGAACTTCCCGCCGACCGGCTCCTGCCCCTCCCCGGCCTCGGGCGAGCGGTCGCCCCGCATCAGCCGGGCCTCGCGGCGGCCCACCAGGACTTCGGCCTCGGGGAGCAGGGCGTGCAGGGCCTCGAGCGAGCCGGCGTGGTCGGCGTGGCCGTGGGTGAGGGCGATGCGCCGGACGGGGGCGCCCAGGGCCTGTGCCGCGGCCACGATGGCCCTGGCTTGGCCCCAGGCGGTGTCGATGAGGGTGAAGCCGTCCTGCTCCCGCACCAGGAAGGCGTTGATGGGGAAGGGGAAGGTCTGGGTGAGCTGGACCAGGTGCGGGCCGTAGGGGGTCGCTTTCATCGGGGGCTCCTCTCAAGGCTAACGCTGATAGCCTTTATGGCTAACACTGTATGCCTTGAGCCTCGGCCTGTCAAGACTTACACTGTTCGCGATATGCCCTACCCCGCCAAGACCAGCCCCGAGGCCATCCTCGAGGCCGCCCTGGAGCTCCTCGAGCAGGGGGGCGAGGACGGCCTTTCCCTGCGCGCCCTGGCCGGGAGACTGGGCGTCAAGGCCCCCAGCCTCTACCGCCACTACCCCGACAAGACCGCGCTCGAGGTGGCCCTGGTGGAGCACGGCAACCGCAGGCTGGGCGAAGCCTTGGTGACCGCCAGCCGGGAGGGGGGGCCGGAGGCGGCGCTGGGGGCCGCCGCGCGGGCCTACCTCGAGTTCGCCCGCACTCACCCCCGGCTCTACGACCTGATGATGGACGCCCGGCTCAGCGCGCTCGCCAGCCGCGAGTCGGGCAAGGCGGTCTGGGCCACGGTGCTGCGGCTGGTGGGCGCCCTCACCCGCGACCCCGACGACACCGCCGCCGCCGTGGCCTTGTGGTCCTTCCTGCACGGCTACGCCGGCCTCGAGCGCTCGGGCATGTTCGGCCCGAGCGGGCCCAAGGGCGGGCTCGAGGCGGGCCTGCGGGCCCTGGCGGCGGGCTTCAAAGCCCGGGCTGGGTGAGGCGGGTGCTGGGCGCGAGGGCCGCGCCCCCGTGGGCGAGCCCGTAGGCCACGAAGCCCGCCAGGGTCGCGAAGCCTACCCCGGTGCGGGCTAGGCCAGTCTGGGGGTCGAAGGACTCGCAGGCGTAGCCGTGGTCGAGGGGGGCCTGCTCGAGGGCCAGCACCGCCTCGGCGGCGCTGCGCCGCAGGCCCGAGAGCATACGGTTGACCAGGCTGAAGCCGGAGGGGAAGGGGAAGTGGGGCGAGCCCTCCCCCACGAAGCGCGCGCGGTAGTGGTGGGGGTTTTCCTCCGACATGATCCACAGCGCCGTGGCCTGCCACACCAAGTCCTCCCGGCTCACGAAGCCCAGGTGGGGCAGCAGCATCAGGCTGCCGGCAGGTTCGTCGCCCCACACGAACTCCCCGCCCGGCTCGAAGGCGAAGACGAAGCGCCCGCCCTGCACCGCCTGGCGGTAGAGGCTCTCGCGGATCTGGCGGGCCTCCTCGCGCAGGGCGGTGGGATCGGGCATGAAGGGGGCCAGCCGGTTCAGGGCCACCGACCACAGGGCGTTGTCGTAGGTCAGGTAGGGGTGAGGCACGGGGTCGTCGGCGGGGGAGAGGAAGGTGCGGTAGAGCGGGAGGCTGGGGTGGCGCTCGCGCCGCACCCGCTCGAAGACCCACCCCAGCGGCTCGCGCAGCTCAGCGAGCAGCTCGGGGTCGGGGCCGCCCTCGAGGTAGCGGGCCAACGCCAGGGGGTAGGCCGCCGCCTGGTCGAGCTCGAAGCCGGGGTAGAGCGGGGGGCCATTCAGGTACTGCGCGTGCTCGCCGGGCCAGCGGGCATAACGGTGGAAGGCCGTGCGCAACACCTGCCGCGCCCTGGGGCGATCCGCCTGCAAGAGCGCGGGGAAGAACCACAGCAAGGCGTCGCGCGACCAGTAGGCCCCCGAGACGTAGTAGTGTGGGCTGCGCGAGGTCAGCAGTACCGGCTCGCCCTCGAGGCTGTCGGCCTGGGCGTAGAAGTAGGCCAAGAGCAGGTGCCGCCGGTAGCTCGGCTCCAGCGGCCCCGAGTAGCCGCCGGTGAGGGCGAAGAGCTTGCGCCGGGTGGCCTCGAGCAGCCCCTCCCAGCCCACCCGCCGCAGGTGCAGCGCGGTGGTGCGGGCCCCGTCGGCCTCGGGGGCCACCCCCACGTAGAGCGTGAGGGGTCCGCTGCTCCACTCCATCGCGAACTGCTCCCCCCACTCGAGCTGGCTGGGCTCGCGGTCGGCCTGGAGCCCCAGCGCCAGCAGGGTGCGCTCGGTGCGGGCCTCGAGCACGTGGCTCCTGGTCCAGGGGTCGTGGGTGGCGCGAAAAAAGGCGTCCAGCACCTCCTCTCGAAAGCGGCGCAACCCCAGGTAGGCCACGCGGCCCAGCACCCGCAGGGGGCCGGGCTCTTTGGGCTCGAGCCGCAGCGCGAAGCCACGCTCGCCCCAGGGGGCCAGCAGCGTCACGGTGCAGCCGGGGCTTTCCCACACCGGGATCCAGTCGTCGAGCAGGCGGCCCTCCCAGCCCTGCCCCTGCACCTCGAGCAAGGGTTCGCCCGCGAGGTCGAGCAGGCCGTTGAGGCCCAGCGAGGCCACCCCCAGCCGCAGCAGGCGCGGAAGGTCGGGGTGGGCCTCGAGGTGCAGCTCGAGGTTGCCAGTGGGCCGGTGGGCCGGGGGGTCCTCCAGCACGGGGGCGGGGGTCATGAGTTCAGCCATTGGCGGCGAGCAAACCTCCCAGGGGTCTATCGTCTACAGCTTACGGCTCGAGCCTGGCTGAGGGCCTCGAGCCCTTCTGCGGTAATCTAAGCGGCATGAGCCTTATCACCGGCGTCCACCACGCAGGCTTTAGCGTGCCCGACCTCGAGCAGGCCCTGCAATTCTTCACCGAGGTGCTGGGCTTCGAACTCCTCAGCCAGGGTGCGCTGCCCACCCCCGACGATCCCATCGCCGAGCAGTTCGACGTGGAGCCCGACGAGTCCGTCCGCTTCGCCTTCCTCAAGGCGGGCAGCGACACCATCGAGCTCATCGAGTGGGCCTCGCCGCGCCAGCAGCGCCAGATGCCGCGCAACGTGGACTGGGGAGGGCGGCACCTGGCGCTCAAAACCAGTGGGCTCGAGCAGACCCTCGCCCGGCTGCGCGCCGTGCCCGGCGTGCGCATCCTGAAGCCCAGGGGTGAGCGCTTCGTCTACGTGCAGACCCCCTTCGGGATGTACCTTCAGCTCATGGCCCCCAACGCCTGAAGGGAAGCGAGTATGGGGTGAAGTGAGCAAAGGACGCCCCGTGAGGCGTCCGTGCAGAAATCGCCGATAGCTGATGGCTGATACCAGATTCGGTTGGTTCGGCACCCTTTGACGGGGAAGCAACCGGGCAGGGCCAAGGGGAGTGCTCTGGGATTCAAAAAGATAGCCTCTGAAGGTTTTTGCTTTGATGATTATCTTTTGAATCCGGTACATAGCCGCTAGTTGATAGCTGTCGGCGTTTTGCGTACGACGTACGACCCCTGGCGTCCGGTTATCCATCGATCACTCAGCGATACCTCGTCGTGTCCCGCAGGTGCCCCTCGAAGGTAGTATTGACGAACAGGCGGCCCTGGGCGTGGAGGAAATAGAGGTACTTCCGGCCCCGCTCGTCGGTGCGCCGGGGGTTGAGGACGGCCTCGAGCGCGTCGAGGCCGGGGTTGCCGATGGCCGTGGGCGGAAGACCGCGGCGGGCGTAGGTGTTGTAAGGGGTGTCCGTGGCGAAGTCGCCCGCGTTGCGGTCGAGCTCGGGCAGGCGCTTGCCCAGGCCGTAGGCCACGGTGGGGTCGGCCTGCAGGGGCATGCCGATTTCGAGGCGGTTGAGGAAAACACCTGCAATGACCGGCTTTTCGCCAGCGTCAGCCGCTTCGGCTTGCACAATGGAGGCCAGCGTCACCCAGTCGTGGACCGAGAGCTTGAGCGATTGGAGCTTCTCCAGGCGTTCGGGGGTGAACTCCTGGGCCATGCGCCGGGTCATGGCCTGCACGATCTCCTCGGGGCGGGCGTCGAGGGCGAAGGTGTAGGTGGCGGGGAAGAGGAAGCCCTCCAGGGTGGGCCCTTTGGCTTCGGGGGGACGCAGGCTGGCCGGGGGGTTCCGCACGAGCTCGAGGAAGCCCGGCCCGTCGAGGTTGTTTTCGGAGAGGCGCTCGGCCATGTCCACCGCGCGCCAGCCCTCGGGGAAGGTGATGCTCACGCTCAGGGGGCGCGACTTGTCGGTGAGAGAGAGGGCGATGGCGCGCAGGCCCCGGCCCTCGAGGCGATAGAAGCCGGGCTTGAGGTCCTTGTCGCGGCCCGAGAAGCGCAGGTAAAGCGCGAAGACCCCCGCCGAGCGGATCAGCCCGGCCCGCTCGAGGACCTCCCCCACGGCGGCGGCCCCGCTGCCCCTGGGGATGCGCACCTGGGCGCTTTTGCCGGTGGGACCGAAGAGGTAGAGGACGTAGCCCAGCAGCCCCACCAGCAGCACGAACATCGCCAGTATCAGCCGCAGCAGCCAGGGGGTGCTGCGCGGGCGCGGCTCGAGTTCCCACGCGGGGCGAGCTTCGCCCGTGCGCTCGGAGGGGTTGGAAGGGGGGTGATCCTCGTTCATGCGGGCTTGCTCGATAGGTACGACTCCAGCAGAGCGATAGCGGCGGCCTCGTCGAGCCTGCCCTTCTCCTGACGTACCCGCTTGGGGGCGCTCCGCAGTCGGCTCTGCCCCAGCTTGGTGGTGAAGCGCTCGTCCAGCAGCTCGACCACGAAACCCGCCTGGCGCAGGGCTTCTACCAGCCCCATCACCCGCTCGGCCTGGGCGCTCATTCCACCGTCGCTGCGCAGCGGCAGCCCCACCACGAAGCGCTCGAGGCCCTCGCGCTGGGCGAATTGTCGCAGGGCCTCGAGGTCGGCTTCCAGGCCCTCGCGCACCACATAGCCTCGCCCGAAGGCCCAGCTCGAGCCGGTTTCCCCCACGGCGAGGCCAATTCGGGCCTCTCCTACGTCCAGTGCGCCTACCTTCACAAAACTCCTTTCGCGGATGCCCCGGTTATCGCCTCGCCACGGCGAGGCGACGGGGAGGAAGCGGAAGCCCGGTACGGAGCCACCAACTTTGTGATATAATCGGGCACATAGTGTCCCTCCTGTCCGTTAGATGCAAACTGATACCCCATGCGAGTACAGCCGAGAAGCTCTCCCGCACGGTGAACCAGTTTGCCAACGCCTGTAACTACGCCCTTCAGGTAGCCCGCAGGGACAACGTTTGGAACAAGTTCGCCCTCCAACGTG
>NZ_QWLA01000012.1 GCF_003574095.1 Calidithermus roseus
GCACAAGCGCCTGGCTGCCGAGCAGTTTCTCACCCAGCTTGCGGCTGACCCAACCAGGGTCAAGCAGCTTTGCTTCTGGCCTTGGATTCAAGAGGCTTTATGTGTCACCTCGTCGTAGAATTGGTATAATTCCTGAAGAAGCCATAAAACCTTTTAGAGGGTTACCAGGTGCAGTCCAAGATAGTAGCGAGCTAAGTCCACCCGCGTTTGCAAACCCAACTTCCACTTGACGCGTGAGAGCATATCGGCTACCGACTTAACCTTGATTCCCAACCTGTCAGCCACGGCCTCGTTCTCCAAGCCGAGCGCTACCCAGCGCAATACCTCACGTTCGCGCGGGCTCAGGTCGTTATGGGGTAATGGTGGAATCTGGTGGAAGGCCTGGCCGCGGGCAACTACCTTGAGAGCTGCTTGAAGCTGGGAAAGAGTCACAGGCTCGTGCATAACTCCCGCAGGGGCGGGGTGCAATGCCAGCAAGTCGTGCAAATAGTGGGGTGAGCACGAAGGAGTGACAATTAAAACAGGATGCTCTCCTGCGGGCCACGCGCTAAACGCAAAGCCTGGTGGGGAGTCCAGAATCAGGGTTGTAGGTACAGGCAAAGCAAAGTCCTTAAGGGCAAGTTGCAGAGCTTCAGCGGCAAGGGCTGCTCCGCTTACGATGCTGAGGTTGAGGGTGGATCGGCTAGGCAAAACACCGCCTTGGTTCAGGTTTACTCCCATGGGTTCACCCCTCGTACCCAGTCCCAAAACAACGCCAGGGCCGTCTTTTTAGTAGCCAAGGCCCTGGCTTCTCCAGCCATTCCGGGCAGGATCGTCTGTTCGCCTATTTTCAGGCTGTCGAGTCCTATTTCGACCTCGTAAACGCTTTGTCCCCTCAGAGCTTCTAGCGCAGTGGTGGTGGGTGAAACCCCAAGTACCTTTCCGTGACTTACCCCGTACTTCTGCCGGGGGTAGCTGTTCCAGGCAACTTCGGCCTCAGCCCCGACCCGCACCTTTGGCCGCTCGCGCTCGAGCACGTAACCCCGGAACACCAAGGGCACTCCCTCCGGGAGTATTTGCAGCAGCACCTGTCCCGTGCTCACCTGCACCCCTGGATGGCGTACCTCGAGCTGGGCCACCCGGCCATCGACAGGTGCCCGTATCTCAACCTTGCGGCGCACGTCGAGCACTTCAAGCTGGGCCCTCAGCGCGGCGATCTGGGCGGTGATCTGCTCTAGGGCTCGCTTGGCTCGAGCCAAGTTGGCGGTGGCTTCTTCATAGGCATTCCGGCTGGTGGCCCCTCCCTCCCACAGCAGGCGTTGCTGCACGGCTATCCGTCGCCGCTCGATGAGGTCGGTCCTGGCCAATGCCAACGCACTCTCTTTCTCCCGGACCTGCGCCAGAAGGTTCTGCCGCTGGGACTCTGTCTCCTCAGCAGAAGCTCCCACGCTATCGATTTCGGCGAGGAGTTCTCCTGCCTTTACGTGCCCCCAACGCTGCAACTGAACCTTAGTCACCCTCCCGGACAATGGTGCAGTAACCTCGATCAGCCGCCCCTTGGGCTCTAGGCTTCCCGAAACCAGGGCGTAGACCTGAATTTGGGTCAAGGAGGCCCAGGCGATGGCCGCTATAACCATAGCCATCATCAGCCAAAGTGTTAGGCGTGCTGTTCTCGGATGTGGGTTTTCCCAATCCAGGGTCATGCCTGCACCTCCCTTCTGTAAGGTTGTATGGAACCGCCTTCCAGCACGAAAACCTGATCGGCGAGTTCCAGGAGGGCCGGGCGGTGGGTGATTATCAGCAGCGTGCGTTGGCCCTTGAGCTTCGCCAGCAACTGAACTATCCCACGTTCGCGGTGGGGATCGAGCGTAGCGGTAGGCTCATCCAGAACCAGCACGTCGGCTTCGGTTAGAAGGGCTCGAGCCAGGCCAAGCATTTGCTTTTCCCCGCTCGAGAAACGGAATGGGCTCTCACCGCCCACAGTGGTGTCCAGCCCCTCGGGGAGGCGTCGCACCACCTGACCAAGGCCCACAGCTTCGATCACCGCCCAAAGCTTGTCGTCAGGAATCTCCTGACCTACGGCCAAGTTGTCCCGCAAGGAGGCATAGAGCAGAGGAACTTCCTGGCGCACATAAACAACGCGCCCACGGACAGCATGGGGCGAGACTTCAGCCAGATCACGCCCGTCCCACAGTACCCGGCCAGCCTCTAGCTCGAGCATCCGGGCCAGGATAAGAGCCAACGTGCTCTTGCCAGCCCCGTTCGGCCCCAGAAGAACGGTACAACTACCCTTGGGCAGACTCAGGCTTATACCATTCAGGGTTGGGCGATCTATTTGGTAGCCGAATCGCACCCCCTCAACCTCAAGGCCCCGCCGTAAGGCGTCCAATTCGCCGCTGAGCTTCCTAGGCTCCGGCTCCAACTCCAAGATCTCCGCCAAACGATCCGAGGCAACAATGCCCTCTTGTACGGTGGCTACACTCCTCGTGATGGTAGAAAGCGCTCCTAAAGCGTTTTGCAGCAAGCCATACGCGGCCACTAGTTGCCCTACCGTGAGTTCCAGGCGCAACACTTGCCCTGCCCCATACCAGAGCAAGAACATGCTAAAGGCGTTTCCCAGAAGCCCTAAACTGGCTCCACCCCAATTGCTCAGCAAGAAGCCTTGCCAGGATAAATCGTTCAGTCCAGAAATCTGGTCCCGACCTCGCATCAAAGCCCAGCTTTCGGCTCGCAGAGCCTTAAGCATGGAGAAGCCCTCGAGGCTACCAAGAAGGTAGCTCTGCACCTCAGCCCCTTTCCGCAAAACTCTACGGCTGTTGTCCCGCAAACGTGGTGATAGCCAGAGTAGATAAAGCATATGCAATGGGATGGACGCGAGAGCAATCAAGGCCAGCTTGGTGTTATAGGTGAACAACAAAGCAAAGCTGAGGAGCAGGGTCAAAAAGGCGGTAGGCAACCCTATGATCAAACTGCTTAATATGTTTCGTATCCGGCTTAGGTCACTGAAACGTGAGAGCAGATCGCCCGCCAAACGGGTTTCATGAACTCGCAACGGCAAGTATAGTAGATGATCCAAATAGCCCAAATGGAGGCGATAATTAAGTCGCATCGAGAGGTGACTTCCCAGATGGACTCGCACTGCACCAAGGAGGTTCTGAAATAAAGCAAGCAAAAAAATGGCGGCCAACAAGTACGGCAGCAAGGTTTCTTCGCGGAAAGTGAGCACTCGGTCAAAGAGTACCTGGCTCAGCAAAGGTGAACCCAATCCCAGTAAGCCGAGCACCATAGTTCCTAAGGCCAGCTCAATCAAAGTTGGACCGAGACCTCTGAAGTGAGACAAATGGGCTATCAGGCCACTCAAACCACGCCTACCCATAAAGCGACCCCGCTCAAAGGCCAAGCCGGGCTGTAAAGCTAATACTTTACCTGTCCACTTTTGGAGCAATTCGGCTGTGGAAACCCAGCGCAATCCTGAAGCAGGGTCAGCTAGCTTAGCTTTTTTTGGAGCAAGGCGGGTAAGTACGACGTAATGATTATGCTCCCAATGAAGGATTACAGGCAGACGAAGCGTAGCTAAGCCCTCCAGGTCAGCCTCGAACGCCTTCGCTTCAACTCCAATTTTTTGCGCAGCCCGCATCAGTCCCAGTAGCGAGGTGCCTGATTGGGTGGTACCTGCAAGTTCACGTAAGCGATAGAGCGGCTCTTCCCGCCCCCAGTACCCCAATACAGTTGCGAGGCAAGCAGGACCGCAGTCTGTACGGTCAACCTGGCGAACTACCTTCATAAAGCACATCCTCCTGAGTGAACCCATACATTGATTCCCGATGGATCAGGAATAAGGTGTGTGCTTCTTTGTTCATAACTGTGGTGTAGTTGAAAACGCAACATTCCAAAAACAGTAAACCTGTTCTCCTGGATTGAGTGTGACAAATACACATGAACGTTTAGGGGGCGAGAATGCTCCCGCCCCCTCAACACATTCAAAACTGGGTTTACAGACCGCTCTTGTCAACGTCCTCGAGGCTCTCACTGCCCAGGGGCGAGAGCACCCAGCCGGTAACGTTCTTGCGCTTGGCGTTCAAGGGCTGGCTGTGGACGATGGGGATGCGCAGGGCCAGGTCGAAGACCATCTTGTCGGCCTGCTGGTAGATCCGGATGCGCTCGGCCTGATTGGAAGAGCTCGAGCCCCTGGCCAGAAGGGCGTTGAGTTCCTTCACGTCGAGCGGCTTTCCGGCGCTGTCGAAGAGGTCGGTAATGGGGGAGGCGAAGTGGGGGTCGAAGAAGTTGGAGGGGTCGCCGTAGTCGCCGGTCCAGCCCAGCATGTAAGCCTGGAAGCCGGGCGCAACCTTGCGGTCGTTGAGGTAGGTGGCCCAGTCCTTGGTTTGGAACTTGACCCTGATCCCGATGGCCGAGAGGTCGGCGCCCATGGCCTCGGCGATCTCCTTGGGCGTGGGGAAGTAGGGGCGGGAGACCGGCATGTACCAGAACTCGAGGTCAAAGCCGTTGGGATAGCCCGCCTGGGCCAGCAGTTGCTTGGCCTTGGTGGGGTTGTACTCGTAGTCGGTCACTTCCGGCGACCAGTAGGTCTTGAAGGCGGTGGGAGTGAAGTGACCGTTAGTCTCGCCCAGCTTGCTCCAGAAAGCCTGCACGATGGCCTTCTTGTTGATGGCCATGGCAATGGCCTGGCGCACCCGCACGTCGGAGAGAGGCTTGTAGGCAGGGTTGAGGGCCAGGTAACCCACGTTGAAGGAGGGGCGCAGTACCGGGTCGAGGTTGCGGTCGGCCTCGATAGCGCCCAGGTTGGCCGGGGGAATCTGGATGGTCAGATCGATGGAACCGGCCTTGAGCTCGGCCAGACGGGCAGCGGGGTCCTTGATGAAGCGCATCACCAGGGCGTCGGCTTTGGGAAGGCCCTGCTTCCAGAAATTGGGGTTCTTCTCGAGGATAAGGCGATCCCCCACCCGCCATTCCTTGAAGCGGAAGGGGCCCGTACCCACCGCGCCACCCGCCGGGGTACCGTATTTGGCGCCCTGAGCCTTGATGGCCGCGGGTGAGGCGATGCCGAAGTAACCCGAACCGATGGCTACGGGGAAGTAGGGGATGGGAGCACCGAAGTCGAAGCGGATGGTGTACTTGTCCACTACCCGCACGTTCTTGAGGAAACTCCCGCTGGTGCCCTTGTAGCCACCAAACAGCTCACCCCAGATCTCGTAGTTGGCTCCCCCCTGGATGCGGGTGGGGTCTTTGGGATCCCACCAGCGGTTGACGTTGAAGAGCACGGCGTTGGCGTCGAAGTCGGTGCCGTCGTGGAACTTGACGCCCTGGCGCAGGCGGAAGGTCCAGCTCTTGCCGTCGGGCGAGGCGAACCAGCTCGTTGCCAGCGCCGGTACGGGGTCGCTGGAACCGGGTTTGAAGTCTACGAGGGTGTCGTAAATCTGGCGCTGGGCGTAGATGGAAACCCCGTCGGTAATGTTGCCAGACTCGAGGTTGACCGGCTCTCCCTCGTGCCCGAACACCAGGGTCTTCTGAGCCAGACCGGCGCTCGCGAGGGCACTAAGGGCCAAGGCCATTAGCCACTGACGTCTCATACCTCACACTCCTTTCACCACGTGAAACCCCCTACTCCACATCGCCATGGGCATGCAGGCGATGGGAGAGGCGTGGTTTGGACTACGCCAAAAGTATACACAGGGCTTGAATAAAGGCAACCGCCCCCCTCGAGTTGCTAGGATGGTTCAAGCACCCCATGGCTGCATGTGGAGGATCCAGACATGACTGAAGAAATCCAGCTTTTCTCTCCCCCCGAACTCGAGACCACCGAGCGCCTGAACGAGCCTTCGTTCTGGGGCAAAGTCCAGCGCTTCGCCCGCAAAGCAGGCCGCGAGGTAGTGGAGAAGGCGCTGTGGCTGCATTACGCCTACCAGCGCCCGGAAACCCCCGCCTGGGCCAAGCGCACCATCCTGGGCGCCCTGGCTTACTTCATCCTTCCGGTGGATGCCATATCGGACATTTTGGCGGGGGTAGGCTACACCGATGACTTAACGGTCCTCATGATCGCCGTGGGTACCGTCGCAACCTACATCAACCCCGCCGTCAAGGAGCAGGCCCGGCAGAAAGTCAGCGAGTGGTTTGGCAACTAAGGGGGCTGGTGTCTTGCGTTTAGCGCTCGGCGTGCAATGTACGACCCAACGAGCCACCGACCTCCGCTCAAACTTTCCACCCTTCCCCACCCCAACTCGGATACACGTAAAAACGGCCCCGCTCCCCGCGTAGGTAGTCCAGCAGCGGCTCGCGCAGGGGGCGGTGTTCCTCGAGCTTCTGCGCCACCTCCTCCGGGCTGAAGAAGCGGGCCTCGACGATATGCCCGTCGGGATCGCGGGGGTTGAGCAGGCCGTCGTAGCTGGCCCTGAAAGCCATGGCGATGGTGCGCTCGGCCTTGCGGGCATCCTCGATCTGCACGGCATAGGCCAGGTGCTCGATGCTGCGCACGCGCAACCCGGTTTCCTCGCGCACCTCGCGGGCTACGGCCTCCAGGAGGCTCTCCCCCGCCTCCACCGCGCCCCCCGGCAGGGTGTAGCGCACGTGGCCCCGGCGATTCCAGTCGTTGGCGACCAGCAGCACCCTTCCCTGCTTATCCAGCAGAATTGCCGCCGCCACCAGCAACTCACGCCGCAACCCGGCGCTCATGGCATCCCTCGCAAAAGGGGCCACGGGGTGAACCCAGTGTTCACCGTCATCGCTTCGCCCCTTTCTAAACCCGCTCGGTCAAAGCCTCGAGCTGACGTTCCTGGTCGGCCCTGCGCAAGGCCGCGTGCAACTCGCTCAGGTCGCCGCCGATGACGGTGTAGAGGTCGTGGTTCTTGTCCTCTCCCTCCAGGCGGTGATCGGTCACACGGGACTGGGGGAAGTTGTAGGTGCGGATCTTCTCGCTGCGCTCGCCGGTGCCGATCTGGGCTAAGCGGTTCTCCCGCAAGCGGGCCGCCTCCTCCGCGCGTTTGATCTCCAGGAGCCTCGAGCGCAGGATGGTCAGGGCCTTTTCCCGGTTCTTGATCTGGCTGCGCGACTCCATGCAACTGACGATGATCCCGGTGGGCTTGTGCAGCACCTGCACCGCGCTGTCGGTAGTGTTTACGCCCTGCCCGCCGGGTCCACTGGCACGGGAGACGGTGATCTCGAGGTCGGCGGGGTCGATCTTCACGTCCACCTCCTCGGCTTCGGCCAGCACCGCCACGGTGGCGGTGGAAGTGTGGATGCGGCCCTGGGTCTCGGTGGCCGGAACCCGCTGGACCCGGTGGACCCCCGACTCGTACTTGAAGACCCCGTAGGCTCCAGGCCCCCGCACCTCGAAGGATATCTTGGAAAGCCCCCCCAGGTCGGTGAGCTGGGAGTCGAGGGTTTCGGTCTGGAAGCCCAGGCGCTGGGCGTAGCGCGTGAGCATCTCGTAGAGGTCACGGGCGAAGAGGGCGGCTTCTTCCCCACCCGTACCGGCGCGAATCTCGACGATGGCGTTCTTTTCGTCGGCGGGGTCTTTGGGTAGGAGCATCACCTCGAGTTCCTTCTCCATCTGAGGGATGCGCTCCTCGAGTTCGGCCACCTCGGCCCTGGCCACCTCCCCCATCTCGGGGTCGAACACCAGGCTCCTGGCCCCCTCCAGGTCCTCCAGGGCCTTCTTGTAGCGGCGGATGAGTTCGATGAGCGAGCCCATCTCGGCATATCGTCGTGAAAGGCGCTGGTATCGGGCCTGGTCCGAGAGCACAGCCGGGTCGGCCAGGCTGGCCTCGAGTTGCCGATACTCGTCTTCGAGTTGATTGAGCTTCTCCAGCATATACCCCTCAGGATACCGCTACACCCGCCAGGCGAGTATGCTCCGGATCAATGTCGATGGTTGTGGCCGATGGCTAACCAGGCTCAAGGCAAAAAGCAAAGCGCTAAACGCTGATGGGCTGCGGCTTTTGGCGTTTAGCTATCAGCTACTATCGACCAGCGAGACATCCTGGTATGGTGAATGCCGTTGTGACCGATCTGCTGCGTCGGCTCGAGCAACACTTTGGCCATGCCCTGAAGCCTCTGACCCAGGGAAGTGAGGCCCGTACCTTCGGCACCGACGGCCTGGTGTGCAAGATCTACGGCCCCAAGCCCGCCTGGCCCCACCAGCCCGCCGGGGCTTATGCGGCTCACCTCGAGGCCGCCAACATGAGCAAGGCCGGCCTGGGGGCCTGGGTGGTCGAGGCCTTCGAACTCGACGGACACGGCATCCTGGTCACCCGGCGCTTTCCCGGCCACAACTTCGAGCCCCAAAACTTCACACCGGAAGCGCTGAAGAGCCTGCAGGAGTTCTTTTGCCAGTTGCATCAGATCCCCGAAATGGGCGTAGTCAGCCGGCAGCGGCTGGAGGCCCGGCTGGAACAGTTTGGAGGCACCCTGCACGACCTCAGCGAGGCACAGGCGCTGGTGGAGCGGCTAGAAGGGCACCTCGAGGAGGTAGCGGGCACCCCACAGGCCTTCTGCCATCGCGATCCTCACGCGGGCAACGTCCTGCTGCGCGATCCTGGGGCACCTTCCAACGTTCCGGCGGCCTTCCTGGTGGACTGGGTGCGGGCCTGCCCCGACGACCCCGCCCGCGACCTGGCCATCCTCACCACCGGAACCCTCGACCTGCTGGGCGAGGAGCAGGCCCTTTCGGCCCTGCGATTCATCGTCCGGGGCTACCCCGATGCCGCCACACTCTGGCCGCGCCTGCGCTTTTGGGTTCCCCTGACCTACCTGCACGACATGCACTGGTTTCGCACCAACGAGCCGGAGGGCTTCGAGGCAGCGGTGGCCGAGAAAATGCCCAAGGCTCTGCGCTTTTACTGGGAATTTCCTGAGCTCTAAGGGGGCTGGCGCCTTGCGTTTGGCGCACGATGCAGGACGTGCGACTGCAGCCATCGACTATCGACTCGAGCAGCAACAGTGTTACGATTTCCCAGATGAAGCTGACCGTCGTAGATCACCCGCTGGTTCAGCACAAACTGGCCATCCTGCGCGACAAGAACACCGGAAGCAAGGACTTCCGCGAGTTGATGGAGGAAGTTTCGATGCTCATGGCCTACGAGGCGATGAGGGACCTCGAGCTCGACCCCGTCACCATCGAAACACCCCTCGCCACCATGACCGCCCACATGCTCTCGGGCAAGAAGCTGGCCCTAGTAGCCATCCTGCGTGCCGGGCTGATCATGGTAGATGGCATCCTCAAGCTGGTTCCGGCAGCGAGGGTCGGGCACATCGGGCTCTACCGCGACCCCCAGACGCTCAATCCGGTCGAATACTACGCCAAGCTGCCCGAGGACATCGGGGGCCGCCGGGTCTTCCTCACCGACCCCATGCTGGCGACCGCAGGCAGCGCCGTTCACGCCATCGACGTGCTCAAAAAGCGTGGGGCAACCCACATCAAGCTCATGAGCATCATCGCCGCTCCCGAAGGAGTAGCAAGGGTCGAGAAGGCCCATCCGGACGTGGATATCGTGGTCGCCGCCGTGGACGACCACCTCAACGACCACGGCTACATCGTGCCGGGCCTGGGCGACGCGGGAGACCGGATTTACGGCACGAAGTGAGGCTTATAGCCAATGGCGGATAACTGATGGCTAAAGGCTATCGGCTATCGACTATCGGCTATAAGCTATTGGTCAAGCCATGATCGATTTTCTCAAATCCATAGGGATTGCCCAACCCACCGGCACGGGCTGGCTGACGGTGGTGTTCACCTTCCTGGTGGCCTGGGTCATCACCTGGCGCTTCATCCCCAGCGTGCGGCGCTTTGCCCTCAAGGTGGGCTGGGCCGATCAGCCCAACGCCCGCCGCCTCAACAAAGAACCCCTGCCCAATGCCGGAGGGCTGGCGATCTATGCCGGGGTAGTCGCGGCGATGATCGTGGCCACCGCGCTCAATCCCATCCTGATCCAGCAGGTGCAGATCCAGGTGCTCGCCATTTTGCTGGGCGGATCGATACTGGTGCTGGTGGGCTTCATCGACGACCAGTTCAGCCTGCCGCCGGTCTTTCGCCTGGTGGTACAGTTTCTGGCGGCTCTGCTGCTGGTGGCGGTAGGCATCCGCTTCGACACGGCCTTTGGCACCGCGCTCGACCCTTTGCTGGGCACCTTCCTCACCGTCTTGTGGGTCATGGGCATCACCAACGCCATCAACCTCATGGACGGGGTGGACGGGCTGGCGGGGGGGATCAGCTACATCACCGCGATGAGCCTGCTGGCCGTCTCGGCGCAGGACCCCCGTTGGGCTGCCGCGACGTTGGTACTCGCCGCCATGAGCGGAGCAGCCCTGGGCTTCCTGCGGCACAACTTCCATCCTTCCAAGATCATCATGGGCGACGCCGGAGCTTACTTCTTTGGGTACGTGCTGGCTGCTACCGCGCTGCTGGGCAGCCTGAAGGTGACCACGGTGTTCTCCCTGATTCCCACCGCGCTTTTCCTGCTGCTGCCCATCTTCGACACCGCTCGAGTGATCATTCGCCGCCTGATCCGTCGGCAAAACCCCATGTCCACGCCGGGCAAGGATCACATCCACCACGTCCTGCTGGCCAGGGGCCTGTCGCAGCGGCGCACGACGCTGGTGCTGTGGGCGCTGACGCTGGCTTTCAATATCGTCGCGATGCTGGTTCAGCCCAGCGTCTCCCCGGTGGTAGTCGTCACCTCGGCGCTGGGAACCACGGCTTTGCTGGCCTTTACCGTCTGGCGCAAACTGCGGGCGGTGTGGCGCGAGGAAAGGCTACTCGAGAGCCAGCTTCCTTCGGCATAAAAGCCCCACCCCTCACCTCCAACCCTCGAGGCAGGGTTCGTATGCCGCAAGGGCTAGGGCTGCCAGTCAGCCGGACGCTCGCCCAGCCCCAAGCGCCAGGCCACGCCCTGCGCACAGCGTTTGGCCGCCTGCCCGTCGCCGTAGGGGTTCCTGGCCGAGGCCATTTTTTTACGCTCAGTTTCGTCGCCAAGCAACCCTGTGACGATCTGGTAGACCTTCTCGGGATCGGTGCCCGCCAGCCGCAGGATGCCCGCCTCTACCCCTTCGGGGCGCTCGGTGACGTTGCGCAGCACCACCACCGGCACCCCCAAAGCCGCTCCCTCCTCCTGCAAGCCGCCCGAGTCGGTCACGATCAGCTCACTCTTGCCCAGCAGCGCCGACATGGGGCCGTACTCCAGCGGGTCGGTGAGCCAGAAGTTGGGCACGCGTCCCAGCACCGGCCACACCGCCTCGCGCACTACCGGGTTGAGGTGCACCGGGAAGACGAAGGTGAAGTCGGGGTGGTCGTGGGCGGCTCGAGCGAGGGAGTGGGCCAGGTCGCCCAGCACCTCCCAGTTCTCTCGGCGGTGCAAGGTCACGGTCACCAGCCTACCTTCTGGCACTCCATCAGGAAGCTTTCCCACCCTGGCAGCATAGAGCACCGCGTCGATGCCGGTCTGACCGGTGACCAGCACCTGCTCGGGGTTCTTGTGCTCGGCCAGCAGGTTTTGCTTGGCCAGGGGGGTGGGAGCTAAGTCGAGGTCGGTGAGGGCGTCGGTGAGGCGGCGGTTGGCCTCCTCGGGGAAGGGCTCGGCCATGTTGAAGCTGCGCAGCCCGGCTTCTACGTGGCCCACGGGAATCCGCTCGAGGAAAGCCGCCCAGGCCACGACGAAGGTGGTGAGAGTGTCGCCGTGTACCAGCACGTAGTCGGCCTCCAGCTCACGTAGCGAGCGGGCCGCCTGGGGCAGGATGCGCGCGGCCAGCTCCGGCAGGGTCTGGCGCTCGGTCATCACGTCGAGGTTGCGCTCGGCTGGCACATTGAACAGCGAGATGGCCTGGAGCAGTTGCTCGCGGTGCTGCCCGGTGAGCAGCACCACGGGCTCGAGGCCGGGTATTTCCCGCAGAGCGTGGTACACCGGGGCCATCTTGGTGGCCTCGGGCCGGGTTCCGAAAGCAAGGACGACGCGCTTCATAAGCCTGTGCAAGTCTATCGCAATATTGTTGCCAGGCGTCCTGCGTCGTACGCAATACGCCAAACGCCCGCCTAGCGTTTTGCATTTGGCACACTTTGGCCATCGGCGACTTCCGTAGGGGCGGGCACGGCTGCTCTAGCTGCTGACCGAGCGTGGCTGATCTTCCACCATGCGTGGCCAGGGGTGGCGGGAGAGCCACAAAGCCGAGAGCACCAAGAGCCCGGCGAGCACCAGGCTGGCGGTGCGTCCGCCCAGGGTGTCCATGAGCGAGCCGGTGAGGTAGCCGCCCAGGGGGGCCACGCCCAGCAGCACCATCGAGTAGACCGACATCACCCGGCCCCGCAGGCGGTCGGGCACCAGCAGTTGCACGGTGGTATTGGCGTTGACCAGGGTGGTGATCATGCCGAAGCCGCAAATCGCCAGCGCCACGGCCACCCCCCACGGCGGCAGAGGCAGGAACAGCAGGGCCAGCGAGAGCGCCAGGATGGCCGAGCCCACCAGGGTGCGGATGGGGCGGGCGCGAGAGGTGAGGGCCTGAAGCAGCGCCGCCGCGATGGCTCCAACCCCTACCGCCGACATCAAAAACCCATAACCCTGGGCATCGAGGCCCAGCACCAGCCTCGAGTAGGCTGGAACCAGGGTCTGAAAGTTCATGCCAAACAGGCTCGCCAGCCCCACCGTCAGCACCACCTGTCGCACCAGCGGCTCATGCCACACGTAACGCAGGCCCTCGAGGGCCTGCTGTAGGGCGCTGCCGTGAACCGGCTCGGTAGTACGGCTTGCGGTCCGCAGCAGCAACACCAACATGATCACGAAGGAAAGGGCGTTGAGCAGGTAGGCCCAGCCCAAGCCAAAGCTGGCGATGAGCAAACCCGCCGCCGCTGGGCCGCTCACCCGACTGACGTTGAAGCCAAAGGAGTTGAGGGCGATGGCCCCCGGATAGCGTTCCCGCCCGGCCAGTTCCACCGTGAAGGATTGCCGCACGGGCAGGTCAATGGCGTTGAAGGCACCGTACGCAAAGGCAAACACCAGCACGTATTCGTAGCGGATCAGATCGGTGAGGATCAGCAGGGCCATCAACCCCGCCAGAACGGCCATTCCACCCTGAGTGAGCAGGAGAAGGTTACGGCGGGGATAGCGGTCAGCCAAGACGCCCGCAGGCAGGGAAAGCAGCAGGGAGGGCAGAAACTGGCAGACCATCACCAACCCCAGGCGTTCGGCGCTGCCGGTGAGCTCGAGCACCAGCCAACCCTGAGCGGCAGCCTGCATCCAGGTTCCGAGCTGGGAGATGAACAGAGCGATCCAGTAGTTGCGGTATCGAGGGTCACGCAGCAGAGCCAGAGCAAGCACGACCCAATGCTAAGCCACACCCCGCCCGTGTGGCTGAGACAGGGCACCTACCTCAGCGCTGCGCCCGGCTGAGGCGGTCGATCTCGAGCCGTGTATTGTTGAGGTGCACGCGCATGGCGGCCTCAGCGGCGCTGGGGTTGCGGGCCTCGAGGGCCTCGACGATCTGGCGGTGCTCCTGGTGGCCGCGCATGGTATGAGCTGGATTGTTGGAGAGGGTGCGGAAAGCTAACTGCATCTCGCCAAAAAGCAGGGCCAGGATGCGGTGCAGCCGGGGGTTGCCGCTGCTCTGGCTGATGAGGGTGTGAAGCTGGTGGTTGGTCTGGCTGTAGAGCTGGGGATTGTGGGTTTCAATAGCCTGGCGTTGCTGCTCCAGCACTGCCCACATCGCTCGCAACTGCTCGGGGCGTACACGCCAGGCCGCCAGCCGCACGGCGAGGGTCTCGAGCACTTCGCGGATCTCGTAAATCTCGCTGAGGTCGCGCACGCTGAGCTTGGCCACGACCACTCCTCGGCGGGTGCGCTCGACCGCCAGGCCCTCTGCGACGAGTTGCAGGATGGCCTCGCGCACCGGGCTGCGCGAAACGCCCATCTGGCGGGCCAGTTCGGGCACGCTGAGCTTTTGCCCAGGCGCCAGGCGGCCCTCGAGGATGGCCTCGCGCAAGGTCTCGCGCACGGCATCGACCACGCGCTCAGTAGGGGGTAGCATAGGAATATTCATAACGATCGCTTCGCTACACCTGCACTCAGGGCGGTTCCGTAGAGCTTGTGTTTACATTTTACATGCAATGTGCTTATAATCCACTCGTTACTTTGTAAATCCATGCAACCCCCGCCTGGGGTGTCGGGCTCGAGCCCGGTACAATGGCGAGCAAATATCTTGGAGGTGAGCTTGTGAAACGAGTATGGATCGTACTGGCTGCAGTGGTGCTGGCGGGCACTGTGTTGGCGCAAAAACCCCGCGTGGTGATCCCCACAGGCAGCACGGGAGGCGTGTTCTTCTTCTACGGGCAGGCCATCGCCAAGTTGCTGACCGAATCCGGCGTAGCCGACGCCACCGCCCAGCAGACCGGCGGTTCGTACGACAACCTGCTGCTGTTGCGCGACCGCACCGATCCGGCTTCCAACACCTACTACTGCGCCCTGGCCACCACCGACTCGGCTCTGGTGACCTACACCGGCCAGGAGCCCCGCTTCACGCAGAAGAAGGCCGACATGCAGCGCATCATGTTCTACATGTACCCCAGCCTGATCCACATCGTCACCACCGAGCAGTCGGGGATCAAGGTGCTGCAAGACCTCAGGGGCAAGCGGGTCTCCACCGGCCAGCCGGGCTCCTCGACCGAGAACCTGGCGCTGCTGGTGCTCCAGGGCGCTGGCGTCAAGCCGGAGAGCTTCGCCAAACGCGAGCGCCTGCCCGCTGCCGAAAGCGCCAAGGCCCTCTCGGAGGGCACCATTGACGCGTACTTCTGGGTCGGAGGCGTGCCCACGGCCAGCGTGGTGGAAGTCGGGCAGTCCCTGGCCCGCACCGGCAAGAGGATTCGCCTGATCCCCGTGACCAAGGACAGCACCACCGCTCAGCTTTTGCTCAAGCGCTTCCCCGGCATCGTCAGCACCGGCACGGTGCCCGCCAGCGTCTACGGCACCGCTGCCAACGTCCCCGCGCTGTACACCGGCAACGTCTTCCTGTGCCCGGCCTCCATGCCCGACGACCTGGCCGCAGCTATCGTGAAGACGGTGTTCAGCAACCTCAACACCCTGGTCACGGCCACGGCGGCAGCCCGGGACACCACCCTCAAGAACACCGCCGACCTCTACGCGGCCAAGACCCTCATCCCCTTCCACCCCGGAGCCCTTAAGTACCTGCGGGAAGCCGGGGCCATCAAGTAAGCGCTCAACCCCTAAGCTTTGCCCAAGCTCCCTGCCTCTGCCCAAGCGGCCAGGGAGCTTTGCCCTAAAAGCCAGAGTAAGTGAGGCACTATGGAGCTAGCTCAGGATAGTTCAAGCAAGAGAACCCCCTTGGGGTGGGTGCTCTGGGGAGTGCTGCTGGCGGCTGCCCTCTACAGCATCTACCTGGTCATCCACCCCTTTACCCCGCTCTCGAAAGCGGACATCCCCATCCTGGACATCGTGCAGCTCGAGCGGGCCGTACACGTGTTCTTCCTGATGTTCGCCGGCTATCTCATCACCGCCCGCCAGACCCCCCACAAGCGCACCCTGGGGAGCTGGGTCTTCGCCCTGCTGAGCCTGGTGTTTCTCTATACCTTCTGGGTTCCCAACGTCACGGGGGTGAATATTCCCCTGGCTGGGAAGCTGGTGGGCACGCTGGCTTGGGCCCTGGCGGTGCTTCCGGCCCTGCTACCCAACCTGGGGCGCGTCAGCGACATCCTGGCGGCCCTGCTGAGCATCGCCCCGCTGGTCTACCAGATGCGCTTTTACGAGGAGCTGGTCTACCGCGCGGTGATCCCGGCAGGCTGGGACATGGCCATGTCCTTCAGCATTATCGTCCTGGTGCTGGGGCTGGTCTACCGCCTGCTGGGCCCGGTGATGCCCTCGCTGGTGCTGATCTTCCTGGCCTACAACCTCTACGGACAGTACGTGCCTGGCACTTTCCGGGGAGCCAAAAACGGCATCGACCTGATCCTGGGCAAGACCTACAACGAGACCGAAGCGGGCATCTACGGCCTGATCACCGGGGTCTCGGCCAAGTACCTGGTCTACTTCACTATCCTCTCGGGCCTCATCGGGGCGCTGGGCCTGGGCCGCATTGTGGCCAACCTGGCTCTGGCCATGGTGGGGCGCACTCCCATGACCCCCGGACGGGCGACCGGGATAGCCTCGGTCTTCATGGGCATGTTCAGCGGCTCAGGGGCTGCCGATACCCAGTTCGTAGCCACATTGACCAAGCCGCTGTACGAGCGTGCCGGGTATGACCGCATGATCGGGGCGGGGTTGGTGGCCACGGCGGGCACCATCGCCCTCATCACCCCTCCGGTGCTGGGCAGCATCGCCTTCGTGATGGTGGAGATCCTGCAAATCCCCTACCTCACGGTGGTGATCATGGCCATTGGGCCGTGCCTCCTCTACCTGCTTTCGGTACTGGCCTTCAACGAGTTCTACGCCCGCAAGGCCAAGCTGCCGCCGGTGGGGGCGGAGCTCGAGATGAGCCGCCGCCGCTACATCCTGCGCTACAGCACCATCTTTTTGCCCATCCTGCTCATCATCGCCATGCTCTACCGCGGCTTCGAGGTCAGTACGGCGGTGAGCCTGGCGATGCTGGGCTTCGTGCTCATCACCTACCTCGACCCCACCCTGCGCCCCAGGGGCCTCATGCCCATCCTGGACGGGCTGGCCGATGGCTTCCGCCAGCTCATCCCCATCGGCACGGCCATCGTGGCGGCCAACCTCATCTTCGGGATGATGGTGATCACCGGTCTGCCCTCGAAGTTCTCGATCTTCCTGGGGCAGGTCTCAGGCGAGAGCCTGCTGCTGGCTACGGCGGTGACTGCCATCTTCAGCCTGATCCTGGGCATGGGCATCCCGCCCACCGCCACCTACGTGCTCACCTCCTCACTCACCGCCCCGGCCATCGTCAAAATCGCTGAGGCCAACGGAATTCCCGCCGGGGCCGCGCTGCTGGCGACCCACATGTTCCTCTTCTACTACGCGGTGCTCGCCGACGTGACGCCGCCGGTGGCGCTCTCCGCGTACGCCGCGGCCTCGGTGTTCAAGACCAACCCGCTGGTGACGGGGATCTACGCCGCGCGGGTGGCGCTGTCGAAGTACCTGGTGGGCTTCTTCTTCCTCTTCGCCTTCGCCGGGACAGGGTTGCTGATCTTACCCGTCTTGCAAGATGCCACGCTGGGGCTAACCCTAGTGCAGAAATGGGGGATCATCCTCGAGCGCTTCCTGGCCGTGGGGGTAGGGATCATCTTCCTCGCGGCATCCACCGTGGGCTATACCCGCCGCACTCTGCAGCGCTGGGAAAGCTGGGTGTTGGGCATTCTGGGCATAGCCTGCTTCACCCCCTCCTGGTACATCAACCTGGTCGCCGGAGGGCTGGGCCTGCTGTGGTTCTTCATCCTGGCGCGGCCCGAGTCCAAGGCCGAGCCTTCACAGCAGGCCGCAGATTGAGGCTCGAGCGCCATCGAAGGGGTAGCCACCGTGCTACCCCTTCGACCTTTGTGGTAGCTTCAGTCCGAGATGGCCTCTCGCTCCCCCGCCCACCAGACCCTGGCCCAGCAACTCAAGGAGACGTTGCGGGGGCTCGAGCCCGGCTCCCGCCTGCCCACTGTGCGGGAACTGGTGGCACAGTACGGGGTGAGTCCGGTGACGGTGAACAAAGCGCTCAGCCAGCTCACCCAGCAGGGGCTAGTGGTGGTGCGGCCCGGCAGCGGGACTTACGTGGCCGAGCGCAAGGCCGCACAGGAGGACTACGGCTGGCAGGAAATCGCGCTGGGGCAGCGGCTCGACCCCACGGCGGGAATCCGGGAGCTGATGGTTCCGGCCAAAGCTGGGATGATCCCGCTGGGCGAGGCTTACCCCGACCGCTCCCTCACGGCGCTGAAGGAAATTCAGGCCGCTACCCGCCGGGTGGCGCGGCGGCTCGAGGTCTGGGACTGGGCCCCCGCCGAGGGCCTGGAGAGCCTGCGCAGCGTGGTGGCGGGGGAACTCGGTGCAGGCACCACCTCACGCGACGTGCAGATCACGCCGGGAGCCCAGGCCGCGCTATCGACGGTGTTCAGGGCGCTGGCGGCACCGGGAAGCCCCATCCTGATGGAGTCGCCCACCTATCCGGGGGCCATCGGCGTGGCCCGCAGCCTGGGGCTCAGCCCTATACCAGTCCCCATGGACGCCCATGGGGTGCGGCCCGAGCTGCTGCAGGAGGCCTTTGCCCAGAGCGGGGCCAGGGTGTTTTATTGCCAGCCGCTGCACTCCAACCCCAGCGGTGCAGTGCTCTCCCCCGAGCGCCGCAGGGCCGTGCTGAGGGTGGCCGAAGCCGCCGGGGCCTTCGTGGTGGAAAACGACTACGCCCGCGGGCTGAGCTTCGAGGGTGACCCGCCTGCGCCCCTGACGACCCTCGAGCCCAGCCGAGTCGTCTACATCCGCCCCTTCTCCAAGACCACCGCGCCCGGCCTGCGCGTGGCTGCCATCGTAGCCAGAGGCCCCGCCGCCTCGCGCATCCGCTCGCTGCGGGTGCTGGACGATCACTTCGTCTCGGCCCTGCTCCAGGAAGTCGCGGTGGACGTGCTGACCTCCCCCTCGCGCCGCACACACCTTCAGCGCCTGCAAAACGAGCTGCGACGGCGCAGGGATAGCGCCCTGGAGCACCTGCGGGAGTTCCTACCCCAACTACGGCCCTGGAGCCTGCCCACCGGAAGCGTGTTCCTCTGGCTACGGCTGCCCGAGGGGTGGGATGACGTGGAGGTCTCGAGACGGGCCATGCTGGCGGGAGTGCAGGTCTTTCCGGGCCGCATCTTCTTCCCCGGCGAGCCCTCCGGGCCTTTCCTGCGCCTGAGCTACGCCGCCGTGGGCGCGGAAGGGCTGAGGGAAGGCATTGCCCGGCTGGCCGAAGCCCTGGAAGCTCGAGCCTGATGTGTTATCATTAGGCGCGAAATCCAGGAGTATCGTTACTCAAAAACAGCACACAAAGCCTCGAGTGTTACTCGCTCGGTTCGCGCAAAGGCGGCAGAAACGTTGCGCTGCTGTTGTGAAATGCGGGGGTTGATGTTGAGACAGGCACTGGGGCTCGTGTTTCTGATCTTCGGGCTTTGGGTGGGCTTGGCCCAGGAATCGGCGCTCGCCGACTATAAAAACCGGCTGGTGCACTACGCCACCGTGGACCGGATCGACGGGTTTATCCGCGACATCTACATCTCGCCCGAGGCGCTGCAGGCCGTGCGCCAGCGAAAGCCCCTACCGCCGGGCACGGTGGTGCTGGTGGACCTGCACCAGGCTAAGCCAACCAGCAGGGGTGGGTTCGTGCGGGAGGGCGGTTTCTTCGTGCGGGCCTCCGACGAGCCCTACGTCCACGTCATGACCCGCCTGGAGGGAGAGGGTAGCTCGTCGTGGCGCTTCGAGGCCCTCGAGCCCAGGACCGGAGCCCCCGAGCCCGGCGTGGAGTTGCCGGGAGATTGCCTGGAATGCCACCGCGCTGCCCTGACTACCGAGATGCTCTTCAGCTACCCCCAACTGCTCGAGTTCGCCCGCAGCGGCCAAGTGCAGCGCAGCTTCTGCAAACAACCCGGTCGCCAGCTTTGCTGAAAGGAGAAGCAAGAACCATGCGCATACCCATCTTCCTCCTGGCCTGTAGCCTGCTGACTTCCCTCGCCCTCTCCAAGCCCACGCCGGTCAACTTCGACCCCGCTCAAGACGCGATACAGCCCTCGCTGGACATCGACCGGCAGGGCCGAGCGGTGGTGGCCTGGGTGGAGAAAACCGACGGGGTCTACAAAGCCTACGTGCGCCGCTGGGAGGGCAGCGGCTGGAAGCGGCTGGGAGGGGCGCTCAACCGGGAGGGCACCTGGAATGCCTCGTATGCCCTGGTGCGCGTGAGCCCCGACGGCCAGCCGGTGGCCGCCTGGACCGAGAAGAACCCGGTGTTCCAGGGCAAACTCGCGGGCAACGGCAAGCTCTACGCCGCCCGCTGGGACGGCCAGGCCTGGCAAATGCTGGGCAACTCCCCCAGCAACAGCCCCCTCACCACCTCCGACATCCCCCGCATGGCCCTCGACCCGCAGGGCAACCCCTACCTGCAGTGGAGCGAGATGACCCCCGACTTCAACGGCGACAGCGTCTACGTCGAGCGCTGGACCGGCCTCGAGTGGCAGACGGTGGACAACGGCTCCCTCAGCACCGACATCAGCGGCTCGTCGCGCTCGAGGGACATCGCGGTGAACTCCAAGGGCCAAGCCGTCCTGGCCTGGAGCATCCAGCTTTACAAGGAGGGCGAGGGACCGCTGGGGTTCAACGTGTACGCGGGCACCTGGGGCGGCAAGAACTGGATCCCCTTCGGCCAGTCGCTCAACGCCGACCCCTACAACTACGCCGCCGGGGTCTCGGTGGCCATCGACCGTCAGGACCGCCCGGTGGTGGCCTACCACGAAGCCGGGGGCGGCAAGGGCTACAACGTCTACGTCAAGCGCTGGGAGGGCAAGCGCTGGGTGCAGTTCGGCCAGAGTGTCAACGCCCTCAGCGGCGGCGGCTCCCAGCCCAAGGTGGTGCTTGACGCCAGGGGCAACCCGGTGGTGGGCTGGCTCGAGAACGCGGGGCGGCTCGAGCTGCGCGTGGCGCGCTGGGACGGCAAACAGTGGGTGCGCCTGGGCCCGGCGGTGAGCACCAACGAGGCCGCGGCCTTCTCGCTGGCGATGGGCCCCGACGACCGGCCCCTCGTGGCGTGGCACGAGGGCAAGGACGGGCAACGCAAGGTATTCGTGGCACGGTGGAGCGGGAAGGCTTGGGCGGGGCTGGGCAGCAGGTAAACGCGCGGCACAGTCAAGGCAGAGCGGGCCGGATGGTTTCCAGTCCGCTCCATCACGTCACATTCACGGATCGTAAGTTTCAAACACGATTTCCAACCCACTAGGCGTTGCGGCATTTTCGGAGACCTTCAAGCGCTCTGAGGGCTTATCCGCATTCACCCTGTACCTACCCCTTACAGGAGGCTTATCTGGCAGGCAACGGAACTCCAGGTCCAACTCGACGGTTGCAGTGGCGATCACAGGCCCATACCCGACGTTGTAGGTCGTACTGCTTTTGGCCTGAAGCTGCACGGGCTGTCCCTTGCTGACCCTCAGTTCGTCGCCACTGGGGTTTGTGATACTTGAAACCAGCCCACTGTAATCAGTAAACTCCAGCGCCGAGCACACACCGCTGGGAGCATAGATCAGTTGGAACGAGCTACCGACCCAGGGTTGACACCCTGCCAGCAGCACCAGCAAACCGGAAAATGACCAAACATCAAGTTTCATGGCAAGCCTCTTACTTACTGTACAAACCCCAAGCCCCACCGTAAGCTGCCCGGGCATCAGTTATGTTGACAAAGCTGGACAAGGTATAACCAGCGACCTACAGGATATTGGCCCATATCTTAGAACAGCCTCCGGGTCGAGGCTACATGACTGTAACTATTATGTCAACAAGAAATCTATCTTACACAGCGCTACCTACGGATGTGACTACTCCTTCCAACCCCGTAAGGCGTAGTACAGCAGCACCAGGGGCTCGCGGAGGAAGGCGGGTAGGTTCTGTGGGCAGTGGGGGGAAGGGGCGAGGGCGAACTCGAGCCCCAACTGCCGGGCCATCAGGGCGGCCCTGGGGAGGTGAAAGGGCTCGCTCACGATCACCACGGTGTTCCAGCCGCGTTCTTTCATGATCTGCCGGGTGAAGCGGAGGTTCTGGTAGGTGGAGCGGGCTTTGGGCTCGAGCACGACGCGTTCCTCGGGCAGGCCCAGCCGTGCCGCCATCGAAGCCATGGCCTCGGCCTCAATGGCACCGTCTTCGGGGTCCACCCCGCCCGAGACCACCAGCCAGCGGGCCCAGCCCTGCCAGACCACCTCGACCCCCTCCTCCACCCGCTTCACCAGGCAGGGGTTGAGTTGCCCGCCCCGGTAGACCCTCGAGCCCAACACCAGCGCCACGTCGGCCTGTTGCAAGGTGCTGCGGTTCATGTTGAGCACGACGTAGCCCAGCGCGGCCAGATAGGCGCCAAGGCCCAGTCCCAGCACTACCAGCACCCCGATCCCGATTCTCCGGCGCATCGTTTCCAGATTAGCGGCCCACTGTGAATGGGATATGGATATGGGCGTTCCGTGGCCGGCGTGTTTAGACTGGAGGGGCTGTGATCGAGGTGTTTACTGGCGACGCGTTTTTGGCTCGAGAGGCCCTGCTGCAGGAAGCCCGGCTTCAGGGGCTAGCTCCCCGCCTGCTGCCGCCCGAGCCGGGCCTGGTGGCGCAGGAGGCCAGTGGCGGGCTCTTCGGGCCCAGCGGGGCGCTGGTGGACCTGCGGGAGGTGGCCGAGGGCGAGTGGAAGCCCCTGCGGGAGGTGCTGGAGAAGCTCCCCCAGGACGCGCTGGTGCTGCTACTCGACCCCCGGCCCACCGCCGCCCGCAGCAAGTGGTACGGCGAGCACGCACAAAAGCGCGACAACCCCACCCCTGGCCCCAAGGAACTCGCGCAGTGGGTCGCCAACCGTGCCCGGCTCTACGAGCTCAAGCTGCCCGCCGCCATCGCCAACTTCTTGGGCAGCCTCGTGGGCGGCAAAGGCAGCTACGAGAACCCGGCCTACGGCCTGGAAGCCCTCGACCAGGAACTCAAGAAGCTCACCCTGCTCGACCCGCCCCTCACGCTGGAGAAGGTGCAGGCGGTGGTGGCGCTCGAGCCCCCCCTCTCTGGCTTCGACCTGGTGCGGGCCGTCACCGAGGGCAAGGGAGCGGTGGCCTTCAAGCAGCTGCAGAACCAGATGGAGCGCGGCGAAGACCCCATCCGCACGCTGGGGGCGCTCTCCTGGCAGTACAGCAAGCTGGCGCGGGCCTGGGCCTACCTGCAAGAAAAGCCCCTGCTGGGCGAGGGCGAGGCCGCCGGCCTGCTGGGGATGCACCCCTTCGCCGCCAAGCAGACCCTGGCGCTCGCCAAGCAGGCCCCAGGCGAGGCAGTGGCCGCGGCCCTGCAAATCCTGCTGGAAGCCGAGCAACAGGCCAAGACCGGCGGCGACCCCCGGCTGGCGCTCGAGCGCGCCGTGAGCGGGCTGCTGGCGTTATCTGCTAAACGTTGAGAGGCGAGGACGGGGATAGTGGCGTCTGGCGCTCGAGGTCGAGGGTCCAGGGCCAAGGCGTTTTGCGTCTTGCGTACGACGTAAGACCCGCATCAGACGTACGACCCGCGCCCGGCTATCTGCAACTCCCACAAAAACCCTACCTCGCCGTTCCTGCGAAGGACTCCCGGATCTGCCTCTCGAGCGTCTGGGCAAGCTGCACATCTCCCGAAGCCAGGAAGTAGCTGTAAGCCGCCGGGGCGTAGCTCAGCGACTGACCCAAGAACAGGCTCAGGCCACGCTCACGCAGGGTGGGCAGGCCGAGCCATTCGCCCTGCACCCACAGCACCGGAGCCTCGTAGAAGAAGGTGTTGTCGGTGCTCTTGACCTGCACCCGACTGGCGAGGCGGAGTTTGTCGGCGGGCAGGCTGTAAGCGCCCTCGAGGTCCTTCCGGGCGATCTCCTCCCGGTAGATCTCCTTGCCCTGGGCGTCGAGCAGCTTGAGCACCTTGGGGTAGCGCTCCCCGGCTATGGGCAGGCGCAGGGTGGGCAGGTCGAAAAACTCGGGCACGTAGAGGGCCGGAGCACCACCAGACTCGCCCCGGCTCCGGGCAGGCTTGGCGAAAGCGGCCTCGGCCTCCCGCTGGCACACCCCCACGTCCTGACAGGCCTGCACCAGCTTGTCCCAGAAGCTCCTGGGCCGGGCGACTTCGAAGCAGGCTTTGGGGGCTTGCAGGGTAAAGACCCGGTTGCCGTAGATGAGCCTGGCTCTGCCCTGGGTCACGCAGGCCCGGTCGCCGGGCTCGAGGCTCAGGCTCAGGGGGCTTCCACCGCTGCGGGTATAGCTTTGCTGGGTCTTATCGGCTCTCTCCAGGAGCAGTTTTCCCTCCAGTTCCACTTTGGCTGGGGCAGCCAAGCTCAGGCTTCCGATCGCCAACGCCAGGGTGATCGCGGTTGCTTTCCACGTCCGGGCCATGGGTCACTCCTGTAGAGCAAGCGCCAGGCAACTCTCTCAGGCTACATTCAAGGTATATAATGTAAGCTCTCCCTCGATTAGCCGCTCCACACTCTGCATTCATCGAGCCTTAACTCCGGAGCACAGCTCGGATTGGCCCGTTCTTGGGAGCGCAATATGGCCTGGATTTGCCTGGCATTGCTGCTGCTGTCGCCCCTGGCGTGGGCAGGACCTGCGCCGGGACGGGTGTATGCGCTGGTGGTGGGGATCAACAACTACCGCAGCTACCCGGAGATTCCCCCCCTGCCTGGCCTCAACTACGCCGAAAGCGACGCCCGCAAGTTCGCCAAGGCCCTGGGAAACATCACCCGCCTGCGGCTGCTGCTCGACGACGAGGCCACCAAGAACGCCCTCGAGGCCGAGTTGCGCGACCTAGCCCGCCGATTGGGACCCGCCGACACCCTCATCGTCTACTACGCCGGGCACGGCCTGCCCAACCGCGAGGGGCAGGCCAGCCTCATCCCCTCCGACTCCCGCATCACCGACGAGGAGACCTGGCTACCCCTCGAGCGCCTTCAGGCCATCGTCCGGCAGTACAGCCAGGGGCAGGGGCGTCTGGTGCTCATCCTCGATGCCTGCTTCAGCGGCCAGTCCCAGGCGGGCTCGCGTAGCTTCACCCCTCCAGGAGAGTACCAACTGGCCGAGGTGCCCAGAGTCGAGGAGCAGAACACGCTCCTAGCCTCCAGCAGCGAAACCCAGCCCTCCTGGGAGGACGAGGAGGTGGGCGGGGGGGTGTTCACGGCCTTTTTGCTCGAGGCCATGAGCGGTAAGGGCGATGTCAACAGCGACGGCTACGTAACCTTACAGGAAGCCTTTCAGTACCTCGCAGGGAAGGTAGAGGGCTACTCGAGGCAAAAAGGCAAAATCCAGACGCCCCGCCTCTACGGCCCCGGCAACGAGTTCAGGCTGGTGCAGAACCCGGTGGTCGTCACCCGCAACCGCCTGGGCAACCTGCTGCGCCTGGGCCAGATCCACGGCGACGCCTTCGACGCCCTGATGGGCTGGCTCGAGGCCCCCAAGCTCCCCGAGGACTTCCGGCTCTACCTCGAGGGCACCCTGGGCGAGCCCGGCTTCGTGCTGCTGGTGCGCTCAGGGGCTATTCCCCAGGTACCCCCCAACCCCCAGCAGGACAAGCGGCTGGTCAAAATCGGGGGCCTGCGCCTCAAGGCCCTCATCCGCCGCGACCAGTTCTGGCCCCTGGCCCAGATGATCAGCGCGGGCAGAGCCCCCAAGGACGTGAGCGATTACCTGGCTGGCAGGCTCTCAGAAAAACGCTTCGTGCAGCGGATGTGGGCCGGGGCCATCGCGGGAGTGCCGCGCTAAGGAAGCCGTCAGCAGTCAGCGGAAGGCTGATGGCTCGCGGTCACCCCTCCCCGCCGGCGTCGAGGGCTGAGGCGTCTTGCGTTTTGCGTCTGGCGTTTTGCGTAGGACGTAGGACGTACGACCCCCGCCCAGCGTCCGACCATCAGCGTCTTTCCTCAAGCGTTCGCCCTGGGGTCCAGCACGTCACGCAAAGCGTCGCCCAGGAGGTTGAAAGCCAGCACCGTAAGTAGGATCGCCACGGCGGGTGAAGTGGGGGCCCAGAAGGCTTCGGCGATGTAGCTGCGGGTCTCGGAGACCATCGCGCCCCACTCGGGGATGGGCGGCTGGGCCCCAAAGCCCACGAAGGAGAGCCCGGCGGCGGTGAGGATGGCCCCGCCGACGTCGAAGCTGGCCTGCACGAAGACAGGGGTGAGGGTGTTGGGCAGCAGGTGGCGCAGCATCAGCCGCCACTGCGGCACGCCCAGCGCCCGGGCGGCCTCCACGAACTCCCGCTCGCGCAGGGCCAGCACGTTGGCCCGCACCAGCCGCGCGTAAACCGGCCAGCTCACTAAAGCCACCGCCAGGATGGTGTTGCCCAGGTTGGGCCCCAGCGCCGCCGCGATGGCCATGGCCAGGATTAGGGAGGGGAAGGCGAAGAAGATATCGGTCAGGCGCATGAGCAGGTTATCCCAGACCCCGCCCAGGCTTCCCGCCAGCAGTCCGATCACCACCCCGATGAGCACCGACAGCAGCACCACCCCGAAGCCCACCTTGAGGCTGATGGCCGCGCCGTGGGCCACCCGCGCCCAAACGTCGCGACCGAGTTGGTCGGTGCCCAGGAGGTGGGCGCTCGAGGGCGGGCTGAGCCGCTGGAGGATGTTCTGCTCGATGGGGTCGGGGGCGATGGCCGGGGCCAGCAGGGCCACCAGCAAAAGCAGCACCAGCAGCGCCAGTCCTATCAAGCCGCCAGGGTTGCGCAGGAAGCGTCGCAGGGGCCTCGAGCGGCGGTCGGAGGGGGCGTTCACGGCGGCAGCCATCGGGGTCCTCTAGGTGTAGCGGATGCGGGGGTCGAGGAAGGCATACAGCAGGTCGGTGACGAGGTTGACCAGGGCGTAGACCAGCCCCACCAGCAGCGTCACGCCCATCACGGCGGGGAAGTCGAGGCTGGTGGCCGACTGGGTCACGTAGCGTCCGATGCCCGGCCAGCTAAAGATGGTCTCGGTCAGCACCGCGCCCGAGAGCAGGCCCCCCAGCAGGCTACCCAGCAGCGTGAGGATGGGCAAGGAGGCGTTCTTGAGGGCGTGGCGGAAGATCACCGACGAGGCCACCGCCCCCTTGGCGCGCGCGGTGCGGATGTAGTCCTGGGCGAGCACCTCGAGCATGGTCGCGCGGGTCATGCGGGCGAGGATGGCTGCCGAGAACATGCCCAGCACGAAGGCGGGTAGGATGAGGTGCTCGAGCGAGTCGAGGAACACGGTCCAGTCGCGCGCCAGCAGCGCGTCGAGGCTCATCATGCCCGTGACGCGGGGCGGGGGGAACAAGAAGCCGTCCAGGCGGCCCTGGACAGGCAGGAGATCGAGCCGCTGAGCCAGCAGGTATTGCAGCAGGACCGCGCTGAAAAAGACCGGAGTGGCGCCGCCCAGCAGCGCCAGAATGCGCACCGCCACGTCGGGAGCGCGGTTGGGGAACAGCGACGCCAGGATTCCCGCCGGTATGCCCAGCAGCACGGCCAAGGCGAAAGCCACCAGGGAGAGCTCGAGCGTGGCCGGGAAGAACTCACGCAAATCCTCGGCCACTGCTCGTCCCGTGCGCAACGACTGGCCCAGGTCGCCCGAGAGCAGACGGCCCATGTAGATGAGGTACTGCTCGAGCTTGGACTTGTTCAGCCCGTAGCGCTCGCGGAACTCCTGGAGCTGCTCCTCGCGAGCGTTCTCGCCCAGCGCGGCGATGGCGGGGTCCACGGGCACCACCTGGGCGATGAAGAAGGTGGCGAAGGTGACCCCCCAAACCACGAAGAGCACGAAGAAGAGGCGCCGGACGATGTAGGAAAGCATGATGGGGTTCAGGGTTTCGGGTGCCGGGACGGGAAAATCCTTCCCCCGGCCCGACACCCGTCCCCACGGGGCCCTGCCTCAGGGCAGTTTGCTGATGTTCTCGAAGCGCACCTGGCCCTGGGCGTTGCGCACGTACCCCTCGACCTTGGCCGAGAAGCCCAGCGGGATGGAGGGCTGGTAGAGGATGACGTAGGGACCGCTCTTGAGCGCGTAGTCGGTGAGCAACTTGTACAGCGCGGCCCGCTTGGAGGGGTCGGTCTCGAGCGAGCCCTGGTTGGCCAGCTTGGAAGCGGTGGCGTCGTCCCAGACGTTACGCCAGGCTAAGCTTTTGGCGGTGAAGTCGGCCAGCGGGGTGGCGTTGCCGTCGGGGTCGGGGAAGTCGGGGCTCCAGCCGCCTAGGTAGACCTGATGGCTCTGCGCGCGGTAGATCTTCAGGGCCTCGGCGTTGGCGATGGCCTTGATGTTGGCCTTGATGCCGGCCTTGGCCAGGTCGCTCTGGATCTTGGTGGCGATGTCCTGACAGGGGATGCCGCCCCCGCACAACCCCGTGCTGGTGAGCAATTCGAACTCGAAGCCGTTGGGGTAGCCCGCCTCGGCCAGCAGCTTCTTGGCCCGTGCCGGGTCGTACTTGTAGGGCAGGGCGTTGTTGTAGCCCAGCAGGCCCTTGGGGATGATGGTCTGGATCTTGACGCCATTGCCCTGGACCAAGCCGCTGACCAACTCGTCCTGGTTGACCGCCCAGCGCATGGCCTCGCGCACCTTGGGGTTGGCGAAGGGGCTGCCGGGTTTGACGTTCATGCCCATGTAGTTCAGCCGCAGGCTGTCGGCCTTGAGGGTCTTGAAGCGGGGGTTGGCGGCGATGGCCTTGAGGGCTTCGGGGGTGAGGCCCTCGGCGATGTCGATCTCGCCGGACTCGAGCGCGGTGCGCAGCACCGTGGGCTCCTTGATCTCACGCATGATGATGCGCTGGAGCTTGGGCTTGAGGCGGGCGTTGGGGTTGGCCTCGAGCAGCACCTGCGAGCCGCGGTCCCAGCGCACCAGGCGGAAGGGTCCCGACCCGGCGGAGTTGTTGGTGAGCCACTCCTTGCCGAAGTCGCCACCCTTGGCGTGTTTCTGCACCTCCTCGCTATCGACAATCCCGCCAATGTTGAAGGTGAGGATACTGAGGAAGGAGCCCGGCGAAGCGGTCTTGGGGATGCGAACCTCGACGGTGTAGGGATCCACAGCCCGGGTGCCTCCCACCTTGAGCTGGGCGATGTCGGTGAAGAGGAAGGAAGAGGGTCCTTTGAGCTGGATGGCCCGGTCGAAGCTGAACACCACGTCCTTAGCAGTGACCTCGCGCCCCGTGGAGAACTTACTGCCCCTGCGCAGCTTGAAGGTAATGACCCAGGAGTCTCCCCCGCGCTCGACCTTCCAGCTTTCGGCCAGACCCGGCCTGAGGGTGGAGAGATCGGCCCCCTCGAACTTCACCAGCGTCTCGTAGAGGTTGTCGGTGATGAGGCCACCGGAAAACTCGTAGGCCACCTGCGGGTCCAGGGTGATCAGGTCCGACCAGTCTCCGCCGTAAATCAAGGTACTGGTGCGGTCCTGAGCCACCGCCAGAGCGCCCAGCACGATTCCCAGGCTTGCCAAACGCTGGAATTTACGCCACATACGCCATCCCTCCTTTAGTCATGGCGATAGACTAAGCCCCTCTCATCGAAGGGTCAAGATGTTCTCATCGGCCTGAAGGCGGACGCTACCCGCCAGAAGGTGGGCACGTCGCTCCCTCGAGCAGCGCTCGAGGCAGATAGAACCCCCACAGCTATCGCCCCAGCAGAAGCACCACCGCCGGGTATTCCCCTTCGGGCAAGGAGAGCAGCGCGCGCACGTTCTCGTCGTAGAAGGTCTCGGCAGGGTAGGCCTGCAAGCCCAAGGCGGTGGCGGCCACCATCACCTCGCCTACCGCGTAGCCCGCCTCCAGCAGCGCGTAGCGGTAGCCCCGCAGCCCGAACACCGCCTCGCTGCGGTCGGGGACGGCGGTGAAGATCAGGAACACGGCAGCTTGCTCGAGCGACTCCAGGTCCATCAGCGCCTCGCGCCAGGCCGCCAGGTTGAGCTTGGCCGACAGCTGCTCGAGCTGGTGGGACTTGGCGGCGTAGTGGTAGATGCCGGGGAAGGTGTCTTGCAGGTTCTGCACCCCCAGGTAGACCTCGAGGGGGTAGGCCCCGCCCGCCGAAGGGTAGCCCCGCCCGCCCCGGCGCACCGACAACGGCTGCAAAAGCTGGGAAATCTCGGCCTGGCTGATCGAGGAGCCCACCTTGGGCGGCTGGGGGGCCAGCCTCGAGAGCACCTTCCACACCGGGGCTCCGCCCTCCTTGCTGGGAGTGGGCAGGTCTACCGATTCCAGCGGGTTGGCATACACCTTGGCCGCAGGCGCGCGCCCCCCCGGCAAGCCATCTCCAGGGAATAGACGGGTAAGGCGGTAGAAAAGTTTGCCAGGGTGCTTGTCCATAAGCAGCGGTGTACTGGCGAACAGGCTACCGCAAGGCACGGAGAAATTTCCAGCCTTCGCTACGTTGCTAAAGATGAGGACTGCACGCCAACCTCGAGGCTTCCTCGGCTGAAGGCTCGGCTCGTGGCTGGTGGCGTGTGGCTCGTGGTCACCCCTCCCCAGCCCCCCCGCCGGCGGGGAGGGAATATCCCCCCGGCCCCCCTTACTAAGGGGGGTAAGCAAAGGGCGTCTTGCGTTTTGCGTCTTACGTACGACGTAGGACGTACGACCCGCGCCCAGCTACGGGCTATCGGCCACCCGCTCAAACCAGCGCCGGGGTGAAGCGGAAGCTCTTGGCCACCACCACGATGCCGGAGGCGGTGACGGTGAAACCCCTGGCGCGATCGGCCTCGAGGTCGTAGCCGATCTCGGTGCCGGGGGGAATCTTCACGTTCTTGTCGATAATGGCGTTCCTGATCTTGGCGTTGCGCCCGACTTCCACCTCGTCGAAGAGCACGCTGCGCTCGACGAGACTGTAGGAGTTGACCCGCACCCGGCGGAAGAGGACCGACTCGCGCACGGTGCCGCCCGAGATGATGCAGCCGCCGGCGACGAGGCTGTTGAGGGACTGGCCGATCCGGTTGCCCGCTTCATGCACGAATTTGGCCGGAGGGCTGAAGTAGTTGGCCGTGCGCAGGGGCCACTCGGGGTTGAAGAGGTCGAACTCCGGAGTGACCTGGACAAGGTCCATGCTGGCTTCGAAATAAGCATCCAGGGTCCCCACGTCGCGCCAGTAGGTGTTGGGGCCCTCCTGGCCGGGGATAGGGTTGCGCTTGAAGTCGTAGACCTGAATGCGGTAGCCCTCCTTCAGAGCGTGGGGAATGACGTCCTTGCCGAAGTCGTGCGAGGAGGCGGTGTCGCGTGAGTCGTACTCGAGCAGCTCCTGCAGGGCCTCGGTGCGGAAGACGTAGTTGCCCATGCTCACCAGCGCCCACTCCGGCCTGCCGGGGATGGGGGTGGGATCTTTGGGCTTCTCCTGAAAGCCCACCAAGCGCCACTGATCGTCTACCTGCAAGACGCCGAAGCGGCTGGCCTCACTGATGGGTACCGGGTAGCCTGCGATGGTCAGATCGGCCCGTGTGTCGTTGTGGTACTCGACCATGTGAGCGACGTTCATCTTGAAAATGTGGTCGCCACCGAAAATCGCCACCGATTCGGGCTTGTTGTTGTTGACCAGGTGCAGGTTCTGGTAGATGGCGTCGGCAGTGCCCCGGTACCACACCGGCCCCAACTCCTCGTAGCGGTACATCTGGGCCGGAACCAGGATGATGAAATGGTCGTCGAGGAAGCCGCCAAAGCGCCAGTGGCGCTGGATGTGCTCGGTGAGGGACTGGGCCTTGAACTGCGTCAGCACGTAGATGCCGTAGATCCCCGAGTTGACGAAGTTGTTGAGCACGAAATCGATGATGCGATACCTCGAGCCAAACGGAACCGCCGGTTTGGCCCGTTTGGCAGTGAGCGGAAATAGACGAGAACCCTGCCCACCGGCCAGGATCATCCCCAGGACCTTCAACTTAGCGCTCATCCCGCCTCCTTTTTTGAATAGCATAACGGAAATCTGTCATCGGGATAGGATGTCAGCCATCAGCTATCGAGCATCGACATCCCATACCTGCTCCCATCTCCCTGGCTACAGTAGACTCTTCTGCGTGTCGGCTCAGCGAATTTCCTACCAAGACCTCGAGTGGCGCACCTTTCCCGCCGACCCCTCCGTTGAGGTAAACCACCCGGCCCCCCCGCCCTTCTTCGGGCAGGAGCGGGCCAGGGCGGCGCTCGAGCTGGCCCTGAAAGGGGGGTTTCACGCCTATGTGGTGGGGCCACCCAGCCTAGGCAAGCACGAGGCGCTGTTGCAGTACCTCAAGCAGCAGCGGGTGGAGACCCCGCCCGACCTGCTCTACGTGCCCCTCTCCGAGCGCCGCGCCGCCGTGCTGACCCTTCCTAGCGGCAAGGAAAACGATTTAGCCGAGGCCATCGAGGGCTTGCTCGAGGAGGGCAACCGCCTGGAGGCGCTGTTTCGCCAGAGATCCTTCCTGCAGGAGAAATCGCGGCTGGAGTCGCGCTTTCGCCAGCAGCAGGAGGAGCAGATCGAGCAACTGCGCCGCGAGGCCCAGGCCGCCGGGTTCAGCCTGCTCGTGGGCGAGGAGGGGATCGAGCTGAGCGGGCAGGGCAGCGTCCCCACCGAGCTGGCGGCCCACCTCGAGGAGGTCACGCTGCACAACCTGGCCCTCTCCGCCGAAGCCGCCCAGGCCCTGCGTCGCCTGCGGCGGGAGTGGGCCAGCCACTACCTGAACACCCGCGTGGAGCCCCTCATCCGGCGTTTTCCCCAGGCCAGGGCCTACCTCGAGGCCCTGCGCGACCGCCTGGCCCGCGCCGCCGAGAGCGGGGAGTCTTTCGACCCCACCCCCTGGCGGCCCAACCTGCTCACCTCCTCCAGCACCGGCTCACCGCCCCCCGTGGTGTTCGAGCCCTACGCCACCGCGCCCAGGCTGTTCGGGCGGCTGGACTACCACACCGAGCGGGGCGTGCGCAGCACCCACGTCGGGCTAATCCGGCCCGGCGCGATCCACCGCGCCCAGGGAGGGTTCCTCATCCTCGACGCCTCGAGCCTGGTGCGCGAGGGCACCTGGGAAGCCTTCAAGCGGGCCCTGCGCAACGGGCAGGTGGAGCCGGTCACCGAGGCCGACGGGCCGGGGGGCCTGGAGGTCGAACCCTTCCCTGTGCAGGTCCAGGTCCTACTGGTAGGCAGCCACGAGGCTTTCGAGCCGCTCGAGCACGACCCGGCCTTCAGCGAGTTGTTTCGCATCCGGGTGGAGTTCTCCCCCACCCTCCCCGCCACGCCCGAGCACTATCAGGCCTTTGGCGGCTGGCTGAGCCAACAGGGCTTCCAGCTTACCGAAGGCGCTCTGGCCCGGCTGTGGGACGAGGGCCGCCGTATGGCCGAGCAGCGCGATCGCTTCGACGCCCGCCTCGTCGAGCTAAGGGCCATAGCCGAGGAGGCCGCGGTGCTGGCCAAAGGGCCGCTGAGGGCCGAGGATGTCGAGAGGGCCATCGCTGCCAGGGACGAGCGGGCCTTCCACTCCGAGGAGGAGTTCCTGCGGGCAGTGCGTGAGGGCACCTGGAGCTTCCGGCTAAAGGGGAAGGCCGTGGGAGAAATCAACGCGCTGGTGGTGCTCGAGACTGATCCACCCTGGGGCCGCCCCTCCCGCCTGACCGCCCGTGCCGCTCCTGGACGCGACGGGGTGCTCTCCATCGACCGCGAGGCTGGGCTGGGCGGGCACATCTTCCACAAGGCGGTGCTGGCCCTCAGTGGCTACCTGCGCGGTCACTACGCCGAGGTGGGTTCCTTCTCGGCTACGGTGAGCCTGGTCTTCGAGCAGAACTACGCCTCCATCGAGGGCGACTCGGCGGGCCTGGCCGAGTTGCTGGCGATCCTCTCGGCCATCGGAGGGGTGCCCCTGCGGCAGGACCTGGGCGTGACCGGGGCGGTGGATCAAAGCGGCCAGGTGCTGGCGGTGGGTGGGGTGACGGCCAAGATCGAAGGCTTTTTCCGGCTGTGCCAGGCCCAGGGGCTCACGGGAGACCAGGGCGTGGTGATCCCCAGGAGCAACCTCAGCAACCTCACCCTGAGTAGCGAGGTGCTGGAAGCTATCCGCAACGAACGCTTCCACCTCTACACGGTCGAGACGGTCGATGAGGCCATCGAGCTCCTCACCGGCAAACGGGCCGAGGGCTTCGGCGGGGTACACGAGAAGGTGCGCCAGAGCCTCGAGCACTTCCGCGACCTCGAGAACGGGGAGCACGGGGAGCGGGACTAGGGCTGCCGAGCGTCGATGGTCAATAGCTACTTGCGTTTTGCGTCGGGCGTGCAGCTCCAATAGGCTAAAACCCGTGGAGACCATTCAAATTCCCGGCCTCGAGCCCATCCCCCCGCTCGGCCTGGGTACCTGGCAGTGGGGAGACACGTTGTTCTGGGACTATGGCAAGGACTACAAGGACAGCGACCTCGAGGCCGCCTTCAAAGAGTCACTGGCGGCGGGCATCCGGCTCTATGACACCGCCGAGGTCTACGGCAGGGGCAAGAGCGAGCGCTTGCTGGGGCAATTCGTGCGCGCGTGCGGGCAAAGGCCCCTGATCGTGAGCAAGTGCTTTCCTTTCCCCTGGCGCTTCAGCCGCAAGAGCCTGATCATGGCCCTCAGAGGCAGCCTGAGGCGGCTTGGAGTGGAACGGCTCGACCTCTACCTGCTGCACTGGCCCTGGCCGCCCGTGCCGCTGGAGGGGTGGGCCGAGTCGCTGGCCGAGGCTTACGAACTGGGCCTGGCCCGTGCGGTCGGGGTTTCCAACTGCGACCTCGCCCAGACGGAGCGGGTGAGCCGGGTCCTGGCCCGGCACAACGTAAAGTTGGCCGCCAACCAGCTCGAGTACAACCTGCTCGAGCGCAGACCCGAGCACAGCGGGCTGCTCGAGGCCCTGCGGGCTGAGGGTGCCGTGCTCATGGCCTACAGCCCGCTGGGAATGGGCTGGCTCACCGGCAAGTACAGCCTGCAAAACCCGCCGACTGGGGTCATGCGAGGCCGCAAGTACCGCGCGAAGGAAAGCAAAATCCCTGGGCTCATCCGGGTTTTGCAGGAGGTCGCCCAGGCTCACGAAGCCACGCCCGCGCAGGTAGCCCTGCGCTGGTGCATTCAGAAGGGTACCCTGCCCATTCCCGGAGCCAAAACCCCGGCTCAGGCCAGGGCCAACGCAGGTGCGCTGAGCCTGCGCCTCAGCGAGGATGAAATGCGGCTGCTGGACAGTGCCAGCGCATGAATGGCTCCGCCAGTAAGGTCGCCGAGGGTCGAGGGCTAAAGCGTCTTGCGTACGACTGCCCCCCACCCTACTCGTACCGCAACGCCTCGATGGGGTCCAGGGCAGCGGCTCGAGCCGCCGGCCACACGCCGAAGAACAGGCCGATCAAAGCGCTCACCGCCAGGGAGAGCAGGATGGTGGTGGGGCTCAGGATGAAGACCTTGAAGAAGGGCACCGTTGCGGTGATCAGCACCAGCAGACCTGCGGCCAGCGCCACCCCCAACACCCCGCCCACCAGCGTCAGCACCACGGCCTCGATCAAAAACTGCTGGCGCACCAGCCCCGCCGTGGCGCCCAGAGCCTTGCGCAGACCGATCTCGCGGGTACGCTCGGTAACCGAGACCAGCATGATGTTCATGATCCCGATGCCCCCTACCAGCAGGCTCAGGCCCGCGATGGCCCCCAGCAGCGCCTGCAGGATCACGGTGATGGAGCGCAGGGTGTCCTGGAAGCTCTCGGTGGACTGGATGGAGTACTTGCCCTTGCCATAGCGCCCCTCGAAGATGCGGCGCACCTGATTTGAGACCTCCTGGGCGCTAGCCCCCTTGTTGAGGCTGAGCACCAGGAAGTCGTACTGTCCCTTGCGGGCGAGGGGTGAGGTGTTCCAGATGAGGGGGATGGGCGCGTAGACGGTGGCGCTCGAGGACAGCCCGCCAAACAGGCCGCTGGGAGGCTCGAGCACGCCCACCACCGTCACCTCGAGGCGGCCCCCGTTGGGGTAGAACAGCCGCGCCACCTGGCCGATGGGGTCGCGGTTGGGAAAGAGGTCCTTGGCCGCCCGGTCGGAGAGAACCGCCACCGCCAGCCCACCCTGGGCCTCGGCCTGGGTGAAGTAGCGGCCCCGGGCAACCTTGTTGGTGGGGTCGAGCCGGGGCAGGTCGCCGGGGGTGCCCTGCAGGGTGATCGAGCGGCGCTCACCGGGCTTGCTCTCGTACTGGGCGCTGGTGAAAAGCTGGGGCAGCACCTTGACCGGCAGCACCTGTAAAGCGGCCACGTCCTCGTCACGGATGGGTGCGGAGTCGAAGTTCTGGCCCTCGTTGAAGTTGGGCTGGACGAAGATGCTGCGCCCGGCGATGGCTTCCAGGTCCTGGGTGATGCCCGCCGAGGCCATCTGCCCCAGACTGATCATGGCCGTGACCGCGAAGACCCCGATCACGATGCCCAGCAGAGCCAGGAAGCTGCGCAGCTTGTTGCCCCACAGCGACTCGAAGGCCATGCGAAAGTTCTCGAGCGGGTTCATGGGTGGCCTCCATCGGCGATCCTGCCGTCCCTCAGACGCACGATGCGCTGAGCCCTGGCTCCGACGTCGTGCTCGTGGGTCACCATCACGATGGTCTTGCCCTGGCGGTGTAGCTCGTCGAAGAGCCCAAGGATCTCCTCCGACGAGCGCGAGTCGAGGTTGCCGGTAGGCTCGTCGGCCAGCAGGAGATCGGGCTCCTGCACCAGTGCCCGCGCGATGGCGACGCGCTGCTTCTGCCCGCCGGAGAGTTCGGAGGGCAGGTGGTCGAGCCGGTCACCCAGGCCCACCGACTCCAGGGCGGCCTTGGCCCGCTTCAAGCGCTCGGCGCTCGAGACCCCCCGGTAGACCAGGGGCAGGGCGACGTTGTGCAGCGCGGTCAGACGGGGCAGGAGGAAAAAGGCCTGGAACACGAAGCCCACCCGCCGGTTGCGGATGCGGGCCAGCTCGACCTCGCTCAGGCCCTCCACCGATCGCCCTCCCAGCCGGTAGCTGCCCCCGCTGGGCGAGTCCAGCAGACCGATGATGTGCATCAGGGTGCTCTTGCCCGAGCCGGAAGGACCCATCAGGGCCACGTACTCCCCTTGCTCGATGGTGAGATCGACTCCCCGCAGGGCGTGAACCTCGACCGTGCGGGCGCCGCTGCCAGAGCGGTAGGTCTTGGTGATGCCCTGCATTTCCACCACCGCAGCCATGCTCACTCCTTCTGGGGCTCGGGTAGGCGGTAGCTGAGCTTCTGGCCGTCCTCGAGGGTTTCAGGCGGCAGCGAGACCAGCAAGGTGCCGGCTTCGAGCCCCTCCACCGCCGCGTGGGTGAGGTTGCGGGCCCGCACCCTCACGGCCTGGCGCCGGGCAGTCTTGCTGGCCTCCTCCACCCGCCAGACGTAACTCTGGCCGTCTTCCTCGACGAGCACCTCCAGCGGAACCCTGACGGCCTGGGCCAGGCGCAGGGTGGTGATGCGGGCCGTGGCGGTGAGGCCGGGCTTGGCCCAGTTCTCGGCGTCGGGGTTGAGGAAGCGGATGAACACCGGCAACACCGCGCTCCCCCCACCACCTGCGACCTCAGCCTGCACGCCCAGACGTTCCACCTTGCCCTCCAGCGCCACGCCGGGTGCGGCGTCGAGCTCAATGCGCACCGGCTGGCCCGGCTTTACCTTGCCCACGTCGGCCTCGGCCAGACGGGCCTGCACCCGCAGGCTTCCGGCCTCTACCACCCGGATGAGACCGGTGCCGGTGTCCACGCCCACCAGATAGCTCACGCTCGAGACCGTCCCGTCCACGGGAGTGCGCAACGCAGCCTGGGCCAGGCTGCGCTCGAGCGCAGAGATCTCCGAGCGTCGGGCGGCGATCTGGGCCTGAAGGTCGGCCAGGCTGCTGCGGTGGCTTTGGGCCAGGCTCGAGAGCTGGGCCTGGAGGTCGGCCACCTGGCGGCGCAGTTGCTCAACCTCGCTGGAAGCCACGCTGCCCAGCGCCAGCAGCCGCTCGGAGAGCTCGAGGTTGCGCCGGGCCTCGGCGAGTTGGCGCTCGAGCTTGCCGGAGTTGGAGCGGTAGTCGGCTTCCTGGGCACTCAGCCGGCTTTGCAGCGCGGCCAGGCTCTCGCGGCTAGCCCGCAGCTTCTCGCGGTCGTCGGCGGTCTCCAGCACCGCCAGCACCTGACCCGCCCTCACCGTCTGACCTTCTTTGACCCGCACTTCGGCCACCCGTCCGGGGCGCGGGAAGGTCAGGGCGTAGAGCCTCGCTTCCACCGAGCCGCTGGCCCGCACCTCCCGCACGAACTCCCCCTCTTCAGCCCGCACCACGTTCACCGCCAGCCCCTGCTGGCCCTGGGGCCGGAAAATCCCCCACAGCGTCAGCCCCCCCGAGAGCAAAATCAGCACGATCCAAATCCAGCGTCGCATGTGCCTCCTATAACATCGGCTATTGGCTATCGACCATTGGCCATGGGCAACTTCTATCCATTCCCCGCCACCCTCAGGCCATAGATGGCCTGCCACAGCTCAATCTGCGCGGCCAGCACGCCCCGGTCGGCCTCGGCTTTGGTGATCTCGCTCTGCTTGAGGGCGAGCTGGGCGATGGAGCCGGCGGCGAAGCGCTTGCGGGCAGCCTCGAGCTCGCTGGCGCTGCGGGCCTGGGTCTCGCGAGCCAGCCTATAGCTCTCTACGGCGCTCCGGTAGCGATTCCTGGCGGCCTCGAGGGCATCGGCGAGGGTACGCTGCAGGTCGCTGAGCGCGGCACGGGCCCGGCTGAGGTCGCGCTCGCGGGCGCTCTTGTCCAGCGGCGCGGTATCGGGGCCGGAGGCCAGGACCAGCGCCCGCTCGGCCTCCCGGACTTGCTGCTGGGCTTCCAGCAGGCGGGCGTGCCCCTCGAGGCTGAACTTTCCTGGGTCCAGCGGGTCGGGCTCGGGCAGGGCCTGCACCCCGACCTCGCCGTAAGGGCGCAGCCGAGATCGGGCCTGCTCGAGCGCGCGCTCGGCAGCGCTGAGGGCATTGGCGGCCTGGTTGTCCTGGTCGCGCACCCGCGCCAGTTCGGTCGCCGAGATGGCCCCGGCCTTGAAGCGCAGTTCGGCAGCCTGGAGCTGAAGGGCCGAGAGTTCCTTGCGGGCACGGGCCAGGTTGAAGTCAGTCTGGGCCAGAAGCACCCCGGTGTAGGCCTCGAGGGCACGGGCATCGGCTTCCTTGCGGGCCTGGACCAGCTTGGCCTGGGCCAGCGCCACGCCCTCTTGGGCACGGGTGAGGCTCAAGGGCGCGGCCTCGGGGTCGCCCTGCACCCTTCTCAGCTCGTCCTGGGCGGCCTCGAGCGCGCGCCCGGCCTCGAGGTAGCTGGAGTCCTTGAGGTAGGCCCCCTTGAGAAAAGCGTCCAGGGACTGCGCCTGGGCCAGGCTGAAGAAGATGAGGGTGAGCAGCGAAATCAGGCTTCTGTGCATGGCGTCTCCGTTTCTAAGGTTGGATGGTCCAGCTGCTCGAGTCGTCGTCGAGCAGGTCCAGATAAGCAGCAACGGCCAGGATATAGCCCTGCCAGCCCTGGGCTACCGCCGCTTCGGCTTCCGCGCGGCTGGCCTGGGCCTCCCGTCGCTCGAGCGCGGTGCCGATGCCCGCCTTGAGCTTGGCCTCGGCATTGGCGGCCAGGCGCTCGGCGAGTGCCAGGCGCTCCTGAGCCAGCTCGAGGCCCTCCAGAGCAAGGGCCACCTCCTCGCGGGCCTGGGCCAGCCGCAGGGTCATCTCCTCGCGGGTGCGTTCTAAGCGCAGGGCGGCCCCCTCGAGGTCGGCCTCTCCGGCCACCACCGCGGCCCAGGCCTGGGGCAGGAGATCGAGCTTGAGGCCCAGCGTGAACTTCCACTCCTCGGGGGTGCCGGGCAGCACGCTCAGCGGCGTGCCCAGCGCCAGGCTGGCTCCGGGGCCGCTGGCGCTCCAGCTCAAGCCACTCTGGAACAGCGCGTCCTTGCCGTTGTAGCTGGCTCCCAGGCTGACCTCGGGCCACAGGCGGCGCCACCCCTCCTCCACCCGAGCCCTGGAGAGCTCGAGGGCAGCCAGCGCTTCGCGGTAGGCCACGGTCTGCTCCGGGGTGGCCGCGGGCAGGACGAAGCGCACCGTGCGGGGCTCGGCGTTCCCGCGCAGGCCGTAGCGCAGGGCATCGGCCTGAGCCGAGCGCAGGGCGTTGCGGGCCTGGCGCAAGTTCAGCTCGGCCTGCTTGAAGGCCAAAGCCGCGTCCTCGCGTTGCAGGGGCGAGATGGCCCCCAGCGCGGCCTTGCGCTCGGCCTCGGCCAGCCGGTCGCGGGCGGCCTCGAGCCGCCCCTCCGCCGCCAGCAGCCGCGACTGGGCCTGCCAGGCGGCGGCGTGGGCCAGCAGGGCGTTCTTCTGCCCCTCGCGTTCCACCCGGCGCACCTCGCGCCGAGCACGGGCTACGGCCTGTTCGGCCTCGAGGCGGGCGGTGAAGTTCCACTGCCAGCCCAGCCCCACCTTGTAGCTGTTGTTCTCGTTAGCCCGCTCGTAGCCCAAGTTGGCTCCCAGCCCCAGCGCAGTGCTCCCGGCCTGCAGACGGGCGGCCTCGAGCGCCTTGCGGGCCGGAGCCAGCTCAGGGCTCTGGTAGGCCAGGGCCTCCTGCGGCCCGAAAGCCAGCACCGGCAGACTAAGCAGGACTAGGCCAAAACACCACAATCGCTTCATCCAAGAATCCTTCCCTGCAACAAGCTCCACAGCAGCAGGCCTAGCGTGAGCACCGCCACGGCCACGCTAGCGAGCACGGCCCGTGCCGGAGCCAGCACCCGCAGCCCGCTGTAGATGATCCACAAGCTCCACAAGGTAGCCAGCGCGCTCAAGACCTGCTGAATCCGGGTGCCGGGGGCCGAGGCCACGAGGTCCTGGTACTCCCTCTGCCAGCGCCGCAGGGCTTCGGCGTCGGTCAGGGGGGGAGGGGGGGTCAGGTCGCCCGTCACCGGAAAGAGCGCGGCCAGGGGAAGCAACACCAGAGCCAGCACCAGCGCGGGAACCGAAGCCCAGCCATATAGCTCCCAGGCCCTCGAGCCCTCCCCGGCCAGCAGGCGGATCAGCCCCCCGCCGATGGCCCACACGACCAGCCCGAAGAACAACGCCCCGACGAGGGAAAAGATCAGTTGTAGCATGGCCCCGCCGGGAAACAGGGCCGGCAGCAATCGGAGGGAAATCTGTCCCGCCACCGCCGTCAGCACCAGGGCCCCTACCACCACCAGCAGCGGAGGCAGCAGGTTGGGTTTGCGCTCGCGCAAAGCTTCAAAGAAGCGGGTGGGTTGAATCAATACCTCGAGCATGTTCCACCTCCAGCGGCGAGTATAGGAAACTGTCGTGGCCTAGCCTACTGACTAAAGTCATGCCTTCGCTCAGCCGCAACCGAGGCCCGGCCCCACCTCCAACCGGGCCTGGAGGGCGCCGTCAAGGCGGAGGTCGGCGATACCCTGGGGCCCTAGCTGCTGGCTAAAGCAGTTCCCAGACCGCAGCCTGCCGTCCACGTACACCCCGCCGCCGCCGGCCCAGACGATCTTGTAGGCCACGGCCCGCTTGGCTTTGAGCACCATCACCCCATCGAGCACCGTCCCCCGCACGAACCAGACCCCATCGCGCTTGCCCGTCGAGCAACCCACGCAGTCGGCCCTTGAGCTGAGCTCAAAGGCATCCTCCTGGTAGCCCCGGAACCGGCTGTCCTCCGCGGTGCCGTCGCCGCTGAGCAGGCCCCATAGGATCAGTCCCAGTAGCCCCAGGCTCACCAGCCGTGCGCTCAGGCTGGCACTGCCACGCCACAGCAAAAAAGCCACCACCGCCAGCAGGGTGTATCCCACCAAGTTCAAGAAGGTGAAATTCATGCTTCCACCTCGTCCCACACCCGCCCGGCCAGCAGCAACAAACCCACAGCCAGCAGCAGGCTCAGCAGCAGCGGCTCGAGCGGCAACCGGATGTCGTCGAGCCGGTTGTTCAGGCTCTGCAAGGAGAGCGTCAGCGGGGGCAGCGCCGCGTAGGCGACCTTCGAGCCCACCTGCACCAGCGCGCCAGCCAGTGAGAAGAAGCCCAGGAAGGCCACCAGCCCCGCCAGCCAGCCCAGCCTCGAGAGCTGGTAGCTCTGCACGTAGCTGAAGGCAAGCAGCAAATAAGCCACGCCCGGCAGCCAGAACAGACCCAGCCCGTAGAACAGCAGCGTCATCGTGCTGCTCAGCCCAGGCATCCCCGGCACCACCCGGTCGAAGTAAGCCCACAGCAACCCCGTCAGCACCAGGGCAAACAGCGTCCCCAGCACGCCCCAGTACACGAAGCGAGCCAGCTGGTGCACCAGGCCGCCGGGCACGCTGGGCAGCAAACCCGTACCGTCCTGCCGGGCGCTGAGGAACAGCGCCACCACCAGCAAGGTGCTCCCGACGGTCGCGGCGACCGAGAACAGGGCGATGGCTTCTTCTTCCGGTTGGTTCAAAGGATTGGCCCCCAGCCGGGCCAGGCCCACCGCGGTAAGGAGCAGGATGCCCGCCAGTACGGCCACGAAGGACTGGGACTTGCGAAACTCCAGCCACAGCAAAGTCGGCAGGGCGCTCATGCCAACACCTCCACGAAGGTCTCGCGCACGCTCCTGCCCCGCGCGCGCAGTTCTTCGGCGCTCGCGTCGAGCACCACCCGCCCTTCCTTGAGGAAGACCGCCCGATCGAAGATGCCCTCGGCCTCGGCCACTTCGTGGGTGGAGAGGACCAAGGTGGCTTCCTCGCGCCACTGGTGCACCAGGGTCTTGAGAATGCGGTCGCGCGAGATCAGGTCGATGCCCGCCAGCGGCTCGTCGAGCAAAAACAGCCGGGCTTCGCGGGCAAGTACCATAGCCAGCCGCAACCGGGCCCTCTGGCCGCGCGACATCGAACGCGAGGGGCGGGCGGGCACCTCGAGAAAGGCCAGCAACTCCTTATAGCGCACCCGGTTGAAGTCGGGGTAGAGCCCCTGCATCAGCCGCTCGCCGTCGGCGGGCGAGAGCCAGGGGTAGGTCTCGGCGTCGGAGAGGTAGGCCACGTGGGCCCGCATGGCCCTGGGCCTGCCACCCAGCACCTCCACCCTGCCTTGGCTGGGCACCAGCAGCCCGGCCAGCAGCTTCAGCAGGGTGGTCTTGCCCGCCCCGTTGAGCCCCAAGAGCCCGATGGCCTGTCCCTGGGGCAGCTCGAGGCTGACCTCATGCAGCCCCTCCTTCCCGCCGTAGCGCTTGCTGACGGCCTCGAGCCTAGCCAGCAGGTCAGAGGCCGTAGGCCCGTTACTCATCCGCCACCTCCTTCAAAGCCTGCTGGGCCTCCTCCTTGCTCAAGCCCAGGGCCCTCGCCTCGGCCAGGAAGCGCCGCGCGGCCTCGACCAACAGGGAATGCCTGAGCCGCTGCACTTCGACATCCTCCTTGACAAAGGTACCCAGCCCGCGCCGGGTTTCGCTCAACCCCTCGCGCTCGAGTTCGCTGAAGGCATGGATGACGGTGTTCGGGTTGACCTTGAGTTCGGTCGCCAGGTCCCGGGCCGATGGGAGCTTGTCTCCGGGCTTGAGCTTTCCGTTCGCCAGCATGCGTTTCACCCCTTGAACGATCTGTGCGTAGATGGGTCCGGCTTCAGTGTCGAGTTGCCACACGCTTACCCACCTCCTGGGCCGGCCCGGAAGACCGGCACGGTGCCGATGGACTGCGAAAGCCGGGGGGAGCCCACGGCTAACCCCCCAGGTCCTGGCGGCGCAGGACGGCCCAGGAGAGCGCCACGAAGGCCAGCGCGTAGCCCACGATCCCGGCGAGTTCGGCGCCGAGCCCGGCCCCGCCACCCAGCCAGGCCTCGCTAAGCGCCGCCGGCAGGTAGCGGCCTACCTCGGGCCAGAACCACAGGATCACCGCCTCGAGCACCAGCGCGTAGCCCAGCACGCCGCCCAGCACCGCAGCCACCGAGCGCCCCGCCACCGCCAGCAACAGTGCTAGGCCCAGGTACGGCAGCTCCGCCACCGCCGTCTGCAAAACGGTCGCCGCTATGCGGGCCCCGTCGGTCTGCAACTGCGCGGGCCAACCCCCTGCGTAGAAGCTGAGGACCGTCAGGCTCACCCCGAACGGCATCGCCACCACCAGCGCCAGCGAGCCCAGCATCGCCAGCCAGCGCGCCAGCAGCCAGGCTCCGCGCGGGGTGCCCCGGGAGAACAGCAGGGCCAGGGTCCGCCAGCTATACTCCTGCGCCGTCCAAGCACCCAGGATCGCGGCGGCGAAGATGCCCAGGCTCCGCGCGGCCTCCCTGCTCAGCAGCAGCGTGAGGGCGTAGTGGCGGGCAGGAGCCTGCTCCCGCAGCATCAGGTACTCGACGAGCCCCACCAACGCGGCTGCGAAGGCCAGCAGTAGCCAAGCGCCCCTGCGCCGGAACGCCTTGTCGGCCTCCACCTTGAGAATTCCCATCGTCACTGCCCACCTCCCGTGAGCTCGAGGAACAGCTCCTCGAGGCCGCCCTCGATGGGCACCACCTCGCTGGGCGGCAGCCCGGCCTGAACCAGCCGGGTCACCACGGCCCGGGCCTCGAGGCCACGCACCAGCAGGTACTCCCCCTGCACCTCCGCCCGTTCGGCCAGCCCGCCGAGGGCCAGCGCCGCCTCCTCGGGGCTTTCCACCCGGACCCGCACCCCGTCGCCGCGCGCCAGCAGGTCGCGCACCGCCCCCTGGGCCACCAGCTTGCCCTTGTGGATCACGGCGATGCGGTCGCAGACCTGCTCAACCTCGTGCAGGATGTGGCTCGAGAAGATGATGGTAACGCCCTGCGTGGCCAACGAGCGCATCAGCTCGCGCATCTCCTTCATGCCCGATGGGTCCATACCGTTAGAGGGCTCGTCGAGGATCAGCAGCTCGGGCTCAGCCAGCAGCGCCATCGCGACGCCCAGCCGCTGCTTCATCCCGGTGGAGTACGACCCCGCCGCCCGGTGCGCGGCCCTGGCGATCCCCACCTGCTCGAGCACCTCCTCGACGCGCTGCCGTGAAACACCCCCTTGCAGCCCCGCGATCAGCTCGAGGTGCTGCCGCGCGCTCAGGTGCGGGTAGATCGCGGGCGCCCCCAGCAGAGCCCCCACCTTGCGCAGCGCGTGCGTGCGCCCCGGCCGGACGGGCTCCCCCAGCAGCTCCACCTTCCCCGCGCTCGGCTCAACCAGCCCCAGGATCATGCCCAAGGTGGTGGTCTTCCCCGCCCCGTTGGGCCCCAGGAAGCCGAAGATCTCGCCGCGGCGGACCTCGAGGTCCACCCCCTCTACCGCCAGCACGCCCCCGAAGCGCTTGCTCAGCCCCTCGACCCGCAGTACGGTTTCTCCCCGCGCCTTCAGGATGGGCTGAGTTTTGGGAATTGCTTGAACCATTTGACCTCCTATGTAGTGCACTAGCTAACTAGTACACTAGGCTAAAGGGGCTGGAGTGTCAATAGCCGATAGCCGATAGCTAAGTGCCCTCCAACTAATTTGTCCCCATCCTGGGGCCCCCACGGGAAGCGTTTAGCCATACCAAAGGAGCGCTTCGGTTCACAAACCGCCTACGATGGAAAGCTTCCCGTGGGGTACTTAATAGCTGATGGCTGAACACCAGCCCTCCCCAACGGCAGGCCGGTGGTTCGCCCCCGCGGAAATGAGGGATTCAGCGACCGGGCTCGAGCGACAGCCGCTCCCGCACCGGGTAGCCTTCGGTGCGCATGGGCAGGTAGGCCCCCTTCTGCCACATGGGCAAGAGGTCGTCGAACTGGGCCGAGAGCAGGTTCCCCGACTGGCCCATGGGGTGGATGAAGCGGGAGTTGTTCAGGTCAGCCAAGTCCACGATATGCCGGTAGCTGGGGCCGTGGGTCTGCTCGAAGGTTTTGGCGTTGTAAGGCCCCACGTTGACGGTGTAGCGGTCGCCGCCGAAAGGCACCTTGCGGTCGGAGAAGCGCTTCAGGGGGCTGTTGGTCAGGATGGGGTGGTCGAAGACCGCCTGGTGCAAGCTGCCCCAGGCCGGGGGATTGTCGCCCAGGCGGTCGAGGGCGGTGTCGAGAGCAAGGGCAGCGAAGTCCAGGCAGCCCTCCACCACCTCGGTCTCCTTCTGGTCGCAGTTGGGGTCGCCCGACTGCATGGCCTGCAACAGGTAGCGGGGCTCGTCCCAGAACTCCTGGCCCACCTCCTTCGCGGGCAGGCGAGTGAGCTCGGTGTACCAGGTCTGGAAGACCGTCGCCTCGACCGAGTCGGGGCGCATATTGCCGTCCCAGGCCAGCAAGCGTGCCCTCCAGGTCTTGGCCCGCTCAGAGAGCGCGCTCAGAGCTTGCAGCAGCGGGCGGAAGTCGCGGTAGAGCAGCGAGTACTGGTCCTGCTGCATGGCCTGCATGTCCTCGGGGCTGAGCTTCTCCTTGGACAGGATCAACTGCCGGATGCGCTCGGCCCGCAGTGGCTCGGCCCACTCCAGCGACATCTGGTTGGGATAGCCCGGCGGCAGCACCCGGTTGTTGGCCGTGACGATGAAGCCTTCCTTCGGGTTGAGCACCCTGGCCCAGCGCTCGAAGGGCACGTACCCCTGCCAGTCGAAGCTGCCATCGCCGGGAACGGGGGTGAGGCCGCTGTGCCCGGCCTTGCGGATGGGGAATTTGCCCGGCGCGATATAGCCAATGTTGCCGTCTATATCGGCATAGACGAAGTTCTGGCTGGGGGTGGAGTAACGTGCGAGGGCCTCGGTGAACTCGGTCCAGTTCCTGGCCCGGTTGATGCCCGCGAAGGCCTCGAGCAGCCGGTCCTGGGCGTCGAGCGCGGTCCAGCGCAGGGCCAGGGGCTTGCTGCCCGGCACGTCGCTCACCACGTCGGAGATCACCGGGCCGTAGACGCTCTCGCGCACCTTCAGCGCCACATCGGGCTCGCCCTTGACCTTGATCACCTCGTTGCGAATGCGGTAGGGCTCGAGCCGCCCCTTGTAGCGGTAACCGGTCGAGGCGTTGTCCTCCAGCACGTAGAGGTCCTGCACGTCGGCGCCCACGTTGGTCACGCCCCAGGCGATGCGGTCGTTGTGTCCGATCACCACGCCCGGAAGACCCGGCAAGGTGGCCCCGATGGCGTTGTAGCCGGGGGCCTCGAGGTGGGCCAGGTACCACAGAGAGGGCACCCCCAGGCCCAGGTGGGGGTCGTCGGCCAGCAGGGGCTTGCCGGTGGTGGTGCGCGAACCCGCGATCACCCAGTTGTTGGAAGCTTCCATGAAGCGGGGAATGCTCCGGGCGAGCTCGAGCAGCGCCTCGGCCTGAGTCCGCGTCGCGGCGTCGGGTTTCGGAGTGGGGCTGGGTGCGGGGGCAGGCGCAGGCTGGGGTTTGGGCAAAGGGGGCAGGTCGGCAGCCTGGAGGATGGTCACGCCATTTTGCGGATAGGCGGGCAGGAGCTGGGCCAATCGCTCGGGCCTGATCCCTCTGGCCAGCAGCCGGTAGCGCTCGAGTTCTTCCTCCCAGTTGGCCGAGAGGTCGTAGGCCATCATCTTGGCCCACACCAGCACGTCGGCAGGTTTCCAGGGCTCAGGGCGGAAGCCCAGCAGGCGGTACTCCAGGGGCAGGGGGGGATCGGTCTCCAAATAGGCGTTGATCCCGGCGACGTAGGCATTCACGATCGCCTTGCCCTCGGGAGAAAGGCTGTCATAAGCCTGCTCGGCAGCGTGGTAGAAGCCCCAGGTGCGCAGGAACTTGTCCTGGTTGACGGTGGCCGGACCCACCACCTCCGATAATCGCCCCGCACCCACCCGGCGCTGGAACTCCATCTGCCACAGCCGGTCCTGGGCGTGCACCACCCCCAGCGCGAAGAACAGGTCCTCCTCGCTGTGGGCCTTGAGGTGCACCACCCCGCTGGGTTCGCGCAGCACCTCCACCGGAGCCATCAAACCCCGCAGGGCCAGGCGACCGCTGTGCTGAGGAAGGGTGGCTCCCCGCAGCCACAGCCACCCTACTCCTCCAGCGAGGACCACCAAGACGACGAAAAACAGCAACAGGCGACCCAAAAAACGCAGCAGTCGGCGCATTTTACCCCCTTTTACTGAGTACAAGTATACGCCTGGGGAGTGAAAGGGATGCTGAGAGGTCGTACGTCGTACGCAAGACGCAAAACGCGAGCGGCTATCGGCCAGCCGCTCTTCGTTGAGGCTTTTTAGGTAAGCTGAGCCGTTTCCCCTCGCCAGAAGGCGCTTCCACCCGACTTCCGGCGATCAAGGAACACTTCGACCGTGTTGCCGTCGGGGTCTTGCAGGCACAGCACCCAGGCGATGCCCCGGTCCTCGAGCCCGTGGCGCACGCCCTCGAGTTCCACGAACCTGCGGGCGGCTTCGAAGTCCTCGGGCGTAGCCACGGCGAAGCCCAGCGTGACGGGCCCGGCGGGCTCGCCCTCGGTCAGGGCGAGTTCGAAGTGGGTCTCGCTTTCGGAAGAGACCAGCAGCGAGGTTTTGTCGAAGCGCTCACACAGTTGCAGGTCGAGGAAGCGGGTGTAGAAGGTCACGGCGGCCTCGAGTTGCCGCACCTTGAGGTGAACGTAGGCCAGGCGGGTCGTGTACATCGGTCGTATTGTCAAACGCGCTCTGCCCGGCGTCAAATGGCGCTCAGGAAACGGCGGCTTGCTCCCACGCGACAGGGTTTTTGCTCACAGCTCGGCGCTTCTATGCGCAAGCCGCCACAGGTCTTGGCTCGCAGGGGCCCAGTACCGCTAGACTGAAGACAGGTCAGGGGTGATGCAAAGTGAAGCTCGAGTTCAAGGAAAACGGCCCCATCGTCATCGAAACCGGCGGACGCTGCGTTTTCCGCGACGCGCAGGGGGAGAGGGTCATTGAAAAACCCAGGGTTTCGCTGTGCCGCTGCGGGGGCTCGGCCAACAAGCCCTTCTGCGACAGCACCCACAAGACCAACGGCTTCGTGGCCCCGGCAGCCGTGATCGAGTTCGACGAAGACCTGGTGCTCGATGTTTCCAGGCTCTGAGGCGCGACGATTGGCGGCCTCGAGCGGCTCAGCCTCACATTTCGCTGAACTAGGGCAGGGTTAGATTGCCTGGGGGTACCGATTATGGCAATGCGCTATCGCAAACTTGGAAAGTGGGGCATCAAGGTATCGGAGATCTCGCTGGGGGCCTGGACCACCTATGGCGACGCGGTCAAGGACCTCAAAAGCATCAAGCAGATCGTCAAGCTGGCCTATGACGGGGGCGTGAACTTCTTCGACAACGCCGACGCTTATGCCAAGGGACAGGGCGAGGAGATGATGAGCAAGGCCCTCGCCGACTTCCCTCGCCACACCCTGGTGCTCTCCACCAAGCTCTTCTGGCCCATGTCCGACGACGTCAACGACCGCGGCCTCTCGCGCAAGCACATCCACGAGAGCATCCACCGCAGCCTGAGGCGCATGGGCACCGACTACGTGGACCTGTACTTCTGCCATCGCTATGACCCCGAGACGCCCATGGAGGAGATCGTCTCGAGCATGAGCAACCTCATCGACCGGGGCCTCATCCTGTACTGGGGCACCTCCGAGTGGCCCGCCGCCCGCATCGTCGAGGCGGTGCAGGTCGCCAGGGCCGGGGGCTGGCACCCGCCAATAGTCGAACAGCCGCAGTACTCCATGCTCGCCCACGACCGCTTCGAGAAAGAGATCCTGCCCGAACTCGAGCGCTACGATATGGGCGCGGTAGTCTGGAGCCCTTTGGCCCAGGGCATGCTCACCGGGCGCTACGACAAGGGCATCCCCAAGGGCAGCCGCTTCGAGCGCTACCCGCAGTTCGCCAACCGCTTCCTGACCGAGGAAAACCGCAAGAAGGTCAAGGCCCTGAAGAAGGTGGCCGACTCCCTGGGGCTCAGCCGCACCCAGCTCGCCCTGGCCTGGGTGCTGCGCCACAAAGGGGTCAGCAGCGCCATCACGGGAGCCACCAAACCCGAGCAGATCCAAGAAAGCCTCGGCGCCGCCGGAGTGGACCTGCCGCCGGAGGCCCTGGAGCAAATCGAGAGCATCCTCAACCCGGCGAAGTAGGTGTGGCGGGTTGCAAGCTTACGAAGCCAGCGGCAGATGGCACAGCCACACCCCGCTCCTGGCCCGCCACCCCTCGGGGAACTCCACGTTGGGTGGCAGGGGCACCGAGATCACCTTCTGCCCCACGATCTCGAACTCGAGGGCGGTAAAGAGCTTGTCGAGCACCTGGCCCAGGCGGCGGGTCTCGAGCGGGTTGAAGCGCAGGCGCTCGAGGTGAGCCTCGAGGCTCTTCAGACCCGCATAGGGCCAGAGATCGGCCACATCGCGCCAGCGCCGCGGCGGCCCAACCAGCAACTCGGCCAGCACCAGGCCTAAGCCGGGGTGTTCCTTCTGGAGCCGTTCGGGGTCAAACTCCAACGCCAGCTCGAGATGAACCTCGACGTCTTCCCAAACTTCTGTCTTTCGACGCTCCATACCTCAGCGTGCAACAGCTATCTCGAGCTGTCAAGCGAAAATAACCCGATCCGGACGGCACAAACCGAAAATTGTGCCTGACAATTCACCTCCTAGAGTGTCAATGACCCAGGCCAACCCATCACGCCCTTCATCCGCGCGATTTGCCTCGATCCCGCTCAGTAGCCATGGCACGGTAAAAAGATTGCTTATAGCGCGACCAAATCGACTAAGTCCTCCAGCCACCCGTCGGTGGGAAACACATCCAGAGCGTCGGCGGCCTGTCGGGTTTGCCCAGCTTGCTCGAGGTCCTTCATGGCTTCCCAGCCACGGGCGATCAGCCGCAGGGTGTGCCATTCCCCCTCGCGATCGCCCAGAAGGCGGTAAGTCCCCAAAGCACCTGTCAGGACCAGGATTGCCACATCAGGGCGCTCGAGTTGCAAGCAACCAATTCCCCACAGCAGTTGCGCCTTCGCCCACTGAGGAGGGTTGTCAGTGCGGCGGGCGAGGTGTTCGGCTTGCTGGGCGTAGCGCAAAGCCCGCCCCGGCTCGTCGTGGAGCAGGTAGTGCCGGGCCTGGCCGAGCAGATCGGAGAGGGCCTCTTGTGGGTGAGGAGGGAAGGTGGTGGAGGCGTCGCATTTCATGGTAGAAGACCCTAAAGCACGGCAGGATCACACGTTCCAGGCGTGTTCCCCACCGACGAACCAACACAAGCGGGCAGAAGCTGCCCATCACTCGACCCAGCGTAGCCGAAGGAACACTCGGAGGATGGGCAATTCGTCACCAAAGGACCCGATCTTCGGCTCAGAAACGTCTCACTGGAAAACGGGCCTTCACAATCGAAGCCATGAACCTTCTCGTGCTGGGCGGTGGGCAGTTCGTCGGGCGCCACATCGTCGAAGCGGCCCTGGAGCGCGGCCACACGGTGAGCAGCTTCAGCCGGGGCAAGACCAACCCTCAGCTTTTCCCCCAGGTGCGCAAGCTTATCGGGGACCGGCGGGCCGGGGATTTGGGGGCGCTCGAGCAGGGCACCTGGGACGCGGTGGTGGACGTAAACGGCTACTTTCCCCGCGAGTTGCGGCAGAGCACCTCGCTGCTGAGAGGCCGGGTGGGCCGCTACTTGTTCATCTCGACGGTCTCAGTCTACGCCGACCCCAACCGCACCGATGAGGACGGCCCCGTGCGGCAGGTGGAAAACCCCGAAACCCAGGAGATGACCCCCGAGGTCTACGGCGGGCTCAAGGCCATCTGCGAGGACATCGTGCGGCAGGCCTACGGCGAGCAGGCCACCATCGTGCGCCCGCACCTGGTGGTGGGCCCCCACGACCACACCGGGCGCTTCTCCTACTGGCCCTGGCGGGCCGCGCAGGGCGGGGAGATGCTCTTTCCGGCCCCGCCCGAAGACGCCATGCAGCTCATCGACGCCCGTGACCTCGCCGCCTTCGTCGTGCACCTCCTCGAGCAGGACACCCCCGGCACCTACAACGGAGCCCGCCCCCACTTCACCCTCGCCGAGTTGCGATCGGCCCTGGCCCAGGCCACCGGCAACGCCTTCGAGCCTGTGTGGGTGGACGCTGGGTTTTTGCAGCAACAAGGCGTGCGCCCCTGGGTCGACCTCCCCGCCTGGATCCCAGGCGACGGCCTCTCCCACACCCCCACCGGGCGCAGCCAGCAAGCCGGCCTGAAGTACCGAAGCCTGCTCGAGACCGTACAGGACACACTGACCTGGCTGAAGAACCTCCCCGAGGTCAGGGTCGTCGGGATCAGCCGCGAACGCGAAGCGGAGTTGCTCGAGGCGTGGAAGGCGAGGGGAATGTCGATGGTCGATAGCTGACGGCTTCCCGCTTCCCTCCCCCGCGCCCCAAGCAGGTAAACTCGAGCCATGCTCGATAGCCTCAAAGCCGCATTGGCGGACAAGGTCAGCACCGCACCCACCGACCTCGAGACCCACGGCAAGGACGAGGCCTACCCCATCCGTTCGCTGCCCCAGGCAGTGGTCTACGCCCAGAGCCTGGAGGACGTGGTGCGGACGCTGGACTGGGCGCGGGAAAGCGGCTTGGCGGTGATCCCCTTCGGCACGGGGACCAGCCTCGAGGGCCACGTCCTGCCGCAAGGGCCGGCCATCAGCCTCGACCTCTCCCGTATGAACCGGGTGCTGGAGGTTCGTCCCGAGGATTTCCTGGCGATAGTCGAGCCCGGCGTGACCCGCGAGCAGCTCAACGCCGCGCTCAAGGGCACGGGGCTGTTCTTCCCCGTGGACCCCGGCGCCAACGCTTCGCTGGGCGGCATGGCCTCCACCAACGCCTCCGGCACGACCACGGTGCGCTATGGCGGGATGCACCACAACGTGCTGGCCTTACAGGTGGTGCTGGCAGACGGGGAGGTGCTGGAGCTGGGGCGGGCCGTGCGCAAGACCAGCGCAGGCTACGACCTCAAGGATCTCTTCATCGGCTCCGAGGGCACCCTGGGCGTGATCACCCGGCTCACCCTGCGGCTGCACCCGCTGCCCAGCCACGTCCACACCCTGCGGGTCTTTTTCCATAGCCTCGAGGCCGCCGCCGACGCCGCCTATGCCCTCATGGGCTCGGGGCTGCCGCTGGCGCGGCTTGAGTTGCTCGACGAACTGAGCCTCAGCGCCATCAACCGCTACCTTCAGCGAAGCTACCCGGAAAAGCCCGCCCTCTTCGTGGAGTTCCACTCCTCGACCCGCGAAGCCCTCGAGGCCGAGTCGCAGATGGCCCTCGAGCTCATGCGTGAAGCCGGAGCCGTCGCCGTGGACGCCGCACGGACCCCCGAGGAGCGCAACGCGCAGTGGGAAGCCCGCCACCAGCTCTACTGGGCCTTGGTGGCTCAGTACCCCGGCCACAAGTTCATGATCACCGACACCGCCGTCCCCCTCTCCCGCATGCCCGAACTCGTGCGGCACTCGCAAAGGCTGCTGCGGGAAATGGGTCTGGGTGGCAGCATCGTGGGCCACGTGGGCGACGGCAACTTCCACACCCTCGTCGCCACGGGCGAGCAGGACTACCCCAAAGCCGAGGCCTTCTCGGCGCGGCTGGTGGAGAAAGCGCTCGAGCTCGGCGGCACCTGCACGGGTGAGCACGGAGTGGGCCTGCGCAAGAAGAAGTACCTGGCCCACGAGCACGGGGCGGCGCTGGAGTGGATGCGGCAGCTCAAGCGGCTTTTCGACCCGCAGAACATCCTCAATCCGGGCAAGGTGGTTTGAATGCGGCTCGCTGCCATACTCTTCGACCTCGACGGTACCCTGCTCGACACCGAGCCCGGCATCCTGGCCTGCCTTCGCCACACCCTCGAACACTTTGGCCTGCCCGGTCAGACCGACGCCGAGCTACGCCGCTTCATCGGCCCGCCCCTCGAGCAGGCCTGGCGTGAGCTGGTGGGGGCGGCCCACGTCGAGGAAGCCGTAGAAACGTACCGGCGCTGCTACGACCTCGAGGGTAAGTTCAAGGCCACGGTGTTCAAGGGGATCGAAGCTGCCTTGCGCGAACTGGCCTGCCGCCACACCCTCATCGTGGCGACCTCCAAGCGGCAGGTCTTCGCCGAGGAGATGCTGGAGCGCTTCGGCCTCACCCCCTACTTCAAAGCCATCTACGGCGTCACGCCGCCCCAGCTCTCCGAGCCCAAGGCCCACCTGATCGGGCGCATCCTGCGTGACTATGGCCTCAGCCCCCAACAGGCGGTGATGGTCGGGGACCGGGAGTTCGACGTGATCGGGGCTAAGGCCAACGGGATGGCCTGCGTCGGGGCCTTGTGGGGCTATGGCAGTCGCGAGGAACTCACCCTTCATGGAGCCAGCCTGCTTTGCGAGAGCCCACGGGAGCTGATCGAGGCCGTGGCGGGCCTGGCTTGAGGTTTCTTTTCATCTAAGGCCGCCCAGGCTCACGCTTCTGGCTTATTGACCCTTAGACTAAAGGGCGTGTACGCCATCTCTCAGGCGCTGTGTGCCCTGCGCCATCACCTCACCAGCACCCTCGCCACCTTCACCACCTCGCTGGTCTCGTTTACCCTGCTGTTTTTGCTGGGCCTGGTGTTATGGAACCTGGGCAAGGTGGTCAGTTCGCTCGAGCGCGAGGTCGAGATCGCGGCCTTTCTCAAACCCGGCAGCGACGTCAGCGCCCTGCGCGAGCAGGTCGCCGCTTTCGACGAGGTGCTCGAGGTGAGGGTCGTGAGCAAGGAAGAGGCCCTGGCCCAACTCCAGCTCTCCTACCCCTACCTCTCCCAGGCCCGCGAGCTCATCGAAAACCCTCTGCCCAACACCCTGCGGGTGGTGCTCAAAAACCCCAACCAAGTGCGCGCTGCCGCGCGCAAGATCGAGCGCCTGGAGGGCATCGAGAGCACGACCTATGGCGGTGAGATCACCGAGCAGTTGCTGAAGGTGCTGGGCGGGGTGCGCCTGGCGGCCCTGCTTTTGATCGGCCTGCTGCTGCTGGACACCCTTTTCAGCGTGATGGGCACCATCCGGCTTTCCATCGAAAACCGCCGCGAGGAACTGCGGGTGATGCAGCTCGTGGGGGCCACCCGGCGCTTCATCCAGGGGCCTTTCGTGGTGGAGGGCCTGTTCCTGACTCTGCTGGCCTCGCTGGCAGCGCTGGGGCTGGGCCTGCTGGCCTATAGGTTCCTGGCTGCGGCCCTGCAACAACTGCTCCCCTTCTTGCCGGTGCTGGGCACCAACGACCTGCTGCTGGCCGCGGGGGCGCTGGTGCTGCTGGCGGTGGTCCTGGGGGTGGGTGGGGCCTATTTGTCGAGCCGTGCTAACCTCAAGGAGAGCGACTTATGAAGCGCAGCGGCGTCCGAGGGGGAATCTGGGGTCTGTCCCTCCTCGTGCTGTGCGCCCTTTTCTTTGCCAGCGTGTTCTCGCAGAGCCTCAGCGAACTCGAGCGCCAGCGCCAGCAAACCCTCCAGCAGCAAAAAGCCAACCAACAGCGCATCGAAAAGCTAAACCGCGAGCTGGCCAACCTCGACGCCCTCACCGCCCAGCGCCTGAGGGACCTGAGGTCCCTGGAGGGGCAGATCCAGCAGTTGGAAAAGGAAAGGGCCGATCTGGGGCGGCAGATCAACCTCCTGCAGCAGCAGGTCAGGGAAACCGAAGCCGAGATCGCCCAGAACGAGGCCCAGCTCGCCGACCTCAAGAAACGTCTCGCCGCCCTGATCAACAGCCTTTACCGCGAGCAGGCCGGGCGCTACCTGCCGCTGCTACGGGCCCAGAGCTTCACCGACCTCTCGGTACGGGCGAGGTGGGTGGGCTACCTCGGCAACCAGCAGACCAACCTCATCCAGCGCATCAACTTCCTGCTCGAGCAGCTAGCGAGCCAAAGAGAGCGCCTGATCTTGCTGGTGCGCGACCTCAACGCCAAACAGGCCGATCGCCAGAACAAGATCAACCAGCTCACCGCCAGCCGCAGCCAGCTCCAGGCCACCCTGGCGGCGTTGCGGCAGCAGGCTGAAGGGCGCAAGGTGCTGCTGCGCGAGTCGCTCATCGCTCGCAACGAGCTCCAGAACCAGCTCAACAGCGTGGTGGCCGCCATCACCAAAGAACAGCGCCGCCTGGCCGAAGAACGCCGCAGGCGCGAAGAGGAAGCCCGCCGGCAGCGAGAGCGCGAAGCCGCCGAACGCCGCCGCCAGCAGCAACTCGCCGCCCAGCAGAACAACTCCGGCCTCGAGCCGCTCGCCATCATCCCCAACGTCGTCGTGGGCACCCTGCAATTCCCGGTTCCCGGCGGGAGGATCGTCGCGCCCTTTGGCCTGCAGGGCACCTATCAGGTGATCCAGGGGCCCGGCGACTTCAGCCCGGTGGTCGCGGCGGCCAGCGGGGTCGTGCTGGACGAGTATCCCGTCAGCAACACGGGTTGGTGGATCATCATCGCCCACGGCAACGTAACGAGTTTCTACATTGGCCTGCAATCCCCGCTGGTGCAAAAAGGGCAGCAGGTGAGCAAGGGCCAGCGCATCGGCTATACAGGGGGCGCCGCCCTCATCCCCGCCGATACCCTGTGGTTCGCCGTAGCCAATGACGACGGTGTGCAGGTTGACCCCTCGCGGTATTACTGAGATTGCCGAGGGCAGGGCGCGTCGAGGCTCGAGGGCTGGTAATCTTCGGCGTTTGGCGTTTGGCGTACGACGGCTTCATAACAAAAATGGTGCGGCCAGTTGACCGCACCAGAATTTTGGCTCGAGTTCAAGAGGGTTCGATCAGGCCATAGTTCCCGTCACGGCGGCGGTAGATCACGGCAAAGCCTTCGGTCTCGGCGTTGCGGAAGACGAAGAAATCGTGGCCCAGGGCCTCCATCTGGATGGCGGCATCCTCGGGGGTCATGGGCTTGACGGCAAAGCGCTTGATCCGCACGATCTGGGGGGCGCTTTCTTCTTCAGGCTCGAACAGTGCCGCAGGAGGGGCGGCGTTGAGGGCGGCCTGCCGCCGGGCAGCAGCGTGGTGGCCGTTGAAGTGGCGTTCCTTGTAGCGCTTGAGCTGGGTCTCCAGCCGGTCTACGCTCTTGTCGATGGCCGCATACATATCGGGGTCAGACTCTTCTACCCGCACGATGCCCCTGGGGACATTGATCTGGATCTCGCACTTGGCGCGATTCTCCACACGAGGAGCACTCGCCATCGAGAGAACCACCTTAGCATCGACGATGCCGTTCATGTAGCGGTCGAGGCGCTCGAGCTTTTTGTCCAGATAATTCTTGAGGGCATCGGTGATCTCGATGTTGCGGCCTACCAGTTTGTAAATATTCATCTGGCCCTCCTTGGAAGTCGGGATGAGGACTCGAGACTCATCCCAGAACCCTTTTCCCTAAAGGTGCCCTGGGTGGAAGGGGATTCTGCCGCCCTTACACGCGGGCTGCACTGGGTGCCTTCGACCTTTAGGTGCTTTATCCTACCGCTGAGTCTGTTCAGGCGGTAGAGCCTTCCGACCTTGATCCGCTCCAGGCAAGGGTGTAGGGTAAAAGTTGGGTAGATCGAACGCAAAACGCTATTCGACCGTGGCCGTGGGCGTTCGGCATACGAACTCAGCTCAGGCTGTACTTACCCGAACGGTCGTCGCGCACGAGTTGTCCGGCCTTGAGCACCAGCACCCGCTGGGGATAGGCTTCTACCAGCTCGCGCGAGTGGGTCGCCACTATGACCGTGGCCCCGCGAGCGTGAATCGACTTGAGGATTTCCAGCACCGTGATGGCGTTGGTCAGGTCGAGGTTGCCGGTGGGCTCATCCGCCAGCACCACCGGGGGGTCGCCGATGATGGCACGGGCGATGGCGACGCGCTGGGACTCTCCTACCGAGAGTTCTTCGGGGAAAGAGCGTTTTTTATGAACCAACCCTACCAGCCGCAGCACGCGGGTGACGCGGTTTTCCCACTCAGCTTTGGGCACCCCCAGCACCCGTAAGGCAAACAGCAGGTTGTCCTCGACAGTCTGATCCTTCAAGAGGCGGTGGTCCTGGAAGACCACCCCGATTTTGCGCCGGTGCAGGGCGATGCGGTCGCCGCGCAGGGCCCTGAGGTTTTCCCCGCCGAAGTAGATGGCCCCGCTGGTGGGCTCGAGCCGCTTCAACAAGAGCGACAGCAGGCTGGACTTCCCCGCCCCCGAGTGGCCGACCAAGAAGCAGAACTCCCCCTTTTTGATCTCGAAGTTGATGTCGTAGAGTGCCTTGGTCTGGGTGCGGGCGTACTCGAGGGTCACCCGGTGGAAACCGATCATGGCAGCAGTATAAAAGCCCGGCGTGAGGCGGATGTGCGACTTCAAGCCGGATTCCCCATGCGCCTGTAGCCGAAGGCCAGGGCCACGAGGGCGGGCAGAAGGGTTACGACGGCCAGAAGCAGCAGCCACAATGGCCCCTCGGGGCCTGCGAGGTAACTTCCCCGGCTGCCGAAGGACAGGTAAACCGGACGGGCCGCCAGCACCACCAGGAAGGCCGAGTGCAAAAGCGAGAGGCCCATGTACAGCAGGCCGCCCAGGCCCAGCGGCACCTCGGCGGGGTTGGAGGCGTCGAAACGAGGAAAGGCCGAACCCAGCCCAACGCCCAGCCCCGCCGAAGCGATGGCCGAAGCCACCGCGATAGCCACCGAGATCTGGGTCAGGTTGGCTCCCAGCCCGATCACCTGGGGAGAGAGCAGGCCAAGCAGCAGCGCCAGCGGAAGCAGGAAGGCCAGGGCCAGCCCGAAGCGGGTCAGCAGCAGGGTCAGGCGGCTGACCGGGGCCGTCTGAATCAGCCAGAAGCCAGGCCCCTCGAGCGAGTACAGGGGATAGGCCAGCCGCACGCCCACCCCGGCGATCACGAAGCCCTGGAAAGCCAGGTGCAAAAAGCCCACCACCACGCGGAAGCGCTCGCCCTCAAGGGGAATGAACTGCAAGCTGGTGGTGTACAGCAGCACCAGCACCCCCACCAGTACGAGCTGGGCGGCCTGGTTGGCATCGCGGAAGAACAGCCGCAAATCACGCACCCACAGGGCCCTCGCCCGGCCACTTGCCCCGAACCGGTCCCAAAAGCCCGGCCCCCTCAGGCCCCGCTCCTGCACGGTGCCCTCCAGAGCCCGCACCCAGCCGATCTGATAGGCATAGCCCGCCACCAGCCCGGCCAGCGCCAGCAGCAGCAGCGATAACCCCACCAGCCCGAAGAACTCCAAGGTGAAGCGGCCTTTCATCAGCCCGTCGAGGGCATCGGAGGCGAGGCTAGAGGGCAAAAAGGGGGCGGTGGGGTTGCGGAAGCTTTGCAGGAAGCGGTCGAGCGCATCGGGGTCGGCGAAGTTGGTCTGGATCAGGGCTTCGGGGCGCACGGCCCGCAGCAAAAAGATCAGGCCGCCTCCCAGCACTGCCCCCACCGCCGC
>NZ_QWLA01000120.1 GCF_003574095.1 Calidithermus roseus
CGCTTCCCCTGCCGGCCTCACCCCTCTCCCTGAGCCAGAGCCGCCGGGCCGAGCTTTCGCGTAGCCTGGGAATAAAGCTCATGGGCTACCTGCTTTCCAGCACCACCGCTTCCAACCGGGGCCTGCGCACCTCCGACTTCTTCGTCAACAAGCACGCTCCTGTGCCCTCGGTATTGGTGGAGATGGGTTACGTCACGCACCCCATCGAGGGGCTTAACCTGCGCAACCCGCGCTACCTCGATCGCATCGCCTACGGTATCGCCCGTGGGGTGCTGGAGTACCTCGAGCACGACTACCCCACCCAGTAAGCCTTGCTTCTTTTCGAGGGTGAAAAGTCCCCCTATTGCTCCGGAAGGGGCTGGCTATACTGAGCGGCATGAGCGAAGCGGTGCTACCCACCCAGGAGCAGGTGCTCGAGGCTTTGAAGGTGGTCAAAGACCCCGAGATCCCCGTCAACATCGTGGATCTGGGGCTGGTCTACGACGTCGAGGTCAGGGAGGATGGGGTCGTGGATATCACCATGACCCTCACCGCCATCGGTTGCCCGGCCCAGGACATCGTCAAGGCCGACGCCGAGATCGCGGTGATGAAGTTCCCCGGCGTCCACACGGTCAACGTGGACTTCGTCTGGAGCCCACCTTGGACCCCGGCCCGCATGACCGAAGACGGCAAGCGCCAGATGCGCATGTTCGGTTTTAACGTCTGAATCTGGCTTGGTCGAGGTAGAGCGCGGGGTCGGTGGGGTTGGCCGCGGCTACCAGGCGTTTGTAGACCTCCTCAGGGTCTTCGAGGAAGAGCGCCGAGTACTCCGAGGGCGGCAGGACCGCCTCGTAGAAGTGGGTGACGCCTTTTTCCCGCAGCCACTGCACCAGCGTGGCCAGGGCTTCCTCGCCCGGCTTCCCGAAAGCCGGGCCGAAGGCGTCGAGGCTGAGCACCGGGGCCTTGAGCCCCCCTCGGGCGAAAACGGCGTAGCGGGCCTGGTTGCGTTGGTCCTGCCAGTCGGTGACCAGCGTCACCACCAGGCGGTTGAAGGAAGCGCTGCGGAGGGCTTGCTGGAGGTCCTCGAGGGTTTCCCTGGGGGCTGCGCGCAGACCGACTACGTTGAGTTCCATAACCGCCGTCAGTCTACCAGCCCATGCGCCTGCGCAACTCGGTGACGTGGGCGACGTGGTGGCTGCCGTGCTAGGCGTACAGACCCAGGGCTCGAGCCAGGGTGGTCGGCCCCGACTCGGGATGGACGAAGCTTCGCTGCCCGCAGGCGGGTTGGAGTCTGAGCGAGGGCCTCGAGCCAGCCCTCGCGGATTTCGGGCGTGATGAGGGAGGGAGCCTGGAAGCGGCCAATGGGATAGCGGGGATCGTTTTCCATCACACCATCCTGCTCGTGCGCACGATGAACTTCCAGTGGGTGGGATACTCGAGGTCGGGGTCGGGGTAGGTATCCATGACCCACTGCTCCAGCTGTGTCACCGAGGGGCGGAAGATCTCCTCGGGAATGCTCTGGGTGAAGGAGTAGAGTCGGTCCTTGATGATCTCCAGGCTGGCCCTGGGGCTGCGCGGCTCGATCCACTCGGCTATGGGCCTGGCTTTGGGCTCGAGCCCCAACCGCTTGAGGGCGTGCTCGACCTCTCCCAGGCGCCGCTGGTGGCGGCCCCGCTCGAGGGAGTAGCCCAGCCGCCCTAGAATCTCGCCCCACTTCTGCTGGATGCGCCAATCCTCGCTCTCGCCCTCCGACTGGTCCCAGCCCTCGAACAAAAAGCCCCCAGGCTTGAGCACCCGCAGCGCCTCGCGCAGCGCCAGCTCCCAGTCGTCGAGCAGGTGCCAGAAGTGCACCACGATCACCGCGTGCATGCTCTCGCGCTCGAAGGGCAACTCGCGCGCGTCACCCTCGACCAGGCGGGCCTTGCGGGCCACGCCGGCTACCTTGTTTTTGAGCACCTCGAGCATGGCCGGGTTGATGTCCAGCGCCGTGTAGCGGTAGCCCCGCGCGATGATGGGCACCGCGATGCGACCCGTGCCCGCGCCGATCTCGAGGAAGTGCGGCTCGCGGAATACCCGCTCCACGGGAGTGGTGATGGCCGTGGCGATACGCCCGGAGACTTCGGGCGGGTGGTACCGCGTGCGGTCGTAGGCGTGGGCGACCCGGCTGATAGGGGTCATGCTCTGGGCGTTATGATAACAAGATTAACGCTTACTTCCAAGCAATACCAGTTGTAGTTGCTTGGGGCTCGAGCCTCAATTGGGGCAGGGGGTCGAGGTATAAAAGCTCACACCTTTTCCGAACCCTGGATAAGCCTTCAGTAGGCAAGTCTGCTGCTTTAGGGAAAGCTTTGCTTGAGGCAAGATCATTCTTGACTTGATTAAAGACTAGAAGTAGGATGGCTTTGCTAAGAACAATTCAAGGGGGTGATTGAGAGGGGATAAGCCGCAAGATCACCGAATTAAGTTGTCGGGCATTGCCTTTGCGGCGGCCCCGGCGGGGGGCAACCTCTACGTCGAGCTCTTCTGGAAGAACCTGACCGACTCCTCCAAAGCCCCCAACGACGTCCCCTTCGGTTGCAAGGTCTATCGTAGCTTTGACGGCCATAACTTCATCCACATCCGCACCCTGCCCGCGCCCTGTACCTTCTACCGCGACAGCAGCGCAGACCTCGAGGTAGGTAAGAAAACCTACTACCGCGTCACTACCTTCTTGGGCGACCAGGAGAGCCCGCCCTCCAACGTAGTTTCCACCACTCCACTACCTCCTTGGGACGTACGGCTCACTGCTCCTGCCGATGATGCGCAGAACGTGAGTAACGCTCCCACCTTCACCTGGACCAAGACGGCCTCCGTGGGAGCTCACCAGTACTACGCTGGGGCGCTGTGGGACACCCTCACCGGACAGATGGCCCTTTTCACCAATCCGGCCCAGCTCACCTTGGTGGACCAAACCAGTTGGACCTGGAACCAGGACGGGGCTTACACCGGAACGCAGTGGGAAACCCTGCAAAAGGGCCGCAGCTACGAGTGGCAGATCATCCTGGCCTACGCCCTGGACGACCCCCTCAACCCCACTGCGGTCTCAGTAGCGGCGGATGGGTTGGGCTTCTGGACGCTGGGCGTAGAGTCCACCGACTTCTTCACCTTCACCACCGCACCCTAGGAGGAGCCTCATGAAAATGCGCGTGAGCTTTTATCTGGCGCTGGGGCTTGGCCTCCTTCTCGCGGCCTGTACCCAGCAGCCTTCGCAGGTCAGGGAACCGGTCAAGATCCAGGCGGTGCCTATCACTGCCGAGCACGTGCCCAACCAGATCGTGGTGGGTTACTTCGAGGAAAGCGACCTCGAGGCGGTCCTCCAGGCCTTGGGGGGCGGCAGGGTTAAGGCTAAACTTCCCCAACTCAGGGCGGCTTTGCTCGAGTTGCCCACAGGGCTGGATGCCTCGCACGCCCTGGGCAAACTTGCAGGGAAAGGGCAGCTCAGGCTGCGTTACGCCCAGCCTAACTACACGCACCCTCACCCCGAACCTGTGCAGAAGCTGGGCAGCCAGGCCCTCAACGATCCGCTCGAGGCGGCCAAGTGGGATCACCAGGTCATGCAGGCCCAGGCTGGCTGGGACACTGTAGTAGATGCTGCTGCCGCCCCCAATGACAAACCAACCGGCAACGGCGTGGTCATCGCCATCGTGGACACCGGGATCGACGGCACCCACCCCGACCTCTCCGGCCAGGCCTGGACGACCCTGCCGGTACCGGCTGGGGCCAAGATGGTCCGGGGCATCAACGCCTGGACCATAGCGGGTAACCCCGGCTGCTCCAGCACGCCCGCCATCATCCCCCCCAACTTCGACGCTACCAACGGTATCGACATCCACGGTACCCACGTGGCGGGAATTGCCGCGGCCAGGGGCAACAACGGGCAGGGCCTGGCCGGCGTGGCCTACGGGGCCAAGCTGATGGACCTCAAGGTCTTCTGCGGGGGTTCCACCGACGACTTCACGCTGGCGGTGGCGGTGGTCGCGGCCATCTACGACCTTGACGGTGACGGCGTCACCCCCGACGTGATGAACATGAGTCTGGGCGGCAAGGGCTACGGCCAGGTCTTCAAGGACGCCATCGACGCCGCCACCTCGGGCTACGCCATGGACGGCCTCTTAGGCTTCTTCCCGACGGTAGCACTCCCTTGCTATGACGGCCCGGACTGCACGGCTGCTGGTGACGACGGCATCCCCGACCGCACGGTGACCATCGTCGCGGCCATGGGCAACAGCGGCCAGGACGAGCTCTCCTACCCGGCGGGCTATCCCGGTATCATCGCCATCGGAGCCACCGATGGCCAGGACCAGAAGGCTTCTTTCTCTACCATGGGCGGCCACATCAGCGTGGGTGCACCAGGGGTGGACATCCTCTCGACCTGGCCTACCTGGGACCTCAAGGCTAATGGCCAGCCCTACCTCTACTACCGTATCTCCGGCACCAGCATGGCCACGCCTCAGGTGGCTGGTGCGGCGGCGCTGGTCAAGCAGTTCTTCCCCGGCTACTCGGCCTACCAGGTACGGCGTATCCTCGAGACCGCCACCGACGACATCGGCCCGGCGGGCTTCGACCGGGGAACGGGTTATGGCCGCATCAACCTCAAGAAGCTCGCGGACAAGCTGGCCGCCATCAAAGCCGGGACCGACACCACCGACTACCGCGGTGGCGCGGCTCGCGTGGACGTGGCTACCCTCAACAAATTCGACTCCAATGGTGATGGGGTGGTGGATGCAAGCGACGTAGCCTTCCCCCTCAACGTCGTAGACGTGCAGCTTTTGCAGGGCGGGGTGGTGAAGTACCAGGCCAAGACCAACTACTACTGCCTGAACTTTGCCTGCCCCGTAGGTGACGTCCGGGGCGCTGCCTTCTTCAACCAGATCGCCCCTGGCACCTACGACGTGCTGGTGGCCGGGCAGGACATCACCGATTCCGCCGGGTTCGCCTTCTGGCCGCAGGAGCGGGTTTCCAAGCCGCTGGCCACGGGGGTGCTGACGGTAGCCCAAGGTGACTCGGTGGCCTCGCCTGCCACCCACAGCGCCACGCTCAACTCCACCATGATCGTCAGGCTCACCTGGACCGGCGGCGGCGACCTCGACCTGGCGGTACGCGAGTTCAACCCCGCTACCGGCTTCGAGTGGCGCGCGGTCAAGGCTTACGCCCCTGACGGGGTAGTAGCGGGTGGGCTGTGGGGTACCTTCAGCGCCGACAGCCTCGACGGCTCCGCCCCCGAGACCTACACCCTCAACGCCACCCACTACCCCACGCCGGCGTCCAACTACTACCTCATCAGCATCAACGCCCGGAACGCCACGGTGGGCACCACGGCCTACCTCGAGATCACCCTCAACGGCGTGACCAAGACCTCTGGGCCCATCCCCATCACGCCTGGAAGCGGGGTCGCTGCTAACTTCTCCAAGATCTTCGCCTACATCTCCGCAGCCAACCTGGGCTTCGACAACATCGTGACCATCTACTGAAAGCCACAGCGCCTCCCCCCGGACTTACCGAGTCCGGGGGTTTTCCTCCGCTTCTCATCGCGGAGGGTATAATCGCGCTGATGCCGGTGTTGGACGGTAAATACCAGGTGCTGGAGGAACTCTGGCAGGACGGCTTCATCAAGGCCTTCAAAGTCGCCCTCCAGGGGCGGCAGGGGAAGCTTTACTGGTTCGACGTGCACACCCCCGAAGCCCGTGCCGTCTTCGCGGGCTACCGTAACGCCCTGCGCCGCCTGGAGGAGCGCCAGGCCCTTCCCGAGGGACTGGAGATCTCCAATAAGCCGGGCCGTTACTACGCCTTCTGGCCTGAAGGCAGCCGCCATCCCCTGCGCAGGGCCAGGCTCAAGCCCATTCAGGAAGCCCTCGAGCCCTTCGGCTATGGCCCCGCCGACTTCGAACTCACCGAGCAGGAGGGCCGCCCGGTGGTGCTGGACCTGCGGCCCCGCAACGTGCTGGCCACCCCTTCAGCCCCTAGCTCACCCCAAACC
>NZ_QWLA01000121.1 GCF_003574095.1 Calidithermus roseus
CGCCCAGATGACCCAGTACCGCAGCTTCCGCTTCGGGGAGCTGCTCGAGCTCTTCGTCACCGACACCCGCTCCTACCGCTGGCCCCACCCCTGCGGCGAGGGCGGCAACGGCCAGCGCACCCTGGCCTCCTGCGCCGCCCTCGAGGCCCCCGAGCGCAGCATGCTGGGCGAGGCCCAGCGGCGCTGGCTGCTCGAGGGGCTCGCCTCGAGCCCGGCCCGCTGGCGCGGGCTGGCGAGCGCGGTGATGTTCTCGCCCCTGCGCTCGGGCTCCCTCACCATCAACGCCGACGGCTGGGACGGCTACGCCGCCGAGCGGCAGTACCTGCTCGAGCAGCTTCAGGGCGACAACCTGCTGGTGCTCAGCGGCGACCTGCACGCGGCGCTGGCCGGGCTGGTGCGGCCCGGCTTCAACGGGCGCGGCCCGGTGCGCGGGGCGGAGTTCATGGCTCCCAGCCTCAGCAGCCCCCCGCCCCGCGAGGCCCTGGGCCGCATGGGCTACCCCTGGCCCGGCAACGCGCTCATCGAGGCCTTTAACCGCCACCTGCACTTCTTCGAGGGCGAGCTCAACGGCTACGCGGTGCTCGAGCTCACCCCCGAGCACGCCACCTACAGCCTCTACAGCGTAGACAAGACCCAGAATCACGCCCACGCCAACCGCCGACTGGCGCGGCGGGTGCGCTTCGATGGCAGGGGCCTGCGCGACGTGCGGGAGTGAGCCGTAGTAAACTGCCCGGATGAACGCCGAACTGCTGGCCGTGGGCTTCGGGCTGCTCTCCGCGATCTCCTGGGGCGCAGGGGACTTCGGCGGGGGGCTGGCCTCGAGGCGCGCCCACCCCTACGCCGTCACCGTGCTGGTCTCGGCCACCGGGCTCCTCCTGTTCACCCTGCTGGCCCTGCTGCGCGGCGAGACCTTCTTCCCCCGCGACGTTGGCTGGGCAGTGCTGGCCGGGGCCTCCGGGGCGCTGGGCCTGCTGTCGCTGTACCGGGCCTTCACCGCCGGGCAGATGGGCCTGGCCGCGCCGGTAGCGGGCGTGACCGGCGCAGTGCTGCCGGTGCTGCTGGGGGCGGCGCTGGAGGGGCTGCCGGGCGGGCTGCAACTGCTGGGCTTCGGCATGGGGCTGCTGGGGGTTTGGCTGGCCTCGAGGCCCGAGGGCGCGGTTCGCCCGGCGGGGCTCACCTGGGCACTGCTGGCCGGGCTGGGCTTTGGCGGCTACTTCGCGCTCATCGACCGGGTGGAGGGGCTGTTCTGGCCCTCGGCCATCGCCAAGCTCACCGCGCTGGCCCTCACCCTGGCCTACGCCCTGCTCAAGCGGCCCGAGCGCTGGCCCCGTCTGCGCGAACTACCGCTGGTGGGCCTGGCCGGGGCCCTGGACGCCGGGGGCAACCTCTTCTTCCTGGCCGCCGCCCAGAGCGGGCGGCTGGACGTGGCCGCGGTGGTCTCCTCGCTCTACCCCGCCTCGACGGTGCTGCTGGCGCGGGCCGTGCTGAACGAGCGCCTGCGACCCGCCCAGGGGCTGGGGGTGCTGCTGAGCCTGGGGGCCATCGCCCTGATCTCGGCAGGTTGAAGCCGATGGCCGAACCCTTCCCCTCCACCTTCTGGCAGCGCGACTGCACCCTGTGCGGGGCCTGCTGCGCCGCTCCCGACATCGCCGCGCTGAACAAGCCCTTGGGCGTGCCCTGCCAACACCTGGACCGCGGGTGCAGGTGCGCCATCTACGAGAACCGGCCCAAAGTCTGCCGCAACTACACCCCGGACTGGGTCTGCGGCGAGGTGGCCCCGCTGCCCACGCTCGAGGCCCGCGTCCGGCGCTTCTTGGAGATCTATGACCTGGCTTAGCCCGTAGGGAAAAGGGCGAGCCTGTGGCCGTCCCTACAGCGTTTCGCGTCTTGCGTTTAGCATTCGGCCATCGGCCCTCAATGCACCCCCGCCTCCGTGATCGCCGCCGCCGAGTTGAGCACGAAGCGCACGTTCCCCCGGAACTCGTTGAGGTTGGTGGCGTTGACGTAGGTCATGGCACTTTGCAGGCCCTCGCGCAGCCTCGAGACCGCCTCGCGGGCGTCCTTGTGGAAGGCTTTTAGGGTCTGGGAGGAGCCTTCGATGTAGTTGCGCTTCTCGGTCACCAGCGAGGAGGCCATGCCGAAGAGCAACACGCCCTCGAGGTGGCCGTCCTTCTTGATGAGCACCTCGTCCTCGAAGGAGCCGGAGGCGAAGAACTTGCCCATCATCACGCCCTCGGCGCGGGTGAGGGCCTTAACGAAGTCGCCCGAGGAGTTCACCCCGCCGTCGGAGATGATCTGGGCGTCGGTGTAGCCACAGTGGTTGCGAAACTGCCAGATCTCCTCCAACAGCGAGAGCTGGCCCACCCCCACCCCGGTGTTGATGCGGGTGGTGCACACCGAGCCCGGCCCCACCCCCACCTTGATCACGAAGTGCTTGAAGCCCGAGAGCTTCATCAGCCAGTAGGCGTAGGCGAAGCCCTCGATGCTGCCCACGTTGCCCAAGATGACCCCGCTCTCGACGCCCTGGGCGCGGATCTTCTCCAGCACCGGCAGCACGGCGGCGTTGGCCCCGTGGGCAATGTCGATGGAGACGAAGGCCAGGTTGGGCTGCTCCAAGAGCTCCCCCAAGAAAGCCACCTCCTCGTGAATCCCCAGCGCCACCCCCACCAAAGCCGGGGCGCTGGCCTTCACGTCCTGGATGCGCTGGGCGTCGGAGAGGCCCACGCGGGGCAGGACGTGGATGCCGCCGTGCCCCTCGTCCCACACGTCGCGGGCGAAGCGCGAGCGCATCATGCTCATCGAGGCGCCAAAGGCCGGGAAGGCGTCGAGGGTGCCCCGCACGGTGTAGAAGCGCTGGCGCACCTCCACCTGGCTGCGCGAGATGGGACGGGTGAGGAAGGTGGGGATGATGGTCTTGTCGGCGAAGGTGTAGTAGGTCTCCAGGCGCGGGTAGGGGTAGCTGGCGATCGCAGCGCGGGCGTGCTCGAGGGCCTCGAGCGACATCTGGTCCAGGGTTTGGGTGTTCACCCGAACAGTGTAGCGCTATAGCGCCAATGGTCATGAAACTCCTTTACAAATGCATAGGCCGTCCGTATATTCAAGGCCAGATGCGGCTTTCCGTGCGAGCTACCCGCTGACGGCCTTCTTTCGGGAAGGAGCCATGAGGGTTTGCGAGGGCGGGGAGTCTTTTTTTATGCTTCTTTAGGCGAAAGGAACCGGACATGTCCACCACCCAAAAACCACCCAGCGGGCCCAGCACCGCCGAAATCCGCGAGAAGTTCCTCCGCTTCTTCCAGAGCAAGGGGCACCTGCGGCTGCCCTCCTTCAGCGTGGTCCCGCAGGACGACCCCACCCTCTTGTTCATCAACGCCGGCATGACCCCGCTCAAGCCCTACTTCATGGGCAAGAAACCGGTATTTCCGGGCTACGAGGGCGAGTGGCGCCGCGTGACCACCTGCCAGAAGTCGGTGCGCACCGGCGACATCGAGAACGTGGGGCGCACCAACCGCCACCAGACCGTCTTCGAGATGCTGGGCAACTTCTCCTTCGGCGACTACTTCAAGAAGGAGGCCATCGAGTGGGCCTGGGAGTTCCTCACCTCGCCCCAGTGGCTGGGCCTCGACCCCAACCGCATCTACGTCACCATCTACGAGGAGGACGACGAGGCCTTCGAGTACTGGACCCAAAACGTGGGGCTGCCCCCGGAGCACATCCACCGCTTCGGCGCCGACGAGAACTTCTGGCCGCAGGACGCGCCCACCAAGGGTCCCAACGGGCCCTGCGGGCCGTGCTCGGAGATCTACTACGACCGCGGCCCCGAGTTCGGCAGCGACACCTGGGCCGACTACTATGAGACCCGCGAGAGCAACCGCTTCGTGGAGATCTGGAACCTGGTCTTCCCCCAGTACAACCGCAAGGACGGGGGAGTGCTCGAGCCCCTTCCCAGGCCCAACATCGACACCGGGATGGGGCTGTCGCGGGTGGCGATGGTGATGCAGGGCGTCACCGACTTCTACGAGACCGACGAGTTCCGCCCCCTCATCGCCAAGATCGTCGAACTCTCGGGGGTGAGCTACGAGGGCCCCTCCTCGGTGGCCCACCGGGTCATCGCCGAGCACGCCCGCGCGGTGAGCTTCATCCTCTCCGACGGCGTCACTTTCTCCAACACCGGGCGCGGTTACGTGGTGCGCCGCCTGCTGCGCCGCGCGGTGCGCTTTGGCTACCTGCTGGGCCTGCGCGAGCCGTTCATGTACAAGCTGGCCGAAATCGTGGCCGAGGTGATGGGGGAGGTCTACCCCGAACTCCGCGAGAACCTCGCAAGCGTGCAGAAGCAGATCCGGCTCGAGGAAGAGCGCTTCTTCGAGACGCTCGAGGCGGGTATCAAGCGCCTGGAGGGCATGTTGGCGGGGCTCAAGGAAGGCGACACCCTCCCCGGCAAGGACGCCTTCACCCTCTACGACACCTACGGCTTCCCCCTCGATCTCACCCTCGAGATCGCCGACGAGCGCGGCATCAAGGTGGACACCGAGGGCTATGAGCGCGCGCTGGAGGAAGCCCAGGAGCTCGCCCGGCGTCACATGGCCTTCGAGCGCGACCTCTTCAGGCAGTCCAACGAGGCCCTGGCCGCGCTGGCGAAGGACTACGGCGGGACCATCTTCGTCGGCTACGAGGAAACCGACACCCAGGCCGAGGTCAAGCTGCTGCTGGTGGGGGACCAGACGCTAGACGAAGCGCCCGCCGGAACCGAGGTGCAGGTGGTGCTCGACCGGACGCCCTTCTACGCCGAGGGCGGCGGCCAGATCGGCGACTCGGGGGTGCTCGAGTGGGCCGAGGGCTGGGCCAGGGTGAGCACGACGCAAAAGAACAGCGACGGCATCTTCTTGCACGTGGCCCAGGTGCAGCAGGGCACGCTCAAGGCGGGCAGCACGGTGCGGGCGCTCGTCGATGCCCACCGCCGCGACACCGAGAAAAACCACACCGCCACCCACCTGCTGCACGCGGCGCTGCGGGCGGTGCTGGGCACCCACGTGCAGCAGAAGGGCAGCTACGTCGGCCCTGACCGACTGCGCTTCGACTTCAGCCAGTTCGAGCCCATCGACCCCAAAGACCTCGCGCGCGTCGAGATGCTGGTCAACCGCTGGATCCAGGCCGACTTCCCCGTGCGCTACGCCTACAAGAGCCTCGAGGAAGCCCGCAAGGAAGGCGCGATGGCCCTCTTCGGCGAGAAGTACGGCGAGGTGGTGCGCGTCGTGAGCGTCGAGGGCATCGAGGGTATCAGCAGCAAGGAGCTGTGCGGCGGCTGCCACGTGCGGCGCACCGGCGAGATCGGGATGTTCGTCATCCGCTCCGACGAGGCGGTGGCGGCGGGCGTGCGACGCATCGAGGCCCTCACGGGCAGTGGCGCGGTGCGCTACGTGAGGGAGCAGCTCGAGCGCCTGGCTTCCCTCTCGCGCGAGCTGGGGGTGAGCCCCGAGGGGCTGGCCGAGCGGGTGGGCAAGCTCCAGGACGAACTTAAGGCCCGCGAGAAGGAGATCGAGCGACTCAGGCTCGAGCTCGCCCGCGCCCAGCTCGCCGGCAGCAGCGGCGGCCCTCAGCTCAAGGAGGCAGGCGGCTACCGCTACCTGGCGGTGCGGCTGGAGGGCGTGGAGGCCGGCGCCCTGCGCGGGGCCGCCGATGAGTTGCTCGAGCGCCACAAAGCCGACGTGGTAGCGGTGGGTTCGGGCCACAACCTCGTGCTCAAGCTCAGCAAGAGCGCCCAGGACAAGGGCCTCGACGCGGGCGCCCTGATGCGCAAGCTCTCGCAGACCGCGGGGGGACGGGGCGGCGGCAAGGGCGGGCTGGCCCAGGG
>NZ_QWLA01000122.1 GCF_003574095.1 Calidithermus roseus
GCACCGAGACCAGCACCGCCGGCTGCTGGTTGACCCGCACGTAGTTATCGACGCTGTACTTCTCCTGCACGCTGCCCAGGTCGCCCACCCTAACTCCCCGGCTGCCGCGGAGTACCCCTTCGAGGTGGGCGAGAAGCAACAGGGGGAGCTGGTCTCGGGCGTGGTGATCCCCGAGGGCTCCTCTCAGGCGGCGCTGATGGCGCGCACCAAGGAGGGCTACGTCTTCTTCGGCGTGGCCACGCTGGACAGGGCCGGGCGGCTGCAGATCCAGTTCGACCGGGCCTACAAGGGGAAGGTGGCCTACGTGGTGCGGGCGGTGGCCCTCGACGAGCGGGGGGTGGCGGGCGTCCCCGCGCAGGTCAGCGAGCAGGCCCCCAACCTGGTGACCAACCTGCTGCGGGGCGCCGCCTCGGGCCTGGTCTCCTACATCGAGTTCTACGCCAAGAGCTCCTCCACCACCATCCTGCCCGGCGGGGGGGTGGCCTCCTCGAGCGCGCCCCCGCCGCTGGGGCTGACCATCCTTTCCGGGTCGGCCAAGCAGATCGCCGCCCCGCCCGACTCCACCAGCGTGGTGCGGGTGTGGAGCCTCGAGCCGGGAACCCGCATGCAGATCCTGGTGGTGCCGGGGGATGTGGGCGGTCGCTGAGTCGCCGCGCGAGGCGCTGGCCTGTGACAAGGCCCTGAGCCTGCGCCAGTTCCGGCGGCGCTGGCCGGGGGTGGACCCCGCGGGGCTGGAGGGGGTGGTGCTGGTGGAGCACACCATCAACGAGGCCACCTGGCGCCGCAAGTTCCGCGTGGTCTTCGTGGCGCTGGAGGAGGCGGCCGCCCTCCCCGACTTCGCGCTGCGCCACCTGGCGGGGGTGGCCGAGATGCGCTACGCGCTCAAGGCCCGCTGCGAGGACTGGTACTCCGACGCCGCGAGGGTTCACCTCGACGCCACGCCCGACGCGGTGTGGTACACGCAGGAGGGGCCCTGCGCCGTCGAGTACGACCTGGGCTACGCTCGCGCCGACATCCGCCGCAAGCACGCCGGCTTCAGCCGGATGTACGCCCGGCAGTTCTGGGGGGTGGCGATCCCCTCGCGGCTCAATCACCTCAGGCGGGTGCTGCCCCAGGAGCCGCGGGTACGGGTGCTGTTGGCGCCTTGGTATGGCGATGGCGACTGACTGATGGCTGACGACCGAGGAGCGATGGTGCGCGGCGGCGAAAAGCTGGTATATAATCCTTCCATAGGAGAGCCTGAGTCGTTCAGGCTCTCCGGGGAGCTTGAAAAACAGACACAGGTTCTCCTTTCTGCCCTACTGGGCTTTGAAAGGAGGAAGATGTATGAAATTGATCCTTTTCGTCGCTGCCGCTGCCGCGACCGCGCTCGCCTTCATGGGCGGCATAGTTCCGGGGGTCCTGGTGACCGCCGGGATCGCCTACCTTGTCTGGCGGGCTAACCCCAGGTAATCCATAGCCACAGCCGCTCCCCTCCCCCCTCGAGTGTCCGGGACTCGAGGGGGCTCTTTTTTTGCCCCAACCGGGGCTGCACCGGGCGGGCCAGGGCGGCTCGAGGCGCCGCCTGGCCCTAAGCGCTAGCGCTACCCACCCCACGCGCCAACCCCAACCCCTCCACCGCCTTGAGGGCGGCCTCGAGGTGGCGCTCCTCGGGGTGTGCGACGGTGTAGCGCTGGCCCCAGTAGCCGATGGCCAGCAGCTTCCCCGCCAGGGGGCGGTCCTTGTTGCGGGCCATCCAGCCGAACACCGGCAGCAGCGGCAGCACCATCAGGGGCTGGAGCCACACTGGCAGCAGGAGCACCAGGGGGAACGCCAGCAACCACAGCGCCGCCAGGTTGGTGCCGCAGAAGGGGTGGAGGATGGGCTGCCGCCGCAGCCCCTCGAGGCTCATGGCCTGGCCCGCTTCCAGCGCGTGCACGGCCATGTGCTCGGCCCCGTGGTAGCGCCGGCTGTGCCAAAGCGCCTGCCGGAAGGGGGCGTAGAGGCGGTAGATCGAGCCCATCACCAGCGCCAGCAGCGCCAAGGAGAGGAGGCTGAGCTGCCAGGCGGGCAAGAGCGCCTGCGCCCGCAGCAACAGCCCCAGCGGGGCGCCCGCCAGCGCCCCCGCCAGGATCACCCTGACCTCCCCCTGCCCCTGCTGGGTCCGCCACCAAGCCCGCAGGCTCTCCAGGAGCAGCAGCCCCAGCGTGCCCGCCGGCCCGGCCCGGCGCGCCCAGTGGGGGTTGAGGTCGCGGGTGTACAGCTGCAGCCGCCCCTGGGCGTCGTGGTAACCCAGGGCCACCCGCTCCTCGCTCATCAACAACACCCCCTGCGGCAGGGCCATGCCCCCGATGAGCCGCGCCGTGAGCGCCTTCGCTTCCACGCCCTGATTGTAGCGGGGACGGCAGGGCGGCGGGGGGCAAGATGAGAGCCGTGTGCGCCGCTGGGGGCTCGCCAGCTCACGGGCGCAGCGCGAGGAGGGCCAAGGCCAGCGCGGCCAGGGCCAGCGCCGAGGCGCCCACGGCCCAGGCGCGCCACAGCCTCGCCCGCCGCCCGGCCTCGGCGAGGGGCTCGAGCTCGGCCAGCCGCCGCTCCAGCCGCGCCAGCCGGTCGCCCTGGGCCTGCTCACGCTCCACCTCGGCGGCCAGCTCGCCCAGCCAGTGGCCCAGCGCCGTCGGGGTGGACAGGCGCAGGTCGGCGGCGCGGTCGAAGAGGGTGTGGTCCGCCTCGTGGCCCACCGCGCTCAGCAAAGGCACCCCCAGCCCCAGCACCCCCGCCAGCAGCGCCGGGTGGTCGAAGACCCCCAGGCCCTCGCCCCCGCCCCGTACCACCGCGATGGCGTCGGGGCCCCGCTCGGCCAGGGCCCGCAGCGCGCGAGCCAGGGCCGCGGGGTCGGACAGCGCGACGCGGTTCTCCTCCAGGCGGTATGCGGCGCGACGTGGGCCCAGGGCCCGGTCCACGTCGGCGTTGACGATGCCGCTTTGCCCGTAGACCAGCGCCAGGTAGGGGGGCTGACCCTGGCGCAGGCGGTTGCGCAGCAAGCCCGCCACGTCGGCGCGCTCGCGCGCACCCAGGGCCCGCAGCAGCCGCACCTCCTCCTCGCTGGCGGCGGGCGGGCGCACCCCCAGCACCTCCAGCACCTCGAGGTTGGCCTTGACCCGCCCCTGCACCACCGCCAGGTCCAGCGCTACCCTCAGCAGCGCCTCCTGGCCGTCGGCCAGCAGCGGGCGCAGCGCCAGGGGCACCTTGAGGTCGAAGGCGGCCTCGGCCGCGTCCTCCAGGCGGTCATAGGCGAAGCGCCCGTAGGGGCGCCCGCCGCAGTCGCGGTAGACCCCCCGCACCACCACCGTGCGGGGCAGGCCCTCGCGGTTGAGGGCGTGGGTCAGGAAACGCTCGAGGCCCATTTGCACCTCGCGCAGGGTGCGGGCCTGGGGTTCGGAGGGGGGCATGGCCTCGGCCATGCCCCCATTCTGCCCTGCCCAAGCCTCGCGGGGGGTGCGGAAGACCCGTTAACCCCTGCCAGGAGGGGGCGCCTCCGGGCCCAAGCGCCGTAGGTCCCGGGAAGCGCCTCCGGCGAGGCGTGTAGTAGCGCGCGCCCTCGCCCATCGGCACCGCCAGCACCAGCGCGCCCCCGGCGCAGGCGTTGGCCCGGGTGAGGGTGCACTCGTCGGCCGGGTCGTGGACCCGCAGGAGCCAGCCCCGGGCGTTGCCCTCGAGGGCCCAGCTTTCCGCGGCGACGAGCAGGCGCAGCGTCACTGGGGCACACCCCCCGCGTCTACGGCTGGGCCGGCGGGGAGGCCGTCGAGGACGGGATGTTCGGTGCTCATCGAGCCACTATAGCCCCCGGCGACCGGGCTCGGCCGGGTCTTCATGAGAACGTTCCTGACTACCTGCGGCGCCAACTGGAGTTCGTCGGCGCCGCAGCTCGAGCAGCTCCCCACCTGCGCGGTCCTCGCCCGGCTATTGCGCGCGGGCCGGGCAGTGTTAAGGGGGTCAGGGGGCGTCGTGGGGTGGCGGGCACTCCCCGGTCCTCAGCTCCTCGCGGTGGAAGCCCCGCACGGCGCACCCCGGAAAGAGGCCACCAGATTGAAGCAGCCACAGGATCAGTCGCTCCACCAGCTCCTTCGGGGCGACCTTGAGCGCGCGGCACACGTGGGCGGGGGGCGGGCTGACCACCGCCCGCAGGTCCTCGACGCTCCCCACGCCCTCGAGCAGGTAGACCCCGATCAGCGGGCGCTCGGGGGAGTTCTCCAGCGAGGCGAGGGCCATCAAGAACTCGGCCTGCACGAAGAACCCCTTTAGGTTCTCCCGTGGCCTGAGCGGAAGGTGGGGCAGCGCCCACCCCGCGGGCCCGGTCAGCACCTCCAGGGTGTGGGTGCTCAGGGGCTCGCACCAGCGGGAGTCCACGGGCTGGAAGGCATCTCGCGCCACGATGGCTCGGTCGCGCACCCCCGGCAGCCAGGGCCGCACGGCGGCCCCCTGGCCCCGGAAGGCGCCGGCGGGGATCCTGGCGTCGACGAAGGCCCGCAGGTAGGCAGCCCGGCGGTGAGCATGGGCTACCAGGCAGGCCTGGTAGGTCAGGAGGTGCAGCGGGTAGGCGTGCAGTGCGCGGGCGAGCTCGTTGTAGCTCCCCACACCCAGCGGCACCCACAGACCCTCCGCCAGGATCTCCAACGCCTCGCGCAGGGCGGGGACGTAGGCCTCCGCCGCGTCGCGGCGGATCAGCTCGCCCAGACCCTCCGCCAGGGGCTGCGCCGCCTCCTCGAGGTGCCGCACCGCCTGGCGGAGCGTTTCGGGGTCATCGGGCAGCAGCCAGGGCACCCCGTCGGACTGCAGGAAGTCTCGCAGCCGCAGCGCCTCGTCGAGCAGGCCCTGGTGCACGCGGTCCTCGGCGGGGGCCAGGCGCAGGCGCACCAGCTCGGCCAGGTTGGGCTCCCGGCCGCTGGCCGCCTCGAGCAGCAACTCGGCGCTCGCTTCCCCCGCCGGCGGCGCGGCATCGGGGGCGGACGCCCCCTGCAGCAGGCGCTGCAGCAGCTCGGCGTACCCGCTCTCCAGCCGGTCGATGCGGTCGGAGAGCCTGCGCTCGACCTCCTCGGCGCGGCGGCGGGCGTCCTGGGCCACCTCGAGGACCTTGCTCTGGACTCGAGCATAGTCCTCCGGCTGGGCCCGCTCGGTGAGGCTGCCTCGCCGCACGTACCAGTCACCGCGGCTGATCCTCTCAGCCTCACGGATGAAGAGGTGGGGCTGCTGCATGCTGGGGTAGACCAGCACCACCGCCCAGCGCTTGCCCTCCTGCTCGAACTGGTAGAGGTTGAAGGCGGGAACCGGGTGGACGAGGTTGCGCAGCTGTTGCTGCAGGTGCGCCTCGGCCTGGTCGACTTTTTCCCAGCCTTCGAAGCCCAGCACGGCGCGCTGCTCGCGGTCGGCCCCCAGGATCAGCAGCCCGTGGTTGAGCAGCCGGGGCTCCTGCCGGTGCAGCGGGGAGTCGGGGTCGTGGTCGTCGGTGTTGGCGATGGCGGTGAGGTCCTTAGCCAGCTCGGCCGCCGGGGGCAGCGCGCGCTTGACGTCGGCCTTCGGTGCCTCGATCCCGTTCTCGATGAACCATAGGGCAACCCGCTCGATCACCTCACGTTCCATGCAACTTCCTCCCTCTGACGGGTGGGTTTTTCTGGGCTCAGCCCACTCCTTGGCGTGCCACGCAGCGGCCCCAACGAGAACCTGATCTGCCTCAGGCCTGCAGGGTGCGGCTATCCCTCTCGAGTCAGGCGCAGCAGCCCCTCCGGGTCGTAGAGGGTGAGGCAACTGCCGGGCCGCAGCCGGTCGGGGAAGACCACCAGATTACGGGCCCCCTCGAGC
>NZ_QWLA01000123.1 GCF_003574095.1 Calidithermus roseus
CAGCTACACCTTCCGCCTGCCGCCCGACACCCCGCCGGGGATCGTCCAGCTCACCATCGTGGTCACCCCTGGGGGTGACCACGATGGTGAGCTGGACGATCCCCGGCGGGGTGTCGGGCGGCAGGCGGAAGGTGTAGCTGCGCGTCTCGGTGGTCTCGACGCCCACGTTGCGGGCCTCGAGCCTGGTCAGGGTGCGCCCGGTGCTGGCGTCGACGAGCTCGATCTCCAGCGGCACCCCCGCGGGGTTGGAGATGCGCAGCACCACCGAGAATTCCAGGCTGTCGATCTCGCGGTTGGGAGGTGAGATCAGGGCCACGGTAGGGCTGACGGCAGCCGGAGGGCCGGGCTGGGGCTGTGCGGCGGCCACCTGGGTCAGCCGGGCCTCCACCGCCTGGATGCGACCCGCCGTCACCGTCACGCTGATCTCGCGGCTTTCGTAGCCTTGCAGCCGCAGGGTGAAGCGGTAGCTGCCCGGCTCGAGGTCCTCGATGGTCAGCGGGGTATTGCCCAGCACCTTCCCCTCGTGCAGCACGGTGGCCCCGCTGGGGGTGCTGGTGATCCGGACCCCACCCTTCTGCCCCTCGGGCGGGCCAGCCTGCACCGCGCCGGGCCGGAACACCGCAGTGGGGGCCACCCAGGCGAAGACCTGCGTTCCCGCCGCAGCCACCAAGCCGGTGCCCGAGGGCAGGAAGGCCAGCGCGGCCACGTCGCGCGGGTCGCTCCAGGCCGGGCTGAGCTTGCGGCTGGCGACCTCGAGCATCTGAACTCCGCCCCCCCGCACCGCCAGCGCGACGTAGGCCCCGTCGGGCGAGAGGGCCAGGGCCAGCACCCCGCCCGGCGCCCGCACCGCGCTGTTCTGGCTGAAAGCGTTGGCCGGGTGGAGGTAGACCAGCCCGTTCTCCAGCGCGTAGGCCAGCCGCTGCCCCGCCGGGTCGAAGGCCACCCCCGAAACCGGGACCCCCTCGCTCTTTGAAGCCAGGGAAGTCCCCTTAGCCGCGTCCCACAGCCGCACCGTGCCGTCCCTCGAGCCCGACAGCAGCACCCCGCTCCCCGGCTTGAAGGCCAGGTTGCGCACCTCGGCGCTGTGCCCCTGGAGCAGCGCGGTGGCTTCAGCCCCGCCCTGCCGCAACTCGAAGACCTGGATGCGCCCGTTGTCGGTGCCCACGGCCAGCAGGGTGCGGCTGGCCGCCAGCGAGCGCACCCGCCCCTGGATGCGCAGCACCTGCCGCTCAGAGGCGGTCCTGGTCTCGAGCAGCCGCACGCTCTGGTCGTCGGAGCCGGTGAAGAGCAGGCTTCCGTCCGGGCTGAAGGCCACCGCTGTCACCGAGTCGCCGTGGGCGCCGATGGTCTTTTGCAGCCTGCCGGGAATCCCCGCCCACAGCTTGCCGGTCTCGTCCACCGAGCCGGTGGCGATGAGCCCCTCCGCACTCACAGCCAGGGCCAGAATGGGGCGCAGGTGGGCCCCCCAGGATTCCCCTTTGAATACGCTCAGGTTCAGGGCTGCGTCCTGCGCCTGGGAAGACGGCGGTACCCAGGAAAATACGATTCCCAACAACCCGCCCAATACCACTACCCCACGCATTCACGGCCTCCAACCCGGTTCCCGCCCCGCGCACATGTCCGCCTCAAATGCCCCAGAACCCCTTTAGTGTAGTCCAATCCGCCCCCTTCAGGCGAAGGCCGGTGGCGTGATCCAGCCCCCTCTGCCAGCGCCCATCGCGCCCGAAAGCCGCCGATTGGTCGAGGTCCACGACCGGAACCTAGCAGTCGGTAACGGCCCGCAGCTTGAGCCCGGCATCCAGCGGCCTTAGCATTCCGAGGGGGGAGCGCCTCTCACGAGGGCTAACCCCAATGGGCTTTGGGGGGAGCTGGAGGTTTCTCGAATATGCAGATCAAACGAATCGGTGCAAAGCAGCTCGAGCCGCTCATCCCCCAGATGGTCGCCCTGTTGCAGGACGTGGTGGACGGTGGGGCTTCGGTGGGGTTCTTGCCACCGCTGAGCGAGGCCGAGGCGCGGGCGTACTGGCTGGAGGTGCACGAAGCCCTCCGGGGGCCGCATAAGCGGCTGTGGGTGGCGCTCGAGCGGGGCGAGATGGCGGGAAGCGTCCAGCTCAACCTCGAAAGCCGCGCCAACGGCTTACACCGCGCCGAGGTGGCCAAGCTGATGGTGCACTCGGCCCACCGCCGCAAAGGGATCGCCACGGCCCTCATGCAGACCGCCGAGGCCGAAGTCCAGAAACTGGGGCGCACCACGCTGGTTCTCGACACCCTCGAGGGCCACTTTGCCGAGGGGCTCTACCTGAACCTGGGCTGGCAGAGGGCGGGGGTGATTCCCCAGTACGCCCGCTGGCAGGACGGCAATTTGTACGCAACAGTGGTCATGTATAAATTGCTAGCTCCCTCGTAGGCAATGGGCTATCGGTCCCGGCTACGCCCAGTGCCCACCCTCCTCCAGCGCCCTCCGGAACCAGCCCGGCACCTCGCCGCCGAAGCGCCTGCGGGCGAACTCGCGGGCGAACTCGCCGTAACACCCCTCCCGGATGGCGGCCCTGGCCTGCTCCATCAGGCGGTGCAGGTAGCGCAGGTTGTGCAGCGAGAGCATGCGCAGCCCCAGCATCTCGTCGGCCCGGACCAGGTGGGCCAGGTAGGCCCGGCTGAAGTGGCGGCAGGCGTAGCAGTCGCACTCCGGGTCGATGGGGGTGGGGTCATCGAGGTGGCGGGTGAGCTTGAGGTTGAGCCGCCCCTCGGGGACGAGGGCGTAGCCGAAGCGCCCGGTGCGGGTGGGGTACACGCAGTCGAACATGTCCACGCCCAGGGCCACCGAGGCCACCAGGTCTTCGGGGTGGCCCACCCCCATCAGGTAGCGGGGTTTGCCCTCGGGCAGGAGCCGGGTGGAGAGTTCCACCGCCGGGTACATGGCCTCCTTGGGCTCCCCCACGGCCAGCCCGCCGATGGCGAAGCCGGGGGTGTCGAAGGAAACGGTGGCCTGGGCGCTCAGACGGCGCAGCTTCAGGTCCACCCCGCCCTGGGCGATGGCGAAGAGGGCCTGATCCGGGCGGGTCTTAGCCTCGAGGCAGCGCTCGAGCCAGCGCAGCGTGCGCTCGATGGACTCCTCGAGGTACTCCGGGGCCGCCGGGTAGGGTGGGCACTCGTCGAAGGCCATGATGATGTCGGCGCCCAGCGCCTCCTGCGCCGCCACGCTCTTCTCGGGCGAAAGCTCGATGAGGTCGCCGTTGATGTGGCTCTGGAAGACCACCCCCTCCTCGCTGATGCGCCGCATGTGACCCAGGCTCATCACCTGGAAGCCACCGGAGTCGGTGAGCCAGGGGCCATCATAGGCGGCGAAGCGGTGCAGGCCGCCCAGGGCCCGCACCCGCTCGGGGCCAGGACGCAGCAGCAGGTGATAGGTGTTGCCCAGGACGATCTGGCTGCCGATCTCCCGCAGCTCCTGCGGGCTGATCCCCTTCACGCTGCCCAGGGTGCCCACCGGCATGAACAGCGGGGTCTCCACGGGGCCGTGGGGGGTTTCAAACACGCCGGTGCGGGCACGGCCGGCTCGAGCGGTGATCGCGAAGGAAAACACAGGCTATTGTATGAGGCTCCGGCAGAGCGGACAAATCCGCCCAGGAGTTCAGCGGCCCACCTGATAGCGCAGCGTAACGCTCACCGAAGCGCACTGCTTGTGGGAGTGCAGCCGCCGCCGGTGGTGCAGCTAAAGTCCTTGCCCTCGTCGTAGGTGAGGGCGCTGGTGCCGAGCTCGAGGCCCTTCCCCAGCACCTTGAACCCGGCCGAGACCGCGCCGCTGGCCCCCAGGCCCGCCCGCACGGTGGCGGTGGCCGGGGCCGGCTTGAAGGTCATGCCCACGTAGGGCTTGGCCTCGAGGGTGGGCCCCGCCACCCCGTAGAGCTTCACGTCCAGCACCATCTTGGCGTAAAGCTGGCCGTTGCCGTTGCTGGGCACGGTGTAGCTGAAGGAGGGGTTGAGGTTGAAGCTGGGCGGCGTCCACACCCCCACCCACTTCTTCTCGGCGTCGCGGTCGTACTTCACCCCGGCGTTGACGCTGAGCGTGGGCTGGATGCCGGCCTGGATGGTCACCTGGTTGTCGGCCCCGCCGGAAGCCCCCACCACCAGGCGCGGCGTGACCACCACCACCACCGGCACCGCCCCCACCAGGAAGGCCTGGCGCAAGGGGGCGAACTGCGCGATCTGCTGCTCGGTGCCCGCAGCCAGGCTGAACTTCTTGTCGGCCACGATCTTGGCCTGAAGCGAGGCAGTAAGGCTCCCGGCCAGCGCGGCCTCGAAAACGTCCACACTGGCCACGCTGCTGCCGGCGGCCTTGTTGATCACCAGGCGAAACTTGGGGCTGAGGCTCTGCTGCACGAATCCGTTGAGGGTTACATTCACGCCCGCCACCGGCGAGAAGGTCACGTTGGTGATGTTGATCCTGCCGGTGACTGCCTGCACGCTCACGCCGGGCAGGGCCTGTACCAGGCTGTCCTGCCCGATCTGCAAGGTGCCGAAGTCCAGGCTGGCGTCGCCCGCGGCCACGGCCTCCTCGAGGCTGGCCTCCTCGGTCTTGAGGTAGACCTTGCGCACGATCTGGGCGCCTACCTGCCGCGACTCGATGGTGGTCGCCTCGGTGATGCGGCGCACCAGCCCGTCGCCCTCGTCGCTGATGACGACTTGGCCGCTCTTCAGCTCCTTGTCGGTTTGCACGTACATCTCGCTGGCGGCCACCGAGTCCACCTCGGCCTCGGGGAGCACCACCGCGTTGGGGTCGAGGCTGAAGCCGCCCGGCTCGGCCGGGGTGCAGCCGGCGAGCAGGGCCAGCAGGGCTACCGTGCCGATCAGGAATCTGCGCATCACTGCACCGCCTCGAGGGTGGTCTCCGCCACGTCGCGCACGGCGGCCTGGCTGAGGTAGGCCTGGGTCTGCCGGTCGAGTTCTTCAGGGCTGAGCTTGCCGCGGAAGAGGTTCGGCGCCGAAACCGGCACGTTGGTGAAGAGCAAGCGGAAGCGCGAGGTCCCGGTAGGCGGCAGCACCAGATAGGTGGCCTGCCCCTGGGCGGTGACGTCGGTCTTGAGGGGAAAGGTATGGGTGCCCGCCTCGAGCCGCACGTTGCGCTCGAGCACCACCGTGGTGGTGTCGGGGTCGACGGTGATCAGGGTGACGTAGCCCGGCCGGCTCAGGGTGAAGCCGAAGAAAACCCGCTCGCGCAGCTTGTACTTCCCGCCCGTACCGCGGTCGGGGGCGAAGCCGCTGATGACGGGCTGCAAGCCCCACTCGGCCCGCTGGGCGTCGCTCACGCCCAGCCTCGGGGCGCAGCCCGCGAGAAGCGCCGTCAGGACCAGTACGCTGAAAAACCTCATCACCAAAGTTTACCAGCGGGGGCGCGAAACCCGGCTTAAGCTGGCGTTGAGCTTGTTGCTATACTCCACCCCATGAGCTTCCTGCTGGTCATGCTGGGCGGGGCGCTGGGCTCGGCGCTGCGCTACGGGCTGGGGGCCTGGGTCCAGGGG
>NZ_QWLA01000124.1 GCF_003574095.1 Calidithermus roseus
CCCCTCGAGCTCTCCCCCACCCTACCCAGCCTCGAGGACGTCTTCGTGGTGCTCACGCGGCGGAGCCAGTCCCTCCTGCAAGCGGGAGGTGCCGTATGAGCCGGATGCTGGCCGTAGCCCACAAGGAGATCACCCAGATCCGCCGCGACCACGTGTTGCCCCGGCTGATCGTGGGGTTGCCGGTGATGATGATGCTGCTGTTCGGCTACGCTATCAACTTCACCCTCTCGGGCATCCGCCTGGCTGTCTACGACGCCTCGAGCGACCGCATCAGCCAGGCGCTGGTGCAGGAGTTGGTCAAGGAGGGCAAGTTCCGGCTGACCTACAGCGCACCAACCCCCCAAGACGTGCCCAGGGCCATCGACGAGAACCTGGCGCGGGTGGGGCTGGTGATCCCCGAGGGGGCCCTGCAGACCGTGCGGCAGGATAAGAGCCTGGTGGTCGAGGTCTACGTCGATGGCTCTGACCCTAACTTCGCCTTCCAGGCCCAGGCCGCTTTGCGCAAGGCCCTGGGCGACCTCAACAGCCGCCTGCTGGCGGGCAAGGCCCTGGCCGGGCAGGCCGTCACCCCGCCCCTCACGCCCTCGCTGCACACCCTCTACAACCCCGATAACGAAACGGCCTGGTTCATGATCCCCGGCATCATCGGCCTCATCCTCACGCAATTCAGCGTGCTCCTCACGGCGCTTTCCATCGTGCGCGAGGGCGAGAGTCGCATGATGGAAGCCCTCATCGCCACACCCATCAAGCCCTACGAGGTGGTGCTGGGCAAGGTGCTGCCCTACCTGGGGATCGCCTTCTTCGTAGCCATCCTGGTACTGGCTGTGGGCCACTGGGTCTTCGGGGTGCCGGTGCGGGGCAACGTGGGGTGGCTGCTGCTGTTGATGCTGCTGTTCCTCTTCGGCTCGCTGGGGGTGGGGGTGCTGATCTCGACGCTGGCCCGCACCCAGGTGCAGGCGGTGTTCGGCACCTTCGCCTATGCCTTCCCCACCATCTTCCTCTCGGGCTTCGTCTTCCCCATCGAGGGAATGCCCACGCTGTTCCAGGCCATCTCCTATCTCATCCCCGCCCGTTACCTCATCGAGGGGCTGCGCGGGGTGATGCTGCGGGGGGTGGGCTGGGAGTTCTTGTGGCTGGACTTCCTGGCCTTGACCATCTTCAGCGGCCTGGTGCTGCTGCTGGCCTCGAGCCGCTTCCGCAAGCAGCTCGCGGTGTAGATTGGAGCCTGGAATGATGTCGGTATCGAATGTCGTACGTCGTACGTCATACGTGAAACGCCAAACGCTGAACGCTCCAAAGCACGACCCCACGGCGTCTGGCGTTTTGCATTTGGCGCGCTTTGGCTATCGGCCATCGGTCACCGGCGACTTCCCTGGGGGCGGGTCGTGGGGCTGGTTTTTCGCGCTGGTCGTGACGGTGGGTGCCCACCTGCTAGCCACCAGCCAGGCCCAGAGCCTGAGCGTGGGGCTGTTCGCCTCGCCGGGCTACCTCACGCCTACCCTCGAGGGCAGCCTCGAGGCGGGCGGCCTCACCTTGAGCGCCCGGCTCAAGCGCGACGCGGTGGGCTTTGGCCTGGAGGACGACCTCGAGTTCGGCCCCGCCGGGCGTTTCGTGTTCGGGGCGCGGGCCGACTTGGGCTTCGGCCTGCAGCCGCTAGGCTGGGGCGCGGAAGCCTACCTGCGCGGCAGCCTCGCCCAGGTCGGGCTGGAGGCTCGAGTGGGCTATGCCTCCGCCTCTCGCGCGCTCCTGTGGGCCGGGGAGCGCAACTTCGGCGGCTTCGCGGGCAACCTGGGTGCTAGCTACCGGCTCGACCCCAACCACACCCTGCGGGCCTCGCTGGCCTATGCCGGCGACGTGCCCGGGGCGATCTTCCAGGCTTCGACGCTGGGCCTGGAGGGGGCCTGGGCGCTGCGGGAAGGCGGGGCGACCTACCTGGCCGGGCTGGGCTTTCGCATGGGGGCCTACGCCTTGCTGGGCTGGCGCGGCGAGCTGGGCGAGGAGGACACCCTGCTCGACGCCACGCTGCGGCTGGGCTGGGTCAGTCGCCTCGAGCTCGGCCTCTTCCAGGAGGAGTTGCGCCTTCGCCTGATGAGCACCATTCCGCTGGGCGGAGCGCCATTCGAGGCCGCCGCCAGCCTGGAGGGCCAGAACCTGCGCGGGGACGTGAGCTATGACAACGGCAACCAGCGCTGGATGGTCTGGCTGCGGTACACCTTCATCTTTGACTGAGCTTTCTCGCATAGGTCAAATCCGACTCATCTCCCCTGCCCTACCCTGACGAAGAAATATGGAGGAATCCGTGAACACGCCCAATGCCCAACGCCAAACGCCCAAATACGTTGATAGCCAGCGGCTGAAGGCCATACGCGCCCTCCTCGGCGTGCTGTTCGTGGCCTTGAGCTGGGTGGGAGCCCAGAGCCCCGCCGAGATCACCAAGCAGGTCCAGGCCAACCTGGAGAAAGCGCCCTGGGAGGCTACCGTCAGCGGCAAGGCCCAGCTCCCCGACGGCTCGAGCCAGGACCTCGAGTTCCGCCTGCAGGTGCTGCCCGGCAAAGAGCAACTCGCCCGCGTGGAGTTCAGAAAGCCGGGCTCGCTGGAGGGCAACTTCGTGGTGATCTCCGACAAGGAGGTGTGGAACTACCTCTTCCTCACCAACCAGCTCATCATCCAGCCGCGCGCCAGGGCCAACATCCAGGGCCTAGGCGTGAACCTCACCAGCCTGGGCGACTTCGATCAGATCAGCGAGCAGGTCAGCCTGAAACTGCTGGGCGAGGAGAAAACACCCGAGGGAGCCGCCTGGAAGCTCGCGGGAGTACCCAAGGACAAGACGCAGAGCTACGCCAGCATGGAGATCGTGGTGCTCAAAGCCGACCCTCGCCCCCTCTCGCTCGTCCTCAAGGACTCCAGCGGCAAAACCCTGGCCGAACTCAACTTCAAGAACTTCAAGCGGGTCAACCTCACCGCCAGGCAGCTCAAGAAATACCCCGCCGACGCCGAGGTGGTGCGCAAATAGGCTTCGGTCGATGGTCAGTAGCCCATCGCCAGCGCCAAATGCAAAACGCCAGACGCCGTGGGGTCGTGCTTTGGAGCGTTCAGCGTTTGGCGCACTTTTGCCACCGACTACCCCCAAGTGCGCACGGGCGGCACCCACTCGATGGTCGCGTTGGAAACGGTGTTGCCCGAGGGATTAAAGGTGCCCTGGCGGACGGCTTCGATCAGGGGCGGGGGAAAGCCGAGGAGGGCCATGTCCTGAGCCACCCATTCGGTGTCGTAGGGCAGCTTCTTGAACTCGACGCTGACCCCTTGAGGGGTGTCCACGAGCACCGCCACGTCAGCCCCGGGTACTCCCCCCAGGCTCAGTCCCACCGAGCCGGGGTCAATGAGCAAGCGCTCACCCAGCCTGCGCTGGAAGGGCAGGTGGCTGCCCGAGGCCACCACGCAGGCAGCGTCGAAGCGCTCGAACAGGGGGAGCAGGTCGGGGGCGGGCAGCTCGAGGTCGATCTTGACCTCGGGGTCTTCGGGGGTGCCGTGGAAGGCTATGAGCTGGCCCTTGGACAGCGGAGTGTGGTAGCGGTAGCGCAAGCTTTTCAGAAAGCCGAGCTCGGGCTCCTCAAGCTGTTCGATGGTCCAGCGCAGGGTCATGTCGGAGATCCTGCTGCGGGGGGCGCTCGAGAGCATCCGAAAGGCCACCCGCATGTCGGCGCCACCTCCGATGCACTGTACGCCGAAGCGCTGGAGCATGCGGATGACGGGCTTGGGGTGGGGGCCGTAGCCCACGATGTCCCCGACGGCGATGATGTGATCGAGTTGCTGTTTGGACAGCCAGCTCAGCGCCGCGGCCAGGGCGGGCAGGTTGGCGTGGATGTCCGAGAGGATTCCGATGCGCATGGGGGGCCTCGCTCGAGCCTGGACCGGCGCATGGGGAATCAGCCAAAAACGACATAGCCAGCCAGGCTGGGTGCCTCACCGACCCCAAAGCCTGCTACCAAACACCCACGGCAGCGGTACGGGTTTGCCTTGACTCGGTCGGTTGCGCCACTGGCTCGACCTGCCCCAGGCGCCCAAGTGCAGGACAGGTTTCATTGCCTCCGAGAGCGGAAAAGTGGCCCTTTCCGCTCTCTGGAGCTTAGCTCAGCAAAGGCCCGGAGGCTGTGATTAATGCCTCGGGCTTCCCCACCGCTGCCTTTTCCTCTACAGCAGCTCGCTCTGTAGTTCCCCCTGGTAGCCCACCAGGTGAAAGGTCTCTTTGGCCAGCCGTTCAGCCGAACGCTCCATGAACCCCAGCACCGAGAGGGCCTGGGTGCGATGCTGGGCCATCGCCCGCAGCTTCTGGGCCAGGACGTGAAGGGGGATGATCCGCTGATGGGTGGGGGGCAGATAACCTTCCTCGTGGCCCGGATAAGGGGTGGGCGGCGCATAGTAGAACAGCTTGAGCGGCCCGCCATACTGCGCCACTGCCGCACTCACCCAGCGGCTGGTGGCGACGTGGTCCACGTGCCCGTTGATGCCGTTGGGGGGGAAGGTGATGATCGCGCGGGGTTTGAGGTTTTCAAAGCGCTGCACCAGTAAATCCACGATCTCCGGGTGGTCGGCTACCCCCCGATTGACTTCAAACCCCGCTCCTCTGGCTTCGCCTTCCGCGGCTGCTGCGGGGCGGGCATTGGGAAAGTCGTACAGCTCGAAGTGCCCGATCTTGAGCACCTCGACCGCCCTGCGCAATTCCTCAGCACGAAAGGCACCCAGGTCCTGCGGATCACACAGCCCCAATGTTCGACCTGCCTCGCCCTTGGTCAGGGTGATCAGGCCCGTCTCGAGGCCCCGCTCGGCATACTCGATGAGGGTGCCGCCCGCACCGAAAACCTCGTCATCAGGATGGGGAACGACCACCAGCAAATCCATAGAACCTCATCCTATCGTGCTCAGGCCCGGTAATACCGGACTCCAAAAGATAATCGTCAAAATCAAAAACCTTCAGTGGCTATCTTTTTGGATCCTAGAGCACACCCCTCCCTGGCAGTCGGCGAAGAAAGCGTCTCCCTTCCAAGGGGCGGTATCGCCCTTTGCTACGCGGATAACTTCGGTCGGGTTGCTTCGTTGCCGAAGGGCAGCGAACCAACCGGATCTGGTCCCTATCGCAGCTTGCTTTGATGCGGCGCGTTGCACATGGCTAAGGGGCCGTTTTTACGGCGGCTTCCTGCTTTTTGAGGCAGGTCGGGCTGGGCATGATCTCAATGCCCCTTGACAGCCCTTCGAATCCTTGATACTCTCTTCTTTGCGTCGCCTAAGGGTGACCGCGAACCTTGAAAGCACAGATCGGGAAACCACTGAACCAACAAGTGCCGCAAGGCACATCCAAACTGGCACTTCGGTGCCATTGTCACTGGAGAGTTTGATCCTGGCTCAGGGTGAACGCTGGCGGTATGCCTAAGACATGCAAGTCGCACGGACCGGTTTCGGCTGGTCAGTGGCGGACGGGTGAGTAACACGTGGGAGACGTGCCC
>NZ_QWLA01000125.1 GCF_003574095.1 Calidithermus roseus
GGGGGGGTTGGTGGGTTGGGAAATGTTGTGTTCCATGAAAAACCTTGATGTTCGCGCCCAAAGCCTGGGCGGGTACGCGCAGGAAACCTCAGGCGTGGCTGCGGCGGGTGCGGAAGGCCAGGTTCTCGGCCAGTTCCCACAACCTCGAGCGGGTCACGTGCGAGAGGGGTAAGTTGGCGATGAAGCTGGCAATACGGATGCCCAAGCTGGGATGAGGGTCGAGCTTCGCGGCTTTTCGCAAGAGCTGTTTAGCTTCTTCCTCCTCATCGGCCTTGAGCAGGCGCTGGGCCAGGGCCAGCATGCGGCCCCTGAGGTTAGCGATGCGCTCGGCCTCGAGCTCGCTCGGGCAGCTCTCGGCTGCGACCTCGAAAATGCGGATCTCCTCACGCAGGCGCGGAATGATGTTCTTGTCGATGGTGTGGGACTGGGGGTGCTCGCGGAAATAAGCCAGCTTTTCGGGCAGGTAGTAGCCCATGGCCCCGCGGTTCATGATGTCCACCCACAGCATGTAGTCGGGGGCGTAGTTGAAGCCCGGACGGTAGAGGTTGGGGTAGGGCTTGTGGCGCTCGAAGAGCGAACGCCGCTGCAAAACGGTCTGGGCGAAGATGTAGTTGTTGCGATAGAGTTCCTTGAGCGCACGGTGCTTTCCCGCGGGGGGCTGATAGGCGAAGAGGTCCATGTACTCGAACAGCGGCTGGCCCTGGGGATCGACCTTATACCCCCCACAGTGCACGAAGGTCAGCTCGGGATCGGCCTCGGCGATGGCCACCAACCTGGAAAGCATGCTGGGATCCCACCAGTCATCGGCAGGCAGGATGATGACGTAGCGGCTCTCGGGGTGCATGAGCTCGTAGCAGCGGTTGTAGTTAGGGGTCATCCCGATGTTCTCGGCATTGCGGCTGTACTTCACCCGGGGGTCGGCCAGGTAGGGCGCCACTACGGCCTGGGTGTTGTCGGTGGAGGCGTTGTCACTGATGATCAGCTCGAGATCCCCCAGATCCTGTCCCAGTGCACTCTCGATGGAACGCGCGATGAACTTCGCGTAGTTGTAGGTGGGCATCAAGATGCTCACCAGGGGTGCTTTGCCCATAAGCGCCACGACGCTCCTCTCAGCCTAGAGCCTAGCCCCTGGCGCGTTAAGCTGGCGTTACCTGAGGTCAGAAGCGCGTGTTGCGTCCCGCGCTTGAGGGCGGGGTCGAGGGGCGGGGTGTTGGGCGTTTTGGCTCCATCAGTGTATTTTGGCGTTCGACCCTCAGCGTTGTCTGGCAATTGACCATCGACGTACTTCCACTATTCTGCCTTCCCAGCGACATGTCCCGGTAACGCCGGGCATAACGCGACCCGTGCCTCCCCTCTTCGGCGCTACGGGCCAGCGGTGACCAGGGCGATTGCAAAGCCGTCGTGGCCCTTGCTGCCCACCGTCTGGATCGCCGTGGCGATGAGCCGTGGCTCAGCGGCCAGCATCTCGTTGAAGCGACGTATCCCTTGAACGCTGGGGTCACGGCTCGAGCCCTCCAGCACCTCCCCTCCCCGAACCACGTTGTCGGCGACGATCAGGCTACCCGGGCGGGAGAGCTCGAGCGCCCAACGCAGATAGTCGGGGTTGGAGGGCTTGTCGGCGTCGATGAAGATGAGGTCGAAGGGGCCGCGTCCTTCGGCGGCCAGTTGCGGCAGGGTGTCCAGTGCCCACCCCAGCCACACGTCCACCACCTCCCCCAGGCCCGCCCGCTCGAGGTTCGCCCGCGCCACCTCGGCGTGCTTTGGGTTGGCCTCGAGGGTGATCAGGCGCCCTCCTGGAGGAAGGGCGCGGGCCAACCAGATGGCGCTGTATCCCCCCAGCGTGCCGATCTCCAGGATGCTTCGCGCCCCCTGCAACTTCGCCAGCAACAGCAGCATCTTACCCTGGTTGGGCGCGACGTGGATGGGCGGTAACCCTGCCGCCCTGCTGGCCTCGAGCGCCGCCTCCAGCGCAGGGTCGGAAGGTACCAGCAGGTCGGTGAGGTAGCGGTCAACTGCGCTCCACAGCTCCTGGCTCATGCCACCCCCTTGCTCCGGCGGGCCAACCGCACCCAGTCAGCGTACCGGCATCTAGGCCCATAGGTTCACGAAACCCACGCCAGCCCTCTCATAATCGGGGCACGTGGGCCTCACGGACACGTTGCTACCGTCGGTCTTGGGAGGTCCACCAATGAAACGCATCGCCTCAGTTCTGGTAGCGCTTTTGCTTACCCTCGCCCAACTGGCCCTGGCCACCAGCGGTAATGGGGCTGGCGGTGCTGGTGGAGGATAGTTCGACCCCCAACTCGTGAGCCAACTGATCGCGGCGGGCCTGGGCAAGCGCCCGCCGTGGGTCGTGTGTGCCCAGGTATTCCACGGCGAGAATCCACAGGTTGAGGTCGTCGCGGGTGCGGCTGGCGAGGTGCAGTAAGGCCTCGCCATCGCGCAGCTCGAGCGCGGCACGGGTCAGAGCCGTCTCCAGACGGTAGCGCTCTGCTTCGACCAGCGGAGCCGTAGACTCCGGCAGCAATGGCCCCTGGTACAGACCTATGGCTTTGCGGGTCTGGTGCTGGTCCAGAAGCTTCTGGACCGTCAGGAAATCGGCCTCGACGTGGAAGGGCAGGCGGTAGGGTTTGCGCTCGATGGGCAGCAGCCGGCGCAGGTGAGCCACCAGGCTGCGGGTTCGTTCTTCCGGGGCATCCTCGCCGTATACCGCGTCCGTGAGGCCCCTCGAACTCAGCCCCTCCTGGTTCAGGCTGAGGGCTGCGAGCACGTCCAGGCCCTTACCCGTCACCGGCAAGAGCCGATTCCTGAACCACACCTTACTCTGCCCCAGGAAGTGCAGGTGAAGTTCATCGGTGTCCTTGCGCCACTGTTTTTGGATGGTTCTCGCACACTCCGGTCCACCCAGCAGCACCATGCTGCTCGAATCTACCTCCAGGAGAAAGTTCCGCACGCGAGAAAGTGCAAACTTCGCGGCGGCATCGTCCCCCAGCCGCCACCAGCAGGCGGCCTCGAGACAGCGCGCCGGCACGGCGTAGGGCACGAGGTTGGCGGTTTCCAGTTGCTCGGCAATGGCCCGCAGACGCGGGGCTGCTTCGGCAGGGCTGTGGGTCCACTGGCACATCCACACCGCGATCTCCGCCTGCAAGGCGTAGGCTCCGAAGCTGTGGATGTTCAGGGTCAGGGCCTCTACTGCCAGTTTACGGGCCAGGGCCTCATTCCCCAGACCCAGCAGGCAGGTCACCGTCGGCTGGGCATACATGGCAAAGGAGTTGCGCTGTTTGATCCGAGCCCACAATTCCAGCAAGATCTCCTGCGCTTCTTCCAGCCTCCCCTGCACGATCAGCAACTCGGCCAGGGTCGAACTCAACAGGTTGCGGATCCTGGGGCTATAACCCTGGCTGTAGCGAATCTCCGCCCTGAGCTGATCCTCCAGGCCCGCCAGATCCCCCATCAAGACGCGCAGGTGGCTTTCCTCGTTGAGCACGCGCAGCCTGAGGCTGGTGTTGTTGATCTTGCCGTTTTCTAGGAGCCTGGCCGCCCACCTAAGCCACTGTCTGGCCCGCCCGAGCTGGCCGTCAAGCAGCGCACATTGGCTCAAGCCAAGCGCGGCCTCGCCCTGTACGAGGGATAGCCCCTGGGCCTCGGCCTTCTCCAGCGCCTCATTGAGCAGAAGGCTCGCCTTGTAGGTGTCTTTGGCCTGCAGGATATACCCCACCACGCTCAGCACCTCGGGCGAGCGGTCGAGGCTCAGGGCATGTTCGGCCACCTCGAGGCTGCGCGAATTGCCCAAAGTGTGCAGGGCCAGGGCGTAAAACGCTCCAAGCTTGCCGTCGGGTGCGCGCCTCAGCACCTCCTGCACGGTCTCGAGCAGTTCCTCCTGGCGCCCGAGGTCAATGGCCAGCGCCAGGCTCCAGCGCAAGACCGAAGGCTGGCGAGAATAGGGCTCGGGCAAGGAGCGCAGAAGGCCAAAGGCTTCCTCGAGCAGCCCGTCCTCCTGTACCCCCCAGCCGATGGGGTCCAGGAAGGGCTCGAGCAATTCAGGGTGCTCGCTCAACAGGACAATCGCCTGAAGCCACTCGCGCCGGGCGATCGAGTGCCGCAGCTGCTTCTCAGGGCTCTCCAGCTTCACGGCGGCAGAGGGGATTTCTTGCGATGGCAAGCGCTGGATCTGGGGCCTGGCCTGCAAGATTTCCTGAGGAACGGCATCCAACTGGGGAAAGTGGGCGAAGACGGGATAGTGGGTGTTGCCCAGTTTTTCAACCAGCGCAAAGCTGTGCTGAGCGTCCAGAAGCAGTATCGCCATCTCGGGCAGCAGGTCGCGGTTGTGCTCGAGGACCGCCACGTGATACTCAAGCGTCGCGGCTTTCCCCAGCAAATTCGTCTTCATCGAGGCGTTGACTGCGCAGGCCAGCGCATTGGCCTGCGCGACCTCTCCAGCGTGGGGGATTCCACGGACCACAACAGCCCTGAGACCTTCACGGCATTGCTGCCGGAACCAAGCCAGAGCCTGGTCCTCACCGCCGATGAGGACGACCATGGGGTCATTCTACAGTATGTGGGCCTTTCGCGCGGTTTAAACTGGATACTCAGCTCAATTGCATCGAGAATGCCAAAGCAGAACCCCCCACCTACTTCGCGGTGGGGGGTGATAAAGAAAGGGGGTTGATGTGGAGCGGGAGACGAGACTCGAACTCGCGACCCCAACCTTGGCAAGGTTGTGCTCTACCAACTGAGCTACTCCCGCACGGGCAGCGCTCCACTACAGGACAACATGTCACACGCTACTCGCCGCAC
>NZ_QWLA01000126.1 GCF_003574095.1 Calidithermus roseus
GGGCTGGCGGGCGCTGGAGGAGGGCTGGCTGCGCGGGGGGGAGCTGCTCGAGCCGCGCGCGGTGGGCCAGGCCCTCAAGGCGCTGCTGGCCGAGCTGGGCTTCCGCGGGCGCGGCGACCTGGTGTGGGTGCTGCCTCCCGAGCTGATGAGCCTGCGCCTGACGCGCACGCCCAGCCTCGAGGGGGAGCTGCTGATGAAGGCGCTGGAGCGCGAGGTGGAGGCGCTGCCTCCAGCCCGCACCGAGGCCTTCGTCCCCCGGATCAGCCTGCCGGAGGCGGTGGGGGGCCAGGCCCTGCTGGGCAAGGTCTACGAGCCGACCTTCAAGCTTTTGGGCCGGCTGGCCGAGGAGTGCGGGCTGCGGCTGTGGGACGTGGAGCAGCACGGGGTGGCGCTGGCCGTGCGCCACGCCCAGCGCGCCCCGCGCGAGGGGCTATGGATCCTGCTGCACCTCGAGCCGTCGGCCAGCAGCCTGGCGGTGCTGTGGGGGGACAGGTTGGTGCGCGCGCGCACGCTGGTGGCCCTGCTCGACCCCTGGGTGCAGGTGCTGCGGGGGGAGGCGGGCTTGCTGCGGTTGCTGCTCGACGACCCCGGCCGCCTCGAGGCGGCGGAGGTCCTGGCGGCGATCGCGGCGGCGGTGGAGGAGACCCTGCTGGCGGTGGCGCAGGAGGGCGGGCCTGTCGAGCTGGTCAAGGCCGCGCAGGAGCAGCGCCTGAGCGCGCTGCTCCTGGCGGGCTCAGGCGCGCTGCACGAGGGGCTGTACCAGGGGCTGCTGGAGAGCTTCGGCAGCTTCTTCGCCGTCAAGCGGCTGGGGCTAGAGGGAGCCGAGGGAGCTGATCTGGCCCCGGAGGCGCTCTACAGCCCCCTGCTGGGCGCGGTGGGGGAGCGGGTGAGCCGCTTCCCCCTGGCGGGGGAGAAGGTGGACTGGTCCGGGCGGCTGCGCCCGGCGCTGCTCGTTGGGCTGGGGGTGAGCGCGGCGCTGCTGGCGGGGGGCTGGGCCTACGGCCAGCTGCTGGGCCAGCGCGTCGCCGCGCTGCGGGCCGAGGCCGCGCGGCTGGCCCCGGAGGAAGGGCGCCAGCGGGCGCTGGAGGCCAGCGTCAAGGCCCTGCAGCAGCGGCTGGCGGCGCTGGAGGCGCTGCGCCCGGTGGACTGGGGGGAGGAGCTCGAGCCGCTGCTGCGCGAGCTGCCCCGCGGCGGAGAGGGCCTGCGCGCGGGGCTGGCGCGGCTGGCGGTGCTGCCGGACAGGGACGCCTACCGCTACTCGCTGGAGGGGGTGGCGGCCACGCGGGAGGACCTCGAGGCCTTCCTGCGCCGCTGGGAGGGGGAGGGCCGCACGGTGCGGCTGGTGCGCGTGGAGCGGCGCGGGGCGGCCTGGGCTTTCGTTCTGACCCTGGAGCAGCGGCGCGACGCCGGCCCCGCGGCGGGCCCCCAGGAGGTGGAGCATGGCGACTAAGCCCGCGCGGAAGGGGAGCCGGCCGGGCGCGGCCCAGGCGCTGGCGCTGGGCGGGGCGCTGCTGCTAGCCGTGGGGCTGCTCTCCTGGCAGGCCGGGCGCCTGGTGGAGGCGCGGCAGGAGCTGCTGCGGGCGCGGGCCGAGGTGGCCCGCCTCGAGGCGCTGGCGGAGGCCAACCGGGGCCTGGAGCGGCGGCTGGGCGAGCTTCAGGCGCGCTGGGAGCAGGAGCGCGCCCGGCTGCCGGCGCGCGAGGACTACGCGGGCTTGCTGGGGGTTGTGGGCGACCTCGCCCAGCGCTGGGGCGTGGAGGTCGGGCCGCTCAGCCCCACGCTCGGCCAGGACGGGGCCTTCCCCAAGGTGACGACCCCGCTGGAGCTGACCGGCCCCTTCGAGCGGGTCCTCGCTCTCATGAACGCGCTGCAGGGTGGCGGGCGGCTGAATATCCTCAAGGACGTGAAATTTGCCCTGAGCGACGAGAAGGAGGGGAAGGTCCGTGCGCAGATGGTCCTGGAAGCGTACTACGCCGGTGATTAAGCGCTGGGCCCTGGCGCTGGGGCGGGTCCGCGAGCGGCTCACCCGGCCCCCGTTCGTGCGCCCCCCCTCGGGACGGGCGGGCCGCACGCCGGCGGTCGTGCCCGGAGCGGTCCTGGCGGCCCTGCTGCTGCTGGCGGGGCTCTGGGCGCTGCGGGTACCGGCCCCGCAGGAGCCCCCGCAGGCGGTGATGCCCGCACAGCAAGAAGCGGACTCCGTGCACGCCGCGGCCCAGCCACTGCCCACCGTGCAGGCGCTGCCGGCGCAGGCCCCAGCCGCTGATCGCCCGCACCAGCTGGACGATCCCCCTCGGGACCGGCTGACGCCGGTACACCGGGAGGCGGCGGCGAGTCCCCTCCCTGAGCCGGGGGCCGACCCCTTCCGCGCCTACGCGCGCATCGCCGGGGTGGGCTCGTCGGGCTCTCCGGGGGCTGTGCGGGCGGACGATCCCCTTCGGGACGGCGGCTCTGCCGCCGTGCACCGGGAGGTCCCGGTGGCCCCCGCGCCGCGCCTGGAGCTGCCCGCCCTGCCTGTTCCCCCGTCCCCGGTCGCTCAGCCCCAACCCCGGCCCCAGCCCGAGACGCTCCAACGCTACCTCGTGCGCGCGGGCTGGCGGCTGGAGGCGGTCTCGCTGGGCCAGGAGGCCTCGGTGCTGCTCTCCAAGGACGGGGGGAGCGGGCTGTGGCGCGCCGGGGAGGAGCTGGAGGCGGGCGTGCGGCTGGTGCGCGTGGAGCCCGGCCGGGTGGAGCTGGCCCGCGGCAAGGAGCGGGCGTATCTGGAGGTGTCGCCATGAAGCGCTACGTGTGGCTGTGCGTTCTGGCGGGCTCGCTGGCCCTGGCCGGGAGCTTGCCGCCGGGAAAGGCCTTTGACGTGCCGGTCAGCGTGGAGGTGCGGGCCGGCGTCAGCCTTGGAGATGCTATAAGAATCCTCGCCAGGAGTGCAGGCCTGTCGGTGGTGGTGGCCCAGGCGCCCGAGCTGCAGGCCAAAGTGACCCTCGACGTCAAGTCCAAGCCCTTCCGCCAGGTGTGGGAGGGGCTGTTCATGGGTGCGGCCCGCAACCTCGACTACAAGGTGCTCCCCAGCGGGCTCATCGTCGTCGCGCCCAGGGCCGAGCTCGAGGCCTTCGCCGCGGCTCAGGGGCCCAAGCCCCAGCCCCAGGGTGCCCAGGCCCCCGCCCCGGCGACGCCACCGGCCGCGACCCCGCCCACTGCGGCGGATTCCCTCCGGGACGGGGCGAGCCCCGCGCGCCCGGAGGACGATCCCCTTCGGGACCGGCTGGCGCCGGTACACCGAGAGGCGGCGCGGCGGGTGGCGGTCTACCCGGTGGACGACCCGCAGACCCTGGCGCCCCTGGCCCAGGGCCTGCTGCCGCAGAGCAGGGTCTTCGTGCTCACCCAGCCCCGCGCCCTGGTGGTCGAGGCCACCGAGTCCCAGCACCAGCAGCTCGCGGCCCTGCTGGCGGCGCTGGCGGAGGCCGCCGGGCCCGGCGGCCTCCCGCCGCAGGAGGCGGCGGCGAGTCCTCTGGCGGGACGGGCCGCGCCCGTGCCCCCGCAGGACGGTCCCCGGCCCGAGCCTAAGCCCGAGCCGGATCCCCGGAAGCAGGACGCCCCCCAGGAGCAGGAGGCGGTGCTCCTCTTCGCGGCGCCCGACGCGGGCGCGTCGCTGGCCCAGGCGCTGGGCCTGCGCTTCAAGGAGGCCAAGGTCACCCACCTCGAGGCCCTCAAGGTGGTGATGGTGCAGCTGCCGCGGGCCCTGGCGGCGGAGGCGCAGGACTTCGTGCGCCAGCTGGAGGCCGCCCGTCCTGCCGTCCCCGGCCCCCGCCGCCCCCGTGGAGCGGGCGTTGCCGCTGGGCTACGCCAAGGCCAAGGGGGTGCTCGATCTGGTGGCCAAGCTGCTGCCGGAATCGAAGGAGGTGCTCCTGGCCGCCGACGAGCGCACCAACACCGTGCTGCTGCGGGGCCCGGCGGCGGCGGTGGCGGCCATCGAGCGGCTGGTGGGCGAGCTGGACCGGCCCGTCCCCCAGGTGGACCTGCAGGTGCGCGTCGAGCAGATCACCAGCGGCCAGGGGGAGGACGTGCGCGTGGCCCTGGAGGCGGCGCTGGGCCCCTTCAGCCTCAAGGCCGACCCCGGCAGCGGCACGGCCGGGCTGGGTATGGAGGTGGGCAAGACCCAGCTGCTCAAGCTCGATGCGACCCTCAAGGCGCTGCAGAGCGCGGGTAAGAGCCGCTCGCTCATCGACAGCCGCTTCACCGTCAGCAGCGGCGAGAGCGTGAACCTGCTCTCCGGCGGCAGCTTGCTGATCCCGCTGTCCTCCTCGGGCTCGAACGGCGGCACCGCCACCACCGGGCTGCAGAGCGTGGAGTTCGGCCTCGAGCTCAAGCTCACTCCCGCCGTGATCCCCGGCGACAAGATCCAGCTGGCCGTGAGCATCAACCTCGGCAGCGCCCCCTCCAGCGGGCCCAACAACGCCACGGTCATCCCCAAGCAGCAGCTGACCTCCAACGTGCTCCTTGCCTCCGGCCACAGCGCGGTGCTGGGGGGCGTGATCTCCTCGAGCGAGCAGGAGTCGCGCAGCGGGGTGCCCCTGCTCATGGACCTCCCCCTCATTGGCGGGCTGTTCGGCCAGACCAGCAAGAGCGTGAGCCAGAACCACCTGCTGATCGTCGTCACCGCCGTCAGCCGCGTCCTCGCCCTCGGGGAGCATCACGTCGAGGATCAGCAGGTCGGGCTCGGCCTGGCTCAGGGCGGAATAGGCCCCCTCCACGCTGGCGACCCAGCTCGTCGCGTAGCGCTCCCGCCGCAACAG
>NZ_QWLA01000127.1 GCF_003574095.1 Calidithermus roseus
CCTCGGGGTGGAGCAGGCGGGCTTTGGGGTCGCTGAGGTCGATGACCCAGCGGTGGGGGCCGCGGCCTCGAGCCAGGTTGACCAGCAGGCGCAGCTCCGAGGGGGGAAGGCGCAGGGGGTTGGCGCTGGCGAAGAGCCCGATCTGCTGAGCGCGGGCCCGCTTGAGTGCGTTGCGGGCGCGGCCCAGCTTGGTGGCGGGGTCGTTGGCCTCGTCGTAAAGCTGCTGTGGGCTCATCACCGTGCCCTGCAACGAGGCGCTGGCGAGGCGGGCCTTGAGGAAGGGGTCGATGTTGGGCCAGATGAAATAAGGCAGCACCAGGCCGGCCTCGAGCATGCGGTCGTTGTAGCTGTGGCGCCGGGCTTCAGGCAGTTTCCTGGCGGGGTCGTTGGGGTGGATGAAGGCCAGGAAGCGCCCGTAGCCGTCCATGACCTCGTAGGCGAAGGCCAGGAAGAAGCGGAACTCCTCCTTGGCCTGCCCCAGGGCCACCCGGTCGGCTTCGACCATCTGGGCCAGCCCTTTGCGGGCTTCCTGGGCGTGGAAATGGTGGTTGGCGGCCACGCCGGGGCCGAGGAGGGCCTCGAGGTGCCGCTTGAGCCCCCGGCTGATTCGGGCGTTGCGCAACGGGTCACCGCTCAGAAAGGCTTCCCAGCGTGGGCTGCTCAGGGAGGGGAAGTCGCTGGCGCTCGAGTCGGGCAGTCGGGCGCTGACCTCCGGCGCATCCACGCCCAGGAAGCGGATGCCGAAGTCCTCCGGCGCCCGCACGTCGATGGTGTCGCCGTCGTGGACGGCCTGGGCCACGCTGCCGACTTGGGTGCCGTGCATCCCCAGCCCTACCCGCCCCACGATCAGGCCCGAACTCAACTGCTCGATGGTCTTGGCCATGTGCCCTCCCTGTAGCCTCAGGACTCGAGGCCAAGTGTAGCGACCGGGCAGTTACGTCATCGTTACGCCCGGTTCATAAACCCCCAATCAGGTATGGCATGATGGGGCCGTGACCAAGGACGAGCTCAGGGAACGCCTGCTGCGACCCCTGCGCCGCGAGCTTTCCGACGGCGCGCAGGACCGGGTGGTGGCGGGGGGCCTCGAGAAGCTGGTGCAGAACCTGGGTCAGCCCTTCCCCGAACTCGCCCACCTCCTGGCGGGCTACCGCGAGATGGGCACCGCGCAGCGCCTGGAGCGGCTACAAAAAGCCATCGAGCTGCTGGCCAGCGGCCAGGACCCCATCCTCACCGCCCCGGTGCGCGCGAAGCCCTCTCAGCCGCCCCCCGGCCAGGTGGCCTCGCCCGCCGCTCCCAGCCCGGAGGCGCCGCAGGCGGTGGGGGAAATCGGCTTCGACACCCCCGTGGAGGCCATCGCCCTGGGGCCGGGCGGCAAGAAGAAGCTGGGTGAGCTGGGCATTCGGGTGCTGCGCGACCTGCTGCACGGCTACCCCCGCCGCTACGAGGACCGCCGGGCTTTGCAGAGCGTGCGCGAACTCGAGGAGGGCCAGAAGGCCACCGTGGTGGGCACGGTGCTCAGCCGCGAGCTGGTCAAGACCCCGCGCAAGGGGATGCAACTGGTGCAGGTGCGCTTCATGGACGCGTGGGGCTGGAAGTTCACGGGCGTGTGGTTCAACCAGCCCTGGGTGCTCAAGCAGGTGCCCGAGGGGGCTAACCTGCTGGTCTCGGGCCGGGTGCAGCGCCGGGGCGGCAACGTCTCGCTGATGGTGGAGTACTTCGAGGACGAGGCAGGCGAGTCGCTCTCGACCGGGCGCATCGTGCCGGTGTACCCCTCGCGCGAGGGCATCTCCCAGGCTTTTCTACGCCGGGTGGCCTGGCGAACCCTCGAGGCCTTTGCCCGCATCCCCGACCCACTCGAGCCCTACCGCGCCGCCCTGGGGCTGCCTGACCTCGACTGGGCGCTGCGCCAGGCCCACTTCCCCGACTCCGAAGAAAAACTCGAGCGCGCCCTCTACCGCCTCAAATTCGACGAATTTCTGCTACTCGAACTCAAGGTGATGATCCAGTCGGGCGGCTCGGCCTTGCTGGGGCGCTACTTCCGGGTGGAGCCCCAGTGGCTGGAGCGCTTCCGCGACAACCTGCCCTTCACCTTCACCAAGGCCCAGGAGCGGGTGCTGGGCGAGATCCTCGCCGACATGCAGAGCGAGCGCCAGATGGCTCGGCTGGTGCAGGGCGACGTGGGCTCGGGCAAGACCGCCGTGGCCGCCGCCGCGCTCTACATCGCCGCGCAGAACGGGGCCCAGGGGGCCTTGATGGCCCCTACCGAAATCCTGGCCAAGCAGCATTACCAGAATCTGCAGAAATACCTCTTCCCGCTGGGCGTGACCGTGGATTTGCTGGTAGGCTCGATGCCCATGGCCGAGAAGCGCGGGGTGCTCGAGCGGCTCAAGTCGGCCCACACCGACGTGGTGGTGGGCACCCACGCCCTGATCCAGGAGCGGGTGGAGTTCAAGGACTTGGGCCTGGCGGTCATCGACGAGGAGCATCGCTTCGGCGTGTTGCAGCGCCGCCGCCTCTTAGGCAGCCGCCCCGACGTGCTGGTGATGTCGGCCACGCCCATCCCCCGCTCGCTGGCGCTGACGATGTACGGCGACCTCGAGGTCAGCCTGATCGACGAGCTGCCCCCCGGGCGCACCCCGGTCAAGACCAAGGTGCTCACCCAGAAGACCCGCCTGCAGGCCTACGCCTTCGCCCGCCAGGAGATCGCCAAGGGGCATCAGGTCTTCGTGGTCACACCTATGATCGAAGAGGGCGACAACGAAGCCACCGCCGAGCTGGCCGCCGCCACCAAGCTGGCCGACGAGCTGCGCGAGCTGCTGCCCGACGTGCGCATCGAGTTGCTGCACGGCAAGATGAAGGCCGAGGAAAAGGACCTGGTGATGGAGCGCTTCAAGAATGGCCACTTCGACCTGCTGGTAAGCACCACGGTCATCGAGGTGGGCGTGGACATCCCTCAGGCCACGCTGATGATCATCGAGAACGCCGAGCGCTTTGGGCTGGCCCAGCTTCACCAGCTTAGGGGCCGGGTGGGGCGGGGCGGTCTGGAGTCTTACTGCATCCTCATCGCGGGCGAGAGCAGCAAGAAGACCCTCAGCCGCCTGCGCATCATCGAGGAGAGCACCGACGGCTTCTACATCGCGGAAAAGGACCTCGAGCTACGCGGCCCCGGCGAGCTGCGCGGCCTGCGCCAGTCCGGCATGCCCGACCTGCGCATCGGCGACCTGGCCTCCGACCAGGAGATCATCGAGAAAAGCCGTGAACTCGCCAAGCAGATCCTCGAGGCCGACCCCTACCTCGAGGCCCCCCAGCACGCCCTGCTCAAGCGCGAGCTCCAGGCGCGGGCCGAGGCCATCGGGTTCCGTGAGGTGATTTAGCGCTTTAAGGGGTCAGTGGTCAGCTCGTGGCTTGTCAAGGGTCGAGGGCCAAAGCGTCTTGCGTAGGACCTACGACCCGCCCCCGGCATCCGGCCCTCGCCCCTCCTCCGGGAGTACCATGGGGTATGGCCTGGATTGCAGTGCTCGGGTTGTTGCTGGCGGTATTCGTGGTGGTGTATGTGGCCCTCAGGAATTCGCGGGAGTACGCTGCTTCCACGCCCGCACTCCTCGAGCCCACGGCCTCGGTGATCGTGGATATGGACGATGAGCTTCCCAGCGAGATCGACTTCGACTCCGGCATCGAGGCGGGACGCAAGGCGCTCGAGGCGCGAAGGCCAAAGGAGGGTTGATCACCCCGAACCCCGACGGGCAGGGGTTTGCTCCCTGACCCGGCCCTGACCCGCATTGGCTAAAGTGCCCTGGGAGGAGCGCCGTGGAAGTGCTGCTTTTTCTGCTCATCGGCGGGCTGTTGGCCTGGCCGATCGTGTGGCTTTGGCTCGAGGCCGCCCGCAACCCGCTCGAGGCCCAACGCGAGGAACTGGAGTGGGGCTGAGGGGTTATTCCTCGCCTGCCTCCTCGGCCTCTCCTCCCCCTTCGGCGCCAACGGCGGGGGATTCCCTGGGGGTTTCGCGGTGAATCTTGCGGATGCGGGCACCGAAGAGCTTGAGCAGCTTCTGGAAGCGCGGGTCGGCGGTGAGGTCCGAGCCGGAAGCGCGGGCCAGTGAGGCGGGTTCCTCCTCGAGCCCTTCCTCCTCGAAGGGGGGCGATTCGTGGGCCGCTTCGCCCAGGTCCTCGAACCGCACGCCCCCACTCGAGGGCTCAGGCGCGGGGACGGGTTGGGGCTGTGGGGCCAGGACATCGGCTTCGGCAGGCTGCGGCTGGGGCGGGGCCTCGGCCACCAGGTCGGCTACGGGCGCGGGGGTAAAGCGCTGGAAGGGCGCGGGAGGGCTAGGGGTTACTTTTTTTTTATCCCCGCCCAGCACCAGCTCCACCTGATAGTCGCCCATGACGTCCCGCACCGCCTTCTGGATGGCCTCGAGGTTCTTCTGGGCCCTTTGGTAGTGGAAGCTGGCCCGCTCGGGGAATACCAGGGTCAGCCTGTTGCTGCCGTCTTCGGGAGGGTAGGGCCTGGCCTCGCGAAAGAAAGCCCGCAGGTTGACCCCGATCTGGCCCAGCACGTCTCGCCAGGCCTGGTTGAGGTCGAGCTGGGGGGCAGGGGG
>NZ_QWLA01000128.1 GCF_003574095.1 Calidithermus roseus
GGCTCAGGGGCGGCAGGTCGAAGGGGCGCTGGGGGGCCTCGAGGGGGTAGGCCTGCAAGCGCCAGAGGAACAGGCCCACGTTGGGGAGGTTGTAGCGCCCCCGCCCGCTGGCGACGCGCCGCACCTCGGCGCTGTGGGCCAGGGGGTCGAAGGGACCGCCCACCAGTTGCAGCCGCTGGGCCTCGCGCAGTGAGGCCCAGCCGCCCTGATCGGGACGCAGGTGGTCGAGGTGCTGGGTGGAGGCCAGCCGGGCGAAGAACTCTACCGCGTGGGCCGGCCAGCCGGTGGTGTCGCGGGCGAGCTGCTCGAGCACGCTGGCCGTACCCTTGCGGCGGCGGTAGGCCAGGGTGTTGGCCACGTAGGCCCGCAGGCTGAAGACCTCGCCCTCTAGCGGGTGCAGGTTGCGCACGCCCAGCAGGTCGCCCAGGTAGGGCACCACCCACTCCTGGGCAGTCTCGATGAACCAGTTGTCGTAGAGCCGGCGGATGTCCTCCTCCAGCAGCCTCCCCTGCTCGGCCAGCACCTCCAGCAGCGCCAGCAGGGGCTGCTCCTCACCGTCCTTCAGGCGGTAGAGGGCGGGGAGCAGTTGGTAGAGGTCCTGGCCGGTCATGGGGTCATCTCCGTGAAGACGAGGTGCTTGGGCTCGAGGGTGAGCAACTGGGCCGGAAAGAGCCGGGTGGGCCGCAGTGGGTCGTCCCAGCGGGCCGGCAGGGCCGGCAGGCGGGGCTCGAGGCGGGGGCTCTGGCTGGCGAGGTGCAGGGCGTTGAGGTCCACGGCCACCACCCCATGGGCCCCCTGGATCAGCGCGATCACCTCGCTGGCGCTGACCCCCTGGGCGAAGGCCCGCTGCTCGAAGGCGAAGGCTTGCAGCAGGGCTTGCTCGGCCTCCTCCAGCACCGCCTCGCGCTCGTAGCGGGGGTCGGTGCGCACCTCGGCGCTCAGCGCGAAGGGCAGGGCCTCGTAGGACTGCATGCGGAAGGGCTGGTAGGGGTCGCCGTAGCCGCGGATGGCCTCGCGCAGGCGGGTGAACAGCTCGGAGCCGGGCTCGATGGGGGCGCCCGCCGCTCCCGCCACGGTGAGATGAACCAACTGGCGCTCGCCCATCGGCAGCCAGGTGGCCTTGGCCTTGCCCACCCCGGCGAAGGTGCGGGCGAAGTCCTCGTAGTCCTGCAAGGAGACGACGCGCTCGAAGGTCATCACCGTGAAGGGCGCGTTGTGGCGGGCGTCGTTGCGGCTTTCGGGGTCCTGGGCGCCGCTAGGGGCCAGCGGGTTGCTCACGCCCTTGACCCCCAGGGGGCGGGTCAGGAGCAGGCTGAGTTGGCGGGCCTTGACCAGTCCGGCCAGCCCGGTCCCCACGCGGTACTTCGCCCGCACGTTCTCGCTGCCGCTGGGCAGCCGGGCCCCGCTGACCCCGTCGCCGAAGCGCAGCGTCACCCTGCCGTCGTCGCCGATGCGGCGGGTGAAGACCTCCTCGCGGGGGCCCCGCCCGTAGAGCGAGGGCACTTCGCTCCACAGCACCCCGTCCACCCGCAGCTCGAGCGTGCTCAGCGTGCCCGAGGGGGTGCTGGCCGCCACGTGGGTGAGGGGACTCTGCTTGAGGCTGAAGCTCTGGAAGGGCTGGGTGGCGTCGCCGCTGCCCAGCACCTCCTCCTTGCTCTCGCCGTGGGTGGCCAGGGCCACGTTGGCCTGCAGGCGCACCGTGGTGCGGTCGTAGCAGTAGACCAGGGGAGCCTGTAGCTCGAGCAGGCTGTGCTCGGGGTCGGTGAGGCCGGGGAAGTCGGCCAGCCGCACCACCTCGCTCACCTCCTCGTCCTGGGGCAGGGCGGGAAGCTGCCGCAGGGCCTCACGCCGCAGGGTCAGGGTGCCCTCGAAGCCCCAGGCGTCGCGCAGGCTCCAGAGCTCGCGCCCGTCGCCCAGGGGCTTCGGCGGGGCCAGCACCAGCAGCGAGCCCTCGGGGAGGATGCCCCTCCCCGCGCTGCCGCCCGTGCCCTCGAGCCCGCCCTTGCGCTCCTCCCGCAGCCCGATGCGCAGCCGCTTTCCGCTGACGATGAGCACCTGGTTCTTGCTCAGGTCGGCAGCCAGCGAATCGAGCTCGAGCTCTTTGCCCCACAGCTCGAGCTCCAGCGGATGCTCGGCCAGGGGCAATTCCTCGCTGTGGGCGAAGACGCTGGCCCCGCGGGGCGAGAATTTCTCGATGTGCTCGCCGGAGACCTCGAGGCGGGTGCTCTTGCCGGAGATGTTGTAGCGGCTGAGGCTCTCCTCGCCCACCTTCCGCACCTCGTAAAGCTCGACGTAGGGCGGGTTGTCCGGCTGGGCCAGCACGATCCAGCTTCCGGCCTTGATGGGCTCGTACACCGCGTCCAGGTTGAGCACCGTGGTCCCGGCGGCGAACTTGGCGTCGGCCCACTGGTTCTGCTTGGAGGCGAAGGCCCCGGCCACGAAGCTGTTGTCCTGGGGGTTGCGCTCACCGATGCGCAGCGCCAGCGGCAGCGCGGCCCACTCCGGCGCGTTGTGCCCGAAGAGGGCGGCCCGCAGGCGCAGGGCGAAGACCCTGGGCCCCTTGGCGGGGGGCCTCACGCGGGGAAGTCGGCTGCCCAGGGGCTCGAGCCAGCGCAGCAGGGTGCGGTTCTGCTCGGGCTGGGGGATCACCTCGCTCAGGCGGCGGAACTCCCAGCGCTCGGTGTCGGTGCCGCTCAGGCGCTCGTCGCCCACGATCAGGATGGGGTCGCCCGGCTTGAGCTGGGTGGCGGTGCCCTGCAAGTAGAGGTGCCGGTCGCCGAAGGCCGGGTAGCGCAGCTCGCTCTGGCGCGGCCTGAGCGCGTTCCAGTGGGGCCGGGCGGTGATGGCCTCGACGGTCTCGTAGGTCTGGGCCTGCTCGCCTGGTCCCGGCAGGCTCTGCACCCGGGTGCCGATGGGGATGGGCACCTCGGCGGGGGCACCGGGGGCGGTCTCGAGTTCGAAGGCTAAGTAGGTGCTGGCCGCCACGCCAGGGCGCAGCTCGTAGCCGATGGCCCGGGCGAGCTCGAGCACGCTCAGCCGCTCGGTGGCGCTGCGCAGGTAGCCCTCCTGGGCGATGCGCTCTTGGTAGAAGCTCAGCACGTCCAGCACGCTGGCCCAGGCGTCGAGCAGAGCGATGGTGGGGTCGTCGTCCTGGCGGGTGGTGAGGGGTCGTAGCGGGGGGTGCTGGCCCAGCCGCGCCAGCATGCTCTGTTTGAAGCTGGCGTGGGTGCCCACCCGGTAGGCCAGGGCGCTGAGCCCCGGAGGGTTGTGGATGGGAGTGGGGGTGAGGGTTTCGATGCCCTCGCAGCAGCCGCAGGGGTCGAGCTTCATAACCCTCCTTTCATCGTCAGCTCGAGCCGGCCAAACTCGGGCCGGCTGGGGTCGTTGTCCAGCCGGATCACCTCCAGCCGCCCCGTCGCCAGCACCCCCTCCTCGAGCTCCCTGGCGGGGGTCTTGCCGAAGCGCCGAAAGCGCCTGACCTCCACCGAGGCCACGCCGGGGACGGCCAGGGCCTGCCGGTAGACCTGGCTGAGGTAGAGCGGGTCGCCGAAGCTGAAGCGGTCGGGGTGGAAGAAGGCTGGCCCGGTGGGCAACTCGCGGGTGCTGAAGGCCTCGAGCAAGGCGGCCTTGACGCCGGAGCGGAAGTGCCCTGCCGCTACGCAGACCTCCAGGGCCAGGTCCACCGGCACGAAGCGGGGGCCGTCGATCTCGAGGTCGTAGCCCGCCATGCGGAAGCGCTCCAGGTGCCCCAGCAACTCCCGCTCGAAGGCGGCGTCCACCGGGCGGCCCCCCTTGCGGTCCACGCTGACGAACACCGTGTACCAGCTCCCGGTCCAGCGGAAGGTGGCCGCGGCCTTCTGCACCTCGGGGTGGCGCTGGGCCACCTCGGCGTAGTCGGCCTCGGTGACCGCCCGCTCCTGGCGGCGGAAGGCCTGGGGCGCGTACTGCCGCACCGCCTCCAGCCCTTCCGGCTCGAGCCCGCCCGCCGCCGGCAGGGGGTTGCGCACGCGGAGGATGCCGCCCGCCGGGAGGCCCAGGGGCTGCACCAGGTGGGCGATGGCCTCGGCCCCCACGTTGCCCGCGGCTCCGTTGCCCACACGGTAGAGCGCCTCGAAGGGTACGCCTGGGGTGGGGGCCTGCCCCAGCACGTCGTCGCCGAAGCGCAACTGGCTGCGCCCGTCCTCGGCGACCTCGAGCACGAACTCCCGCGCGAAGCGGTCGCTGGCGAGCAGGTCGCGCCGGGGCTGCCAGGCGAGGTTGCGGTCGCCGCCCTCGAAGAGCACCATGGCCGGACGCACCTCGCCCATCTCCCAGCGCAGGGCCTGCTGGGCCGGGGCCTGGGGGTCGAAGGGGGCCCGCTGGGTGACGGGGCCGCGCTTGGGGG
>NZ_QWLA01000129.1 GCF_003574095.1 Calidithermus roseus
ATAGATGGCATGCGGTCACCCTTTTCCCAGACCGCGATGGTCTGCCGGGTCACCCCGACCTTGTTACCCAGATCGGTTTGACTTAGACCCCGCTGTTCGCGGAGTGGCTGAATGTAGCCGACGTTCATCATAGAAAGCCCCTTACCTTACGTGCCTTCTTAACGTCCGAGAGGCAGTCGGTGGTCACCAACCTGCTCACAGTGCAGACGTAGGGCGTGCGGGGATCTTACTCGGATTGGGACAGCGCCGATGCGGCCAAACTCTTGGCGATGTCGCTGGACTTCGGATTACTGAGCACCTCTGAGGCCAGGGAGGCGATCTCAGCGCTGGTCTTGCTGTTGTCACCGGTTTGAGCCAGAACGCTGGCGGCCAGGGATTTAGTCACCCGGCTAGTCCGCCCATCATCCAACGCCTTTGCGGCCTTAGTTGCCATTGAAGGGCTGGTGCGTTTACCTGCCATAAATCTGTACCTCTTTTCAAAGAATACGATGGATGTTAATTTATGTCAACAATTTTACTCGGCAATATTCATCATAAATGTAAACTACACGAGAGACTGAAGAATGATCAACCCCCCTTCCGCACACTCTCCCCCTCGGGATTGAGCCGAATCACCTCTGGCAGCGGTTTGCCTTCAGCCACAGCCTTGGGCAACCCCTTGAGCCGCTCCAGCACCTTCCAGGGGATGTACTTGTGCTCGCCCTCCACAATCACCCTGGGGTAGGTGTAAAGTTCCCGCCCGATTCCCCAGACGGTCGCGGCCCGCTTGAGGGCACCCGAGATGCCCCCCTTGAAAGGCTCCATGTCGGAAGCGCTTGCGCCGTCCTGCTTCTCCACCCACTCCCCATGCAAAGGAGGTGAGTGGGTGTAGCGCTCTGACGAGCGCCTGGGGCTATCCCTCCCCGACCAAACTGGAGCTTGGTCGGGGTCTCACGCCCCAGACCCCAAACCGATGATCTTCCACTCGATTTCGTCGGCGGTGAGAGGCGCGGTCAGGATGTTGATGGCTTCCATGTTTCCTCCTTGCAAGCAAAGCAGAGGGGTGGCCCAAGCCACCCCCTGGTCCTTTCATGCGCCGAACCCGGCGCATTCTCCGTCTCAGTCGGTGCAGGTGCTGCCCCCTGGTTCAACTTTCAGCCGCCATTTCCTCAATGATCCGGCCCCACATCATGGTCTCAGCTCCAACCCCACCGCCCGGAACCCCTCTACCGTGGCCGCCCGCTCCCCCTGCGCCCACCAGCGTTGGAGGGCATCGGTCAGGGCCAGGGTCTGGCCGTAGGTCAGGTTGCGCAGCCGGGCTACCAGCACTGGGCCGTCCACCTGCCATTTTTCGGCGTAGCCCTCCTCGAGGGCATCCGCCACCTCTGCCCACAGCAGGCCAACCGTATGTGGCTCAATGTGCCAACCGTTGACCACATCGGCCAGCAACGAGACCTCAGCCAGGCTAAACTGCCCGGCCAGGTCGCGCAGCTCGCTGGCCACCAGGTACAGGTAGCGCTCGAGGATTTCCCCGGCGGCGGCATGGATGCTACCACCCCAGGCAGCGGCCCGGGCCTCGAGGGCCTGGGCCTGCTCCCGAGAGAGGCGGACGGTGACCTGCGGGTATTTTTTCATTCGCCACCCCTTTCCAGCTCCTGTTCGAGGCGGTTTCTGACCCAGCCCCATAGCTCGGCTCGATCCAGCCATATCCCGTAGCCCAGGCAGTCCTGGCGCAGATGCTCGACGAGGGCCTCAACGCCCTGGCTGTTGACCAGATTCAGATCGCTGGCCTGGAGCTGGTAATGCCGCAGCGCCTCATCTACCGGCCAGTAACCGTAACCATCCGGCAGGCGGTCGCAGGCATAGATGAGCTGCTGCAATTCTGCCAGCGCCGCTTGCGCGTCCTCATCCAGCTGGCCCACCACGTTCTGGCCATCCCATTTTGAGCTGTAGCCTCCCCGGATGCGCTGAACCAGAGCGGCAACCTGCTCAGACCCGAGCAGCTCATCCAACGCATTGGCGTCAACATTGGCCCAGGCTGCCTCGGGATCGTGCAAATCGAGCACGCACCCATGCCCCAGGTAGTGGCGCATCAGAAAGCAATTTTCATTGCCCCAGCGTCCAACAACCTCCAGCTCCCCGGTTTCGTAAAGGTCACCCGAGACCCGGTTCAGATCGTCGGCCTCCTCGTCGGTGAGCAGGGCCAGGTGGGTGGCGTTCCCTACAGTTTCAGATTTCAGGTCGAGCGCATAAATCTTGCTCATGCAGCCTCCTTTTCGATAGACATGACCAGTTGTTCGATGGGGACATGGAAAACCAGATCCCCTTTGGGCGTAAGCAGGGTGACGTGGGTGGGCCAGTCCCAGTCAGGGTCGCGCACCACGTCCAGAACCTCAGCGGGCCGGGGGTGGATGACTCTGGCACCGGGGCCGATCTGCCAGGGGTGCAGGGTGGCCTCGAGGAGTTGCACGTCGCGCTCAGGGTTGCAGTACCAGGCCGCCCCCTGTTGCCAGAACACCCAGCTACCCTCCTCCTGGGGCAAGGGGTTAGGCAGCGGCCAGGCGATGCCAACCGCCCCCAAAGGGGGATTCAGGCCGCCTTCTCGGATCCAGCAGGCACGAAAAGCCCTCATTTTTCCTCCTCAATCGTCCTACGGGGCCCCTCAAGGGCCCCCTGGTTCAGGAACGCCTATCCGGCCCCTGCACCTCCGCCACCAGCCCACCCCGGATGCGCGACAGCACGGCCTCGCCCACCTCGCCCAGCCGTGCGGCAAAGGCTTCCGGGGCCAGGTTCGAGGTGAGGATCAGGTCGTAGCGGCCTGCGCTGGCCCCCTCCATCAGGGCGTAGAGGCGTTCGGCGCTGAAGGGGGAGAGCCGGCTCTTGCCCCCGTCATCGAGCACCAGCCGCTCATAGGTGGGCAAGGCCCCCTCCCCGGCGGCGGCCAGCCGCTCCTCGGCCAGAAAGTCCAGCTCGCTCCTGAAGCGCACGAAACGCCCTTCAGCGGCGATCTTCCCGGCCAGGCGCAGGGCCAGGTGGGTCTTCCCCACCCCCGGCGGCCCGAAAAGGTAAAGGATGCCTCCGGCGTAGGTTCGCACCGCCTCCAGCGCGGTCCGGTTGCCCTGGTGCCCCTCTACGGGCTTCTCCAGGTAGTCCCTGTACTTCGGGTAGCCCTCCAGGTCAGTCCGCAGCAGCCGGGGAGCGGTGTAGCGCCGCCAGGTCTTGAGCAGGGCGGCCTGGTAGCGCTCGGGCTCGAGGTAGGCACAGTCGCAATCGTGCTCGATCTGGCTGGGCCGGGCGAAGGTATACCCGCTCAGGGCCGCCGCCCCGCACAGCGGGCAGGGGGGCAGGCCGGGGTCGGTGGGGTTTTCCTGCCCCCGCTTGCTCTTCACCGCTTCCAGCAAGGGGGCAAGATTCAGAACTGCTCGCCGGTGGGTGTCCATACTTTCTCCTCCTTGTGCGCTTTTTGCGCCGGGTGCGGCGCAATAGAGGCCAGCACCTTGGCCGCATAGCTCAGGGGGTTCTCCACCCCTCGCTTCCTGACCTCCAGCAGCACCTTCTGCACCTCGGCATCCCCCAGCCGCTCGAGGGCCTCCGCAAACTCCCCAAGCCAGGCCAGGGTGGTGGGGATTCTCCTCGGAAGGGGAAGGCCCTCGGCCAGGTTCAGCAGTTCCAGCAGGCTCTCTTTGTGCTGGTGGGCCAGCTTCTGGATCAGGGGTTCTGCTCCTTGCGGGCCCGAAACAACAGCCCCGCCTGCCAGCCGCCGAGCGCCTGGGCCAGGGCCCCGGCGGGGTCAGGGTAGGCGTGACATTTTGTGACTTACCCCACGGCTAAAGCCGGGGGCTTCTGGGGTCTACGAGCACGAGCAACCTCATCGCTCTCGCCCAGGGGCAAGCCCTGCCCCATTCTCAGGATGTTCAGCGCCGCGTTTACGTCCCGGTGGATGACCAAACCGCAAGCCCCGCATTCGTAGGGCTTGCCGATAGGCACTTTCTGGACATGGCCGCAGCCGCTACATATCTGAGAGGTGTATGTCGGATGGACGCCGACGACCCTACGGCCAGCCTCCGCCGCTTTGCCGTAGAGGATGTTCAAGAACTGCCCCCAGCCCATGTCAGCCCCCACGCGGCAGCTTTGCGCCGCTGGAGTTCGTCCCCCCTCTGCCGCGAAACCCGTATAGAGTGGGGGTTTGAACACCGACTGCCCCGCCCGGCAGCCCGTCGGGGGGGGTGAAGGGGCGCGGCCCGGCTTGCACCCGGTTCCAGCGCCCCGGGTGGAGGGAGAGACACCCACTCATCCACCCATCCTCACTTATTCCCCCACCCCTCCCTTCCAC
>NZ_QWLA01000013.1 GCF_003574095.1 Calidithermus roseus
GGGCTGGGTTGGGCCAGGGCCAGCGGGAGGGGAGTGGCCAGGGCTACCCAGAGAAACTTGCGTCGGGTCCACCGTCTTGCTTGTTCACTCTCCACTGCTTCCTCCTTCGGCATCCAGCCTGAGTCCTGGGAACAGGGTAGCCCATGAGTGTGAACGTTGGGCGAAGATCCAGCTAAGGGCATCACTTCTCGATGGGGATTCGCCACCGGGCCTCCTCGATGCTGGAGATTCCACTTACCACGACGATGATTTCGGTGAGGCCGGGGTCGGCCAGGTCGGCTATGAGGGTGAGGTAGCCCAGCCGCGTGGAGCGCCCAGGAGGAACCACGAAGCTGCCGCCCACGGGGCGTATCCTGAGCGCTTGGCCCAGGTTGCTGCTGGCGCTGAAGTTGTCCTGAGTGAGTCTGAGCACCAAGTCGCCCTGCCTGCGACTGGTGAGGGTCACCTCGAGCAGGATGCTGTCGGGGTTGGTTCGCAGCAGCCTAAGGGTGAGCTCGAGACCTCCCTGCTTCCAGCTTTGCCCCAGCTCGAGAATTGTGCCCGCAGCCGTGTCGCCTGCGACACGGCTGTACCTGATCTCCACCCGGTAACGCCGACCAGCTACCAGCGTGAGGTTATGCGAAGCCGGGCTGGGGGCGTACACTTCCCCCCCGGCGCTGACGCGATCGGCGCGGAGGGCGTAGCTGCCGCTGCCGAGCTGGCTGACCAGCACGCTCTCTACGATGCGAAGGCGGGTTCCGCCCGGTCCTGTGAGCACTACGGCGGCGTCCACCCCCTGGGGCAGGCCGCTGATGACGATCTCGAGGCTGGCCGTGCTCTGGGCCAGGCTCCACAATTCCCCCGCAGCTAAAAGGACGATCCCTGTGGCGTGCGCGAGCAACCTGCCCATCCGACCCCCTCGTGAGTTTGACGTTGGCGTGAACTACCCCGATTCTAGAGGGGGGCAGAGGGGTTTACAACTCGGATGTGTTTCAGGCCCCTCGATGTAACGTTTTTACAACTTGCCGCTCAAATACCATAGCATATAGCGAGGAGGCGATCATGCGCGAAGTGTTTGTGGTTTCGGCAGTTCGAACCCCCATCGGGAAGTTCGGCGGGGCGCTGAAGGACTTCTCCCCGGTCGATCTGGGGGCCCACGTGATGAAGGCGGCGCTCGAGAAGGCCGGGGTGCAGGGAAGCGACCTCGACCTGTTCGTCTTCGGGCAGGTGCTCAGGGCCGGGCACGGCCAGCTACCCCCACGCCAGGCTGCCTTCAAGGCAGGAATTCCCAGCAGCGTTGATGGCTACGCCGTGGACATGGTCTGCGCCTCGGGGATGCAGGCCACTGCCAACGGTGCCCTGGCGATCAAGAACGGCGATGCGGAGCTGGTGCTGGTGGGGGGCATGGAATCCATGACCCAGACCGGTTTCTACCTCAGCAGCCGGGCCCGCTGGGGCTACAAGTACCTGGCCGGGGCCCCCGAGCAGTTGCAGGACATCCTCCAGCGCGACGGGCTCTCCGATCCCTTCACCGGCGAGGCCATGGGCGAGCAGACCGAGCGCCTGGCCGCCGAGTTCGGGGTGAGTCGCGCCGAACTCGACGAGGTGGCGCTGCACTCCAACCTGCGCGCGGCTCAGGCGACGGAAGCTTGCCACTTCAGCCGGGAGATCGTGCCGGTGGAGGTCAAGACCCGCAAGGGGGTAGAGGTGGTGAGCAAGGACGAGGGCGTGCGGCCCGAGACCACCCTCGAGTCCCTCGGAGCCCTGCGCCCGGCCTTCAAGAAGGACGGCGTGCTCACCGCGGGGAACTCCTCACAGATCTCCGACGGGGCGGCGGCGCTGCTGCTGGCGAGTGGCGAAGCCCTCCAGAAGCACGGCCTCAAGCCCATTGCCCGCATCCTGGGCTCGAGCTGGGCCGCCGGGGAGCCCTGGCGTTTCCCCGAGGCTCCGGTCCCCGCGGTCAAGAAGCTGCTGGGCAAGCTGGGGATGCAGGTCTCCGACTTCGACCTCTTCGAGAACAACGAGGCTTTCGCCCTCAACAACATCCTCTTCCACCGACTGCTGGGCGTGCCGATGGACAAACTCAACGTTCACGGCGGGGCCATCGCGCTGGGGCACCCCATCGGCGCGAGTGGAGCCCGCATCCTCACCACCCTGATCCACGCCCTGCACACCCACGGCAAGAGCCGGGGCCTGGCGGCGATCTGCCACGGCACAGGGGGCTCTGCCGCGCTGGCGCTCGAGGCTGTTTGAAATTAGCCGTCAGCAAAGGGCGAGTAACGGGATCGGCCATCGGCCATACGGCATCAAACGAAAAACCCTCCCGCATGGGAGGGTTTCGCAGTTCTCGGCCGCTTAACGCTTGGAGTACTGCGGCGCACGACGGGCTTTGTGCTTGCCGTACTTCTTGCGCTCGACCTCGCGAGGGTCGCGGGTGAGGAAGCCCTGGGGCTTGAGTTTGCTGCGCAAGTCGGCGTTGTAGCTGACGAGTGCGCGGGCGATGCCCAGCTTGATGGCGTCGACCTGGCCGCTCTTGCCGCCGCCTTCGACGGTGATGTAGGCGTCGAAGCGGTTGGTGGCGTCCACGGCGCGCAGGGGCTCGAGGGCCGACACAGCCTTCACGAGGTTGCCGAAGTAATCCTGGAACTCGAGGCCGTTGACGGTAACCTTGCCTTTGCCGGGGCGCAGAAAGACCCGCGCCACGCTGGTTTTACGACGGCCAGTGCCGTAGTACTGCTCCATTACTTGACCTCCAGCTTGGTGGGCTTCTGGGCCTGGTGGGGGTGGGTCGGTCCGGCGTAGACCTTGAGGCGGCGGAACATGCAGTAACCCAGCGGACCCTTAGGCAGCATGCCCTTGACGGCATGCTCGATGGCTTTCTCGGGCTTGTGGGCCAGCATTTCAGCAGCCACGACCTTCTTGAGGCCGCCCTGGTAGCCGGTGTAGCGAGTGTAGACTTTGGTCTGGGGTTTGCTGCCGGTCAGGCGCACCTTAGCGGCGTTGATCACCACCACGATGTCGCCGGTGGCCATATTGGGGGTCCAGTCAGGCTTGTGCTTGCCGCGCAACACGCGGGCAATTTGCGAAGCCAGACGGCCTAGGGTCTGGCCCTCGGCATCCACCACGACCCAGTCGGGTTCGCGCTCTTGGGGAACGTAGGTCTTGAACACTTTGGGTTCTCCTGATCCCGCTGCCTACCAACAGCGGGGGTTGAGATTTGTTCTTTGGCAAAAGGATCGGGGGCCTTCCGCAAAGAACGCCAGCGAGCAATATAGCACAGGGCTTTCAGCCAGGTAAAGAGCGAATGGGACGTACGCTGGAAGCAAGACCTGTTTCCTGCCCGCTGCACTAGCTTGTACCGCCGTCCACACAGCCTGCGGGGGATGGGGGCTAAACTCGAGGGGCATGAAACTCAGTGACCAGGAAATCGCCCAGGCCCTCGCCGAGTTGCCGGGCTGGACGGTGGTGAGCGGAAGGCTCGAGAAGACCTATACCTTCGCCAGCTATGCCGACGGGGCGGCCTTCGCCCTGCGGATCGCGCTGCTGGCTGAGAAGAAGGACCACCACCCCGATCTGCTGGGCATCGGGTGGAAGAAGGTGCTGGTAGCCTACGTGACCCACTCCCAAGGAGGCATCACCTCCCTGGACGTCGAGGCTGCCAGGGCCGTGGATGCGGTGTACACTAAATTTGCTTGAAACCACAGGGTGCGGGCGTAGCGGGGGTGGGCTTGAGGGTGTACCTACACCCAAACCGCCCCGTTTCACCTTGCACATATGAAAAAGGGAGTAAACTTTTCGATTGGTGAGTGTATGGAGCGAGCGGTGGACAGCGCCAACCTGGCCTACCTCGAGGCCCTTTTCAACGATTACCAGCAAAACCCTTCTAGCGTCAGCCCTGAGTGGCAGGGCTATTTTGCCAGAACCCTAGCCGATGGCAGGCTGAGCAATGGCTTAGCTGCCCCGGCAGGCACAGCGGCCCTGCCCGCCGACCTGGCCGATTTCCTGCTCAAGGCCACCCGGCTGATCTGGGCCTACCGCGAGCGCGGCCATCTGGCTGCCCGGATCGATCCGCTGGGCCGCCCGCGTCCCCCGGTGCCTGAACTCGAGCTGAGCTACCATGGTCTGAGCATCGCCGACCTCGAGCGCCCCATCCCGCCCGGCCTGGTGAGCGGGGCCGAGACCCTGGGGCAGGCCGTCCAACGCCTGAAGGAGCGCTACACCGGCAGCATGGGCATTGAGATCGGTCACCTCGATGACCCCGAGGTGCGCTACTGGATCGAGGCCCGCATTGAAGACGGGACTTTCCCTCAGCCCGACGCTTCCACCCAAAGACGCATCTACGAGCGCCTGATGCAGGCCACGCTGTTCGAGGAGTTCCTGCAGAAGAAGTACCTGGGCGCTAAAACTTTCTCCACCGAAGGCTCTGAAGCCATCATCGCCCTGCTGGATCTGGCCATGGAGCAGGCGGCCCGCCAGGGGGTGACTGAGGTGGTGATGGGGATGGCCCACCGGGGTCGGCTCAACGTGCTGGTCAACATCGTGGGCAAACCCATGCGCGATATCTTCCTGGAGTTCGAGGAGCAATTCCCCGAGGGGTATCACGGGGACGTGAAGTACCACCTGGGCCACTCCAACGACATCCAGACCCCCTCCGGGCCGCTGCACATCTCGCTCAACTTCAACCCCTCACACCTGGAGTTCGTGGGTGCGGTGGCGATGGGCCGCCTGCGGGCCAAGCAGGACCGCTTCGGCGACATCGAGCGCAAGAAGGGCCTGCTGGTCGTAGTCCACGGGGATGCGGCCTTCAGTGGCGAGGGCATCGTGCAGGAGACGCTCAACATCTCTGGGCTCAAGGCCTACACCGTGGGGGGCGCGCTGCACGTGATCCTCAACAACCAGGTGGGCTTTACCACCGATCCCAGCGACTACACCGCCGGGCGCTACTCCACCGAGATCGCCAAGATGATCGAAAGCCCCATCTTCCACGTCAACGCCGAGGACCCGGATGCCGTCTACGCTGCCGTGGTGATGGCCATGGAGTTCCGCGCCGCTTTCAAGCGCGACGTGTTCATCGACTTGGTGGGCTTCCGCCGCCGGGGGCACAACGAGACCGACGAACCCGCGTTCACCCAGCCTGAGATGTACAGGATCATCTCGAGCAAGCCCCCGGCCTTCCAGGGGTACTTCCCCAAGCTCGAGGCCGCCGGGGTGCTGAGCAAAGCCGAGGCCGAGGCGATGGCCCAGGAATACCAGGCCAAGCTGGATGCGGCCTTCGCCGAAGTGCGCAGCACGCCTTCCACCGTCCGTCCGCACGCGGGCGGGGGCATCTGGAACGGCTATCATGGCGGCCCTGAAAATGGCACTCCCGACGTGGACACGGGGGTGGCGCTCGAGAGGCTGCGTGAGCTGATGAAGGGCCTGACCACGCTACCCGAGGACTTCAACCTGCACCCCAAGCTGAGCCGTTTCGTGCAGAGCCGCGCCGAGATGGGCGAGGGCAAGCGGCCTCTGGACTGGGCCGCCGCCGAGGCGCTGGCCTTCGCCAGCCTCGCCGCCGAGGGACACCGGGTACGCATGAGCGGTCAGGACGTGGTGCGGGGCACCTTCACCCAGCGGCACGGCGGCTACACCGATACGGTGACCGGCAGGCGCTACATCCCCGCCCAGCACCTCGTCGAGGGGCAGGCTCCGGTCGAGCTCTACAACTCGGCCCTCTCCGAGGCCGGGGTGCTGGGCTTCGAGTATGGCTATAGCCTCGACGCCCCCGATGGGCTGGTGATTTGGGAAGCCCAGTACGGCGACTTCGTGAACACCGCCCAGGTTATCATCGACCAGTTCATCGCCTCCGCCGAGGCCAAGTGGAGCCGCCTCTCGGGACTGGTGATGTTGCTGCCGCACGGCATGGAAGGGGGCGGTCCGGAGCACTCCTCCGCCCGCCTCGAGCGCTTCTTGCAGCTGTGCGCTACCGATAACATGCAGGTGACTTACCCCTCCACCCCCGCGCAGTACTTCCACCTGCTGCGTCGCCAGGTCAAGCGCCCGTGGCGCAAGCCCCTCATCGTGATGACGCCCAAGAGCCTGCTGCGCAACCCCGAGGCGGTCTCGCCGCTGGAAGAGCTCACCAAAGGCCGTTTCCGGCGGGTACTGCCCGACAGCACCGGGGCCGATCCGAAGAAGGTTTCGCGCGTCCTGCTGTGCTCGGGCAAGGTCTTCTACGACCTCGAGGCCGCCCGCAAGGCTGCAGGCAAGGAGGACGTGGCCATCGTGCGCCTGGAACAGTTCTACCCCTTCCCTGAGGGGGAGCTGGCGGCGGCGCTCGAGCCCTTCGGCAAGAAGGTGCCCGTGTACTGGGTGCAGGAAGAGCCCAGCAACATGGGAGCTTGGTGGTTCCTCAAAGCCCGCTTTGGCCACCTCATTTACGGGCATGCCTTCGAGGGCATCGCCCGCCCCGAGTCCAGCAGCCCAGCCGTTGGCTCGTCCAAGGTACACAAGCGCGAACAGGAGCAACTGGTCAGGGAGGCCCTCGGCCTTTGAGCCCCTAAAACCCCGGCGCAGTAGCCGGGGTTTATCCCGTACGCCAAGCGACTCGAGTCAAACAGCGATAAACTAACAGAGCTTTAGGAGGATTCACGATGGCCGTAGAACTCAAAGTGCCCGCCGTGGGCGAATCCATTACCGAGGTGGAGATCGGGCAGTGGCTCAAGAAGGAAGGCGAGGCGGTGAAGGTCGACGAGCCGCTGGTGGAACTCGTCACCGACAAGGCCACCCTCGAGCTACCCTCACCGGTAAACGGCGTGCTGGGCAAGATTCTGGTTTCGTCTGGCGTGGCCAAGGTGGGCGACGTGGTGGCGATGCTCGAGGAGGGTGCAGCCCCGGTGGCCCGCTCCGAAGCCGCCCCACAGCCTGCGCCCAGCCCACAACCGGCCCCAGCTCAGCCTCAATCCGCCCAGCCCATCGCCATGCCTGCTGCCGAGCGCCTGATGGCCCAAAGCGGCATCACCCCGGCCCAGGTGCAGCCCTCCGGCCCCGGCGGGCGCATCCTCAAGGAGGACGTCCAGCAGGCCATTGCCACCAAGCCTGCTCCGGCCCCCGCCCCTGCGCCCACAGTGCCCCTCACTCCCAAGGCCCCAGCTGAGCGCAAGGACGACGTGGTACCCATGACCCCGCTGCGGCGCCGCATTGCCGAGCGCTTGCTAGCGGCCAAGCAGAACACGGCCATGCTCACCACCTTCAACGAGGCCGACATGGGCATGGTGATGGATCTGCGCAAGGAATACGGTGAGAGCTTCCAGAAGAAGTACGGCGTGAAGCTGGGCTTCATGAGCTTCTTCGTCAGGGCCGTGGTGCAGGCGTTGCAGGAGATCCCACAGCTCAACGCCGAGATTCGCGGCGGTGACATCGTTTATCACCGCTACTACGACATCGGTATCGCAGTGGGCGGGGGTGAGGGTCTGGTGGTGCCGGTGATCCGCGACGCCGACAAGCTCTCCATGGCCCAGATCGAGGCGGTCATCGCCGATTACGGCGTGAGGGTGCGTGAGAAGAAGATCAAGCCCGAGGAGCTGATGGGCGGCACCTTCACCATCACCAACGGCGGCATTTACGGCTCCTTGAACTCCACCCCCATCCTCAACCCGCCCCAGGTAGGCATCCTGGGCATGCACGCCATCGTCGAGCGCCCGGTAGTCAGGAATGGCCAGGTGGTGATCCGCCCCATGATGAACCTGGCCCTCTCCTACGACCACCGCATCGTCGATGGGCGCGAGGCGGTGACCTTTCTCAAGCGGATCAAGGAACTCATCGAGAACCCAGTACGGTTGGCGTTGGAAGTCTGAAGATGCAAGACGCCAAACGCAAGGCGCAAAACGCGATCAGGGGAAAGGCGTTTGGCGTTCGGCATTCGGCGTTTAGCGGAGCGAAGCGACTATGCCAAAACATCAACTCGTCGTCATCGGTGCGGGGCCTGGCGGTTATGTGGCTGCCATCAAGGCCGCACAACTGGGCCTCGAGGTGGCCTGCGTGGAGAAGGAGCAGGCCCTGGGCGGCACCTGCTTGCGGGTAGGCTGCATTCCCTCCAAGGCCCTACTGGAAGCCAGCGAGAAGTTCTACCAGGCCAAAAAGGGCGCGATGGTGGGGGTGAGGTTCCAGGACGTGAGCCTGGACCTCGCCGCCATGATGGCCCACAAGGACAAGGTGGTGCAGGCCAACACCGACGGGGTGAGCTTCTTGTTCAAGAAGAACAAGGTCACCCGTTACCTGGGCCACGCCCGCTTCGTCTCGGTCAACAAGCTCGTGGTGGACGGTCCCCAAGGCCAGACCGAGCTCGAGTTCGAGCGCTGCATCATCGCTACCGGCTCCAAGGTGGCCATGCTGAAGGGGGTCGAGGTCGATTACCGTACTATCATCACCTCCGACGAGGCCATTGCGCTCGAGCAGGTTCCCGAGACCATGGTGGTGATCGGGGGCGGGGTGATCGGGCTCGAGCTGGGCTCGGTCTGGAGCCGCCTGGGCTCGAAGGTGACGGTTCTGGAGTACCTGCCTCGCATCCTGGGGGGCATGGACGGCGAGATTTCCCGCGCCGCCGAAAAGGTCTTCAAGAAGCAGGGCCTCGACATCCGCACCTCGCAGAAGGTCACGCGGGCCTATGTCAAGGACGGCAAGGGCGTGGTCGAGGTCGAAGGCGGCGAGACCTTCACCGCCGACAAGGTGCTGCTGGCGGCGAGCCGGGTGCCCAACACCGACGGGCTGGGACTCGAGGCCGTGGGCATCACCCCCGACAGCCGGGGGCGCATCCCGGTCAACGAACACTTTCAGACCAGTGTCCCCAACATCTATGCCATCGGCGACGTGATTCCTGGGCCGATGCTGGCCCACAAAGCCGAGGAGGACGGGATCGCCGCCGTGGAGGGGATGGTCACGGGCTGGGGCCACGTGGACTACAACACCGTGCCCAACGTGGTCTACACCCACCCCGAGATCGCCTCGGTGGGGCAGACCGAAGAGGAGCTCAAGGAAGCGGGTATTCCCTACAAGAAGGGCAGCTTCCCCTTCCAGGCCAACGGGCGGGCGCGGGCCATGGGTGACACCGAGGGCTTCGTCAAGGTGCTTACCCACGCCCAGACCGACCGGGTGCTGGGGGTCCACATCATCGGCCCCCGCGCGGGCGACCTCATTGCCGAAGCCGCCACCGCCATGACCTTCAAGGCTTCTTCAGAGGACATTGGCCGGGTCTCGCACGCCCACCCCACGCTGGCCGAAGCCCTCAAGGAGGCGGCGATGGCGGCGTACGACAAGCCGATTCACATTTGAGGTCGTACGTCGTACGTCCTACGTCGTACGCGAGACGCCGAACGTCAAACGCAAGACGCCCTTTGTTTATCCCCCTTAGCAAGGGGGGTTGGGGGGATAGCCCCTCCCCGCACGCGGGGAGGGGTTTACCACGAGCCACACGCCACGGGCCTTTTGCTGACGGCTGACCGCTGATAGCTGACGGCTATACCCGCTACCTCCGTGCCTCGAGCCAGTCCTTCACCCAGCCGCCGAGCAGGACCGCTAGATCCACGGCTACGGCGATTTGGGGCGGGGTTTTGATGACGTCCAGGATCGTGAGGACGGCCTGGACCACGGCGACCGCCCAGGCGAGGGTGAACGAGAGGATGCGGAGGAACCACTTGCGAGCTGCGTTCACGCCAACATGCTAAGGGCGGGGCTGCCCCTGAGGCGTAGGAGCCCCGCCCCCTTCGCCCTACAGGCTAGCCGTGGACGTCCTCGGGTTTTTTCTCCATGCGCCCGGTGAGCCAGTAGAGGATGCGCTCGGCGATGTTTTCCAGGTGGTCGCCCAGGCGCTCGTAGCTGCGGGCGATACGCATGAGGGTGAGGGCTTTGGAGATGGTGCGGGGGTCTTCCATCATGTAAGTCAGCAACTCCCGCGTCACCGACTCGTACATCCCGTCCACCTCGTCGTCGCGGCGCAGGACCTCACGGGCAGCTTCCTGGTCGCGCTCGGCCATGGCCTTGGCGATCAGATCGAGCATCGCCGCCAGGCGGTGCGCCATCTCGGGCAGGATCACGTAGTTCTTGAGCGGCGGTTCCTTGGCCAGCACGATCACGTCCTCGGCCACGTGGGCTGCGTAGTCCCCGGCCCGCTCGAGGTCGGTGAGGGACTTGATGATGGTCATGGCGAAGCGCAGGTCGCTGGCGACGAGCCCCTGGCGGGCCATCAGGACGATCATGTCGTTCTCGATTTTGAGCTCGAGGGGGTCCACCTCGTTCTTGTCCTGAGCGATAACCTCATTGGCTAAGCCGGGATCCTGCTCGGCGAGGGCCTTCGCGCTTTTCTGCACCATTTCGCGCACCAGAGAGACCATGCGGATGCTCTCCTGGGTGAGTCTTGCGAGTTCTCGGTCTAAGGCTTCACGCATAAAAACCTCCACGAAGATTATCAGCCCCTATCGTAGGGGGAACTGCAAACCGAAGGCATTGCCCCCCTCCCAGGCTTTGCCATAGGCCTGGCCACCCCAGCCCGCGGCCAGGCGGCGCACCAGGGCCAGCCCCAGCCCCGAGCCGCGCACGCTGGCGGCGTGGTAGCCGCGCTTGCCTGGCTGGAACAATGGCTCGTAGTCGCCGAGGGGGGTGCCGAAGTCGCGCACCTCGAGCCACACCCCCCGCTCGTCCTGGCTGCTCTCGACGATGACCTCCCCGCCGGGGCCGTACTTGAGCGCGTTGTCGAGCAGGTTCAGGAGGGCCTGGTACACCGCGTCGGGGTTGGCCCAGACCGTGTGCGGAGTGTTCCAGGTGATCCAGGCGCTGCGCTCGGCGAGTTGGGGGGCCAGGAAGCGCTCGAGCCGGGGGCGTAGCTCCTCGAGGGCGAAGGTGCGCTCCTGACCCGGCAGGCGGGTCAGGGGGAGGTCCTCGACCAGCCGCCGCAAACGCTGGGCCTCCTGCAGCAGCAACCCCAACACCTCCCGCTCCTGCTCCTTCGCCAGACCCTGTTGCAGGGCTTCGATCAGAGAGAGCATGCCCGCTACCGGGGTGCGAAACTCGTGGGCCAGCACCCGGCTGGACTCCTCCAGGGCCTCCAGGCGCTGCTTCTCGGCAGTCTGATCGAGCAGGAGCAGCACTCCGGGGAGGGCTTTGGCCCACAGATGCCTTCCGCGCAGCTCGAGCCGGACCTGGCCGCCGCTGCGACAGAGCAACTCGAGGCGGTGGTCGCGCAGGGCCAGCAGCAGGGGCTTGCCCAGCACCCTCTCGCGGGTTACCTCCAGCAGCCTTGCGGCTTCGGGGTTGAGGTAGATGACCCGCTCCTCGGCGTGGAGCAGCACGCCCTCACGCGCCTCTTCCCAGGCGCGCTCGAGGGCTTTGAGGCTGGCCACGGCTTCCACGCCAGCCACCCCTCACCCTGCACGTCGCAGGAGGGTCGGGTATTTGCGGGGCTGGACCAGGTGGTTCATGCGCTCTCACGAAAACGATACCCTACTCCGCGTAGGGTTTCGAGGTAGAGCGGGTTCTTGGAGTTTTCCTGCAACTTTTCGCGCAACTGGGCCACGTGCTGATCCACGGTGCGGGCGGTGCCCATGAACTCCTGTCCCCAGACCCGTTCCAGCAGTTCCTCACGGGTGTAGACCCGCCCCGGATGCCGGGCCAGGAAGGCCAGCAGGTCGAACTCGCGGCGGGTGAGGTCGAGGGGAGCGTTGTGCAGGTAGGCCTGGTGGCGCTCGAGGTCGAGCACCAGCGCGCCCCGCTCGATGCGCCCGCTCCGGCCCGAGCGGCGCAGCAGGGCCTGCACCCGCGCCAGCAGCTCAGGGGTCGAGAAAGGCTTGGTCAGGTAGTCGTCGGCGCCCCGCGTGAGCCCTTCGACCCGGTCGCTCTCGCCGCTGCGGGCGGTGAGCATGAGCACGGGCAGGGTCTCGTAGCGGCTGTCGGAGCGCAGGCGCTCGAGCAACCTGACTCCGGGTTCGTCGGGCAGCATCCAATCCAGCAGCACCAGGTCGGCCTGCTCCACCAGCGGCCAGGCTTCGCTGGCGGTGGCGGCCTCGAGCACCTGATGACCCGCCCGGCTGAGGCTCAGCCGCAAACCCATGCGCACGGCGGGCTCGTCCTCGACCACAAGCAAGCGCGGCATCTTGGAATCCAGTGTAGCCGTGGTGCTGTCAGGAAATTGTCAGCTTAGGGTAAGGAACCCCAACCGGCTCAAGGGCACTTGTCCTAGGAGAGCTGGGCTAGGGTAAAGCCACGAGCGCCGCTCCGTGTGAAGTGCCTTCGCCAGAACGACGCGGCGAGAAGGAGTTGGCTTATGTTCAAGCGCATCCTCATCCCCACCGATGGCACCGAGTTCGGACGCAACGCCCTCGAGCAGGGCCTCGAGGTCGCCCGGCTCATGGGCAGCGAAGTGACCATCCTCTACGCCCTGGAAAACCCCTACGAACTGCTGCCCGCCTACAGCGCCGAACCCCCTGAACAGATCGAGCAAGCGCTGGAGCAATACCGCCGGGAGAGCGAGAAGACCCTGGCCCAGATCAAGGAAATCGCCACCGCTCAGGGCGTGAGAGCCAGGGCCGTGCTGGTCGAGGATAGCCCGGTCCCGGCGATCCTCGAGGCCGCCAAGGAGCACGACCTGGTGGTGATGGCGACCCATGGTCGCAAGGGCATCGAGCGGGTGTTGATGGGCTCGGTGACCGACAAGGTACTGCACAACTGCTCTACGCCAGTGCTGGTGCTGCGGGGCTCGAGCGTCTAAGGCCCAGCCCCTGACCAGGGCCGGGACTCACATTGGGGGCCGGTGACTTTCCAAACGGATGTCGGCGGCTTATGCTTTGGACGTAATGCCAGCCGAAGATCTGAATCCCTTTGCCAATCGGAAAGCTCACGAAGCAGATAACTGCCCCGTATGTAAATTCGCCCACCTCCACCAGCACACCCAGTTCTCGCTGCTCGACGGGGCGGCGCGCCTGAAGGACCTCATCAAGTGGGTCAAGAAGGTCAGCCCCGAGGAGCCCATGCTGGCCATGACCGACCACGGCAACATGTTCGGGGCCGTGCAGTTCTACAAGTACGCTACCGAGGCCGAGGTCAAGCCGATCATCGGCTACGAGGCCTACGTGGCCGCCGAGAGCCGCTTCGACCGCAAGCAGGGCAAGGGCCTCGACGGGGGCTACTTCCACCTCACGCTGCTGGCCAAGGACTTCGAGGGTTACCAGAACCTCTGCCGCCTCGCGAGCCGCGCCTACCTCGAGGGTTTCTACAGCAAGCCCCGCATCGACCGCGAGATCCTGCGCGAGCACAACGCGGGCATCATCGCCCTTTCGGGCTGCCTGGGGGCCGAGATTCCCCAGTTCATCCTCCAGGAGCGCCACGAGGAGGCCGAGCGGCGCCTGCTGGAGTACCTCTCGATCTTCGGGGACAAGCGCTACTTTATCGAGATCCAGGACCACGGCCTGAGCGAGCAGCACAAGGTCAACCGGGTGCTCAAGGAGTTCGCCGACAAGTACGGCCTGGGCATCGTGGCGACCAACGACGGGCACTACGTGCGCAAGGAGGACGCCGAGGCGCACGCGGTGGTGCTGGCGGTACAGTCGAAAGCGACCTGGGACGACCCAAACCGCTGGAAGTTCCCCTGCGACGAGTTCTACGTCAAGACCCCCGAGGAGATGCGCTCTACCTTCGAGGACGAGCGCGAGCTGTGGGGCAAGCGCTTCGACGAGCTGTTTGACAACTCGCTCGAGATCGGGCGCATGTGCAACGTGGAACTCGTGCCCAAGAAGGTGCAGTACCGCATCCCCAAGTACCCTCTGCCCGAGGGGCGCACCGAGGTGACCTACTTCCGCGAACTCACCTTCAGCGGCCTCCTCAAGCGCTACCCCGACAAGATCACCGACGACCTCTACCGCGAGTTCCTGCGTAAGCTGGACCGGCCGGTGCCCCACGGCGATGGTGAAGTCTTGGCCAAGGCCCTGGCCGAGCTGCCCGACCTCGAGGCCGCCCGCGCCCACCTGCCCGAACTCAGGGAGGGTATCGAGTGGGGGCCCTGGGAGATCCTCTCCCGCGCCGTCTACGAGCTCACCGTAGTCGAGCGCATGGGCTTCCCCGGTTACTTGCTCATCGTGGGAGACTTCATCAACTGGGCCAAGGACAACGGGATCAGCGTGGGGCCGGGGCGCGGCTCGGCGGCGGGGAGCTTAGTCACCTATGCCACCCGCATCACCAACATCGACCCGCTGGCTTACGACCTGCTCTTCGAGCGCTTCCTCAACCCGGCCCGCGTCTCGATGCCCGACATCGACACCGACTTCTCCGACGTCCGCCGCGGTGAGGTCATCGAGTACGTGCGCCGGCGCTACGGCGACGAGATGGTGGCCCAGATTGGCACTTTCGGTACCCTGGCCTCCAAGGCCGCCATCAAGGACGCGGCGCGGGTCTTCGGGCTGCCGGTGAAGAAGGCCGACGAGCTGGCCAAGCTCATCCCGGTGGTCTTCGGCAAGCCCACCCCGCTGGAGAAGGCCATCGAAACCATCCCCGACCTGCGGGCCGAGATGGAGAAGGACCCGCTGGTCAGGCGGGTGCTCGAGGTCGCGCAAAAGCTCGAGGGCCTCAACCGCCAGTCCAGCGTGCACGCGGCGGGCGTGGTGATCTCCGACGTGCCCCTCATGGACCACATTCCCCTGATGCGGGCGGGCGACGGCGAGGGCAAGGTCACCCAGTACGACATGAGCTCGGTCGAGGCGCTGGGCTTCCTCAAAATGGACTTCCTGGGGCTGCGCACGCTCTCCTTCCTCGATGAGTGCAAGCGGATCGTCAAGGAATCCAAGGGTATCGACATCGACTACGACACCATCCCCATCGACGACGAGAAGACCTTCGAGCTGCTGGGGCGTGGCGAGACCAAGGGCATCTTCCAGCTCGACTCGGCGGGCATGACCTCCACCGTGCGTGGGCTCAAGCCCCGGCGCATCCAGGACATCATTGCGCTGGGTGCCTTGTACCGGCCCGGCCCCATGGAGAACATTCCCACCTACATCCGCCGCCACCATGGGCGCGAGCCCGTCGAATACCCGCAGTTCCCCAACGCCGCGAAGTACCTCGAGCCCATCCTGCGCGAAACCTACGGCATCCCTGTCTACCAGGAGCAGATCATGCAGATCGCCTCGGCAGCCGCCGGGTACAGCCTGGGCGAGGCCGATTTGCTGCGGAGGGCGATGGGCAAGAAGAAGATGGAGGAGATGGTCAAGCACCGCGCCCAGTTCAAGAAGGGCGCGGCGGAAAAGGGCATCCCCGAGGAGGAGGCCGACCGACTCTTCGACTTGCTCGAGGCCTTCGCCAACTATGGCTTCAACAAGTCACACAGCGCTGCTTACGCGATCCTGACCTACCAGACCGCCTACGTCAAAGCGCACTACCCGGTGGAGTTCCACGCAGCCTTGCTCACCGTTGAACGCCACGACTCCGACAAGGTGGCCGAGTACATCCGCGCGGCCAGGGGGATGGGGGTGGAGGTACTGCCGCCGGACATCAACCGCTCCTCCTTCAGCTTCAGCGCCGAGGGGCAGAACGTGCTTTTCGGACTCTCGGCGGTGAAGAACGTGGGGGAAGCGCCCACCGAGGCCATCATCCGCGAACGCGAGCGGGGAGGACGCTTCAAGTCTCTGCCGGACTTCCTCAAGCGGGTGGATTCCAGCGTGGCCAATAAGCGGGTGGTGGAATCGCTGATCAAGGCCGGGGCTTTTGACGATCTGGGCGAGCGCGGGCAGATGCTCAGCGCCCTCGACGACTTGCTCAAGTGGGCTCAGGCCGAGCGCGAGAGCGCGAGTTCGGGCATGATGGGCCTCTTCGCCGATGCCCACAGCGAGCCCACCCTACCCAAAGTACCCCCGCTGGACGAGATCACCCGGCTTCGCTACGAGAAGGAAGCCCTGGGCATCTACGTCACCGGCCACCCGCTCCAGCGCTACGAGGGGCTGCGCGAGGCCGCGAGCTGCACCATCGAGGAACTGCCCGAATTTTACGCCAGCCAGCGCGGCGGAAAGGGCCGGGTCAAGCTGTTGCTGGCGGGGCTGGTAGAGGGCATCGTGCGCAAGCCTACCAAGTCGGGTGGGATGATGTGCCGCTTTACCTTGGGCGATGAGACCGGCGCGGTGGAGGTGGTGAGCTTTGGCCGCTCCTACGACCGGGTTTCCCCCCGTCTACGCGAGGATGCCCCGGTGCTGGTCGTAGCCGAGGTGGAGCCGGACGGGGAGGGGGAGACCTTGCGGGTGGTGGCTCAGGATGTATTCCCCTATCACGACCTCGAGGGCGTGCCCAGGGTGATGGAACTGGTACTGGATATCGCCATCCTCGACGACGACAAGATGCGCGACCTCTACAGCATCCTCGACGAGCACGCGGGCACTCTCCCCCTCCAGATGCGCGTGCACGGGGCCGATTGCTGGGCCTGGCTCGAGGCTCGGGGCATCAAGGTGAGCGAGGAGGCGCTGGGGGCCCTCAGGACACTGGACTGGCTCGAGGCCCGCCTGATCCCCGACCGCGAAGCGCTGCTGTTTGGCCAGCAGGGCGGCAACGGGGCTCAAAGTGAATCGGTGGTGCCTTTTTAGGGGCCTATGCCTTCGAAGAAAAGGGTATGAGCTCACCGTGGGATGACTCAAGCCCTGGGATGCTCTCGCTCGAAAACCATGAAACGCGAGGCAACGGTGGTACTGGCGGTAGCCAGAGGTTCGGGCAGCAAGAGGTTGCGCAGCGAAAGGCCTCCCCGGTTGTTGTTGGCCTTGTGGGGACGCCAGCTTGAACCGCGCACCTCGAGGCTGGGCGAGGGGGCCAGGCTGGAAGGGCTCGGCAGGAGCGCCGTGGCCGAAAGCCCCAGGGCCAGCGCTCCCAGGCACATCAGCTTTCGCGCACGGCTACGAACGACTTCCCCCACCATGCCCCAAGCCTACTGCTCGAAGCGTTATTTGGGCGTTATAAAATCACAAGCCCCTGATTAACGCCTGTAGCACGGGCTTCTCATCGAAGTCCCGGCAACGGGCCACGCCGGTTCACGGGGGATTTACGCGCGCATTACGGGGTTGGGGGGAGCGTCGGGATCTTCCCAGGCTATCTCCACCAAATCGATAAGGGTTTCGACGGGAACCCCATAGTCGCGGGAAATCCTCGCGATCTCCCGCCCGAGGCGCTGCAGTTGGGGGACGTAAGCAGGCTCGCCCAGCTCCTCGGCAATCGAGATCAGCCAGTCCACCAGCTCATGGGCCTGCTGGTCGGTCAGGCCCTCAGACAGTCCCTCGTCCTCGAGGAAGCGCTCGGCGATGCTATCTGGCATTGAGAACCTCATCCTTCTTGACGTAGCCTAAGCGGCGCACCATGGCCTCGCGGTACTCGGTGGTCTGGGCCGCGGCGATATCGGCTTCCAGGGCGGCGACGCGCTTTTTTAGATCGTTGATGTGAGCTTGGGTCAGCGCGCGTTCTTGGCGGAGATCGAGAAAACGCTTGGCCTCGAGGCCGATCAGGCCCAGCATGTGCAACGAACCCAGGGCGAAAATCAGATGAAGAACTCGGTAGACGGGCCGCTCCACGGTGTTCTCAGTATAAACCAGCTTCCTGATATAAACCTGGACCAAGCGGCCTTAGGCATGCATATGACTCGATTCTGAGTTTATGCAATCGAGAAGCCTCATGTGCTGCTGAACATGCATTTTGAAGCAAACTGGATTATACTCAGATTGGTACCCATAGGAGGGACGACAGATGGCTAGAACAAAAGAACGCGATACTTTCCGCAGTCGGCTGAAAACCGTGGGCTTGCGCCACACGATGCCGCGTGAGCGCATCCTGTCCTTCTTGGACAAGAAGAACGCCCACCCCACCCCCGAGGAGCTGTACCAGAGCCTGAAGAAGAAGGGGTACGCCATTGGTCTTTCTACCGTGTACCTCAACCTCCAGGTGCTGCGCGACGCGGGTTTGTTGTGGGAGTTCAAGGACCAGCAGGGCAACACCCGTTACGACGGCTTTACCGAGAAGCACCACCACCTGTTCTGCGTGCAATGTGGCACCATCGAGGACCTGCTGGCCAAGGACCTGCCCGAGTTCGATCCCGAGCCGGTCAAGAAGGCCGTTGAGTCGCGTACGGGCTGGTTCATCGAAGATGCCCGCCTCGAGCTGCGTGGGGTGTGCCCCAACTGCCAGTAGATGCGGCACCGATGGCAAGGGGCACAGCGCGCTGTGCCCCTTGTTGTTTGTGGGACTATTCCTCGTTCAGAGGGCTGGGGCTTAGCAACTCGACCAGGGTGCGCACCCCGAAGCCCACGCCTCCCGCCGGTCCCAGCGGGTGAGGGCGCTCGCTGTAGGCGGGCCCGGCGATGTCGAGATGAACCAGCGGCTTCTCGGTGAACTCGGCCAGGAACAGCCCGGCCACGATGGCTCCGCCGTGGCGGCTGCGCCCGTGCACGTTCTTGAGGTCGGCAGTGTTCGAGACGATCATCTCACGGTATTCTTCTTCCAGAGGCATCGGCCAGACCTTTTCCCCGGCGCGCTCGGCTGCTTCTTGTACCTCGCGTCCCAGCCGGGTGTCGGTGCTGAACATCCCCGCCACCTTGTCGCCCAGGGCAATCACGCAGGCACCGGTCAGCGTTGAGAGCTCGATAATGGACTCGGCGCCCTCGCGGTCGGCGTAGGTGATGGCGTCGGCCAGGGTAAGGCGACCCTCGGCGTCGGTGTTGAGCACCTCGACGGTCTTGCCCGAAAGGCTCTTGAGCACGTCGGAGACGCGGTATGCTGTCCCTGAGATCATGTTCTCGGCAGCCGCCACGTAAGCACGCACCTCGCAGTCGGGTTGGAGCCGAGCGATGGCCCGCATGGTGCCCAGCACGGCGGCGGCTCCGGCCATGTCACACTTCATGGTCAGCATGGATTCGCTGGGTTTGAGGGAATAGCCCCCGGTGTCGAAGGTCATGCCCTTGCCCACCAGGGCCACCACCCTGGAGGGCTTGGCCTGGGGCCGGTAGGTAAGCTGGATGAAGCGTGGAGGGTTCACCGAACCCTGGGCCACGCCGTAGAAGGCTCCCATCCCCGCCTGCTGGATCTGCCGCTCATCCCAGACCTCGACCTCGAGCCCCGCCTCCCGTGCCAGCTCCTTGGCCCGCTCGCCCAGCTCGGCAGGGGTCAGGACGTTGGGGGGCTCGTTGACCAGGTCACGGGCGTAGTTGACGGCCTCGGCTACGATCTCGGCCCGGTCTACCGCCGGCCCGGATGAGCGCGCCAACCACAGGCGCAGTTTCTTGATTTCCGGATCGGATTTGTATTTCTTGAACTCATAAGCGCCAAGCAGGGCCCCCTCGGCCAGGGCATAGCTGGCTTGTTTTTTCCCGAATTTCTCGGCCAAGAAAGTCTCTGTGACCGCTTCCTTGAAGCCTAGACGGGTGATCTCGTGTACCAGCTTGGCCCCGGCCCGCCGCACGGTCTCGAGGCTCACCCCGCGCTTGCGGCCCAGCCCAAACAGCAGTACGAATTGCTCCCCCAGCGGCAGCAACAGGGTTTCGCCAAATTCCCCCTTGTATTTGAGCTCGTCGAGGACCCGGCTGAGCTGCCCCCCGCTCTTGGTATCGAGCTTTTTGGCCTCCTCGGTGAGTTCACCGCCCCAATATCCGGCGACAGTCAGCGGGGCAGGTATCTCGTCCACATATCTACGGGCGGATTTAACTGTAATTTCCATACTTCGGGAGCATACCACAGCGATTTTGAGAGAAAGCTGAGATTACCCTGGCTTTTTCCTCAAAATCGGATGCGTATAATCGAACGGATGAGGACGAAATCGCCCTTCGCGCTTCCACGGCCTTCCCTGCATGAAGCGGCTTTGAGCTTCTGGGCCCGTGTGGGTGCGGCTTTTACTGCCCAGGCCAACCCCAAGAATACCCTCGGCGGCAGCGCAGCCCTCGAGGGGGTGATGATGAAGTCCCCCGAGGCCTGGGCCCTGGCCGTGCGCTTGCCCAACGGCCAGATTCACACCGAGCGCCACGAGGAGATCGCCCTCTCCAAGAAGTACGCCTGGGCCAGGTTGCCCCTGCTGAGGGGGGTGGTCGCGCTGTTCGACGCCATGTCGGTGTCTTATCGCGCACTCTCGCGCAGCGCGCAGCTGGCTGGGGAAGAGGAGGAGCAACTCTCCAAAGGGGCGCTCTATACCACCATGGCTGTCTCGGCAGTCATCGGGGTCCTGATCTTCATCGTGTTACCGGGCTTGCTTTCCGGCTTCATCATCGACGCTGCGCGTTATCCGGTCTGGTACAACGCCCTGGCCGGGGTCTTCAAGGCTTCCATCCTGGTGGGATACCTGCTGTTCATTGGCCGCCTGCCCGACATCAAGCGCTTTTTCATGTACCACGGGGCTGAACACAAGGCCATCGCGGCTTACGAGCGAGACCTGCCCCTCACCGTTGAGAACGTGCGGGCCCAACCGGCCTACCATCCCCGCTGCGGCACCACTTTCATCGCTTTTGTGATCCTGGCGAGCATCGTGGTCTACAGCGTGCTACCGGGTCAGGACAACATAGCCTGGCGTCTGGGGGCCCGCGTGCTGTTCCTGCCCATCGTGGCCGGCGTGGCCTTCGAACTGCTGCGCTTCACCGCCAGCCACGGCGACCCCTTTTCCCGCCTGCTGCGTGGCTTTGGCTTCCGTTTCCAGATGCTCACCGTGAAGGAGCCCACCGACGACATGATCGAAGTAGCCATCGAGAGCACCAAAGCGGCCATCGGGGAGAAGAAGCCGGAGGCGGTTCCGGTGGCGTGAATGATGTCGTACGCAAAACGCTGAACGCCGAGCATGGGTCGTACGTCCTACGTCGTACACGAGACGCAAGACGCGAGAGGCTTTGGCCCTCGACTCTCGACAAACCACGAGCCACACGCCACAAGCCATACGCTTTTCGCTTTTGGCTATCGACTATCGACCATCAGCTACCGACGAATTGGAAGTGTGCCCTACTTCCTAAAGCCATCGGGTAGACTTAATCCTTGTGGGTAAGGCTCGCGTGCTCGTAGCCATGTCCGGGGGGGTGGACTCCTCGGTCTCGGCGGCGTTGCTCAAGGAGCAGGGCTACGAGGTGATCGGGGCCATGATGCGCTTTTGGCCTGACGGCAAGAAGGACGACTGCTTCGAGACCTGCTGCTCGCCAGATGCCGCTTACGAGGCGAGGCGGGTGGCGGATATCGTGGGGGTGCCCTTCTACCTCCTCGACTATCGCGAGGAGTTCCAACAGAAGATCATCGATCCCTTCATCGCGGGATACCAGGCGGGGGAGACCCCTAACCCCTGCGTCAACTGCAACACGCGGGTCAAGTTCGACTCCTTGCTGAAGAAGGCCCGCATGCTGGGCTGCGACTACGTGGCGACCGGGCACTACGTCATCCGCGAGGGGAATGCCCTGCTGCGGGGTGATCCGCGCAAGGACCAGACCTACTTCCTGTGGGGTGTGCCCAGGGAGGCCATCCCCCACATGCTCTTCCCGATGGGGCACATGGAGAAGCCGCAGGTGCGCGCGCTGGCCGAGCGCTTCGGCCTGCCCACCGCCAAGAAGCCCGAGAGCCAGAACATCTGCTTCGTGCAGGGCAACCTCAAGGACTTCCTGGCCGATCACCTCACCGCCAGGCCGGGGCCGCTGGTGGACCTCGAGACCGGCGAGGTGATCGGGGAGCACCACGGGGCGCAGTTCTACACCGTGGGGCAGAAGAAGGGCCTGGGGCTCTTCAAGACCCACCTCGAGCGCTACGTGGTACGGGTCAACGTCGCCACCAACGAGGTGATCGTGGGGCCGCGCGAGGCCTGCTTGTGGGGGGGCCTCGAGGCGAGAGAGGTCAACCTGCTGGTCGAAGCCGAGGAGTTGCCCGAGACCCTGGAGGTGCAGGTGCGCTACCGCACCAGGGCCGTGCCGGGCAGGCTCGAGTGGCTCGAGAATGGCCGGATGCAGGTGAGGCTCTCCCAGCCGCAGTTCGCCGTGACGCCGGGGCAGAGCATGGTGCTCTACCAGGGAAACCGGCTGCTAGGCGGTGGTTTCATCGCCCGGCCCCTCTATAACCAGCTCGAAACCCGCGAGGCCAGCGCCCTGGTGGCGGGCTGAGGGGGGCTTCCGAAGAAGTCGCCGACGACCCTCAGGGTACGATCTGAAAGCGGATCTGCAGCGTGGGGGTTGGGCCATCTCCCAGGTATACCTCCACCCGGTAGGCCCCTGGCGGCCAGCCCTGCTGGGGCCGGTTCAGGTTGCAGGTTACGCGGTTGACCAGGCCGCCCACCTCGAGCCTCGCCTGGTCGAGTTCGTGCTCCGGCGGGGCTGCCTGGGCCTTCTCGGCCAGAAAGGCGCAGGTGAGTGGGGTGTCCGGGGGGACTCCCTCGAGCTCCAGCCGCAGCCAGAGCTTCTCGAGGCTCGCGGGGAATACCCTGGCGTCAGGCCCCTCCCTGCTGGCCGACAGCACTGCCCGGCTGATCCGACCGGCTCCTTCCCCCTGGGCCAGCGAACCCAGCGCCAGGAGTGCGAGGAGTTGCTTCATCGCAGACCACCTTGCTTCGCCCCAGTTTCTGTTCCCGTCGCACTGGGAGATCCCCAGATCGGGCTTCGATGGACCACTTGCTATCGTGTGCGCCCCAGGGGTGGGCGATCGGGACTGGATTCATTCCGACACGATCCAGTGGAAGTGGGTGGTGTGTCCTCCTAGGGGTCGAATCACGTCGCGCGCCTGCCGCCCGTCGTTGAGGGTCACGTCCCGGATGGCCTCCCAGAAGGCGTTGCCGTTAGCCTGCTGGTACGTGACGTAGACGGTGAGGATGCGCGAGCCGTAGGTGGCGTCGTTGAGGTGGCCGAGGATGGTCTGGGCGGTCGCGGCGTCCCGCGCGTTGTAGCCGTTGAACCAGCCGTCGGCATCGTTGCCGTCGTTGTGGGTCTGGTGAGGTGCGAACTGCCCTCCATTCATGTTGCTGAAGTCGCCCCAGGTAAGACCGGCGAAGTGCTCGATCACGGTCCTGACGCTGGGTTTGACCCAATCATCGCCCCCCACCCCCTCGTCGCGGCCACCGTAGCGGTTGTTGCCGGTGTAGCGCACTAGCTTCTGCACCGCACCGGACTCCTTGGTGGCCTCCTCGCCATTTTGGGATTTGGCCCGCGCGCGCAGGGTGAGGTTGCCGTTGTTCTGCTGGTTGACGGCGGCGGCCTGGGCTGAGGGGAGTTCGAAGAGCAGTTGCGAGTTGGTGATCTCCACCTTCTCGTCGTCGCCAAAGGTGGTGAGCAGGGTTCCCTGGGCCCCGGCAGCCAGGTTGGCCCTGGCCACTACCGCGCCTCCCTCGAGCACCTCGAGTTCCAGCGAGGTAAGCGAGTCGTCCTTGGCTCCCTCGACCGTGATGGTGCCGTGGATGCGGGTGTTACCGCTGAAGTAGGTGTGCGCCGAGGTGCTCAGGTACTGGAGCGCGGTGTTGTCGATGTCGTTGAGTTGCAGCTTGGTGATCTTGAGCTTCTTCTCCTCGACGATGTCCATTACCACCTGGGAGTCCAGGAGGTCGTCGGCCACGTTGGCCACGGTCAGATCCACCTGGATGGTGTCGCCCTCTTCGTCCACCGGCAGGTCCTGCTCCCGCCAGGCCGTCGCTCCGCTGGCGTCGAAGGCCGACAGGCCCAGCCCGTTCATGCTGTTGCTCTCCGCGACCGCGCCGCCACCTTTTTGGCTGCGGATGGAAACGCTGAAGTAATCGTTGTACTTGGTGCCGAAATAGCCGCCGGGCACCTCGCTGGTGATGAAGCGGTAGCGCACCGTGACGTTCTTGGTTCCCGGCTTGATGGTGAAGGTGCGGGAGATGGACTGTGGCCCTTCGCCGGAGGTGTTGAGCACTAGGTCCATGTCGTCAGCCTGGGGAGCGGTTGCGGCTCGCGTCCAGGGGGCTGGAGCGATGAAACCTGGCCTCCGCTCGAGCCGGGGCAGGGTTGCCGCGCTGGCGGGCATGCTGCTGATGCTCCCTTCCACGTGGGGAACGATCTCTACCGGAGCCTTTCCATCCCCGTCGGTATCCAGCTTCCAGCCATTGGTGCCCTGGCTAAAGTCGTTGTTGTCTACGGCGCTGGGTGGGTCAAAGCCTCTCAGCACCAGCTTGGGCGAATCCCCGATGATGGCGGCCAGCGAGGCGAAGCGGTTGCTGCTGTCCTTGGCCTCGAGGATGAAGGTTCGGTCGGGGAGGTTGGTAAAGGTCGCCTGGCCTCCGCCGCTCGTGGCCTGGGCGCGCACGCTCTGATCGTCGTTGAGCCGGATGGTCACAGCAGCGTCGGTGACGGGCTGGCCGCCCTGATTCACCACCTGGACCAAGAGGCTCTGGCTGCCAGCCCAGAAGCGGGTCTCGTAGGTGATGCCCAGCCCCTTGCTGTCGCGGGCGATGAGGGTGAGTTCGTTGAGCCCTTCCTCGGCGACGGAGGGGAGGGTGACCTCGGTGCTCGTGACCTGGACTGCCGCGTCGGGGACCTTGGCGTCGTTGTGCAGCACCAGCACGCTGCCCGGCGCGGTGTCGAGGGTCTCGCCGGAGATCGCGAACTTCACCGTGCTGCCAGTGGCGTTGAAGCTGGTTTTATCGACGCCTGTCACGCTCACCTGCGCGGCAGACGCGGGCTCATCATCCGACGGGGTTGGTTCGGCTGGGCGGCAACCGAAAAGCGCGATCCCTGCCAGCAGCACCAGGGGCCACCTCGAGCCGCCGGTCTGAACGATGTGTCTCCTGATCCACGAAAATATGCCCATATGAAACCTCCATGGAATCTCCTGGTGAGTGCAGTAACCGATGTGTCCCGGAGGCTACGCTTTGTGGTTTGGCATAACCTCCGCTCCTAGGGATATGGCGGGCCGGCTCGAGTTTCCCATAGCCGACCCACCACGGAGCCTTAGCGCAGCGTCACCAGCACCCGGATCAGGCCCGTTCCCTCCCTCAGGGGCTCGAGGGCCTTGCCGATGAGGATGCCGCCGGGATAGACCGCAACGCCGCTCACCAACACCGGCGAGGCTTTCATGGCGTGGCCGGGGGTGCTCGAGGTCGTGAGCATGTCGCCGACCTCGATGGGGCCGTTCTCGGCGCTGGCCTTAGTGGGGACGATGCCCACGATGGCTACCGGCACGTCGCTGGCGTCCACGCGGGTGACGCCGTCGCCTTTCTCCGCGCCCAGGATGCCCGGCCGGGTGGAGTACACCCCGGCCACGCGGGGGTCGTTGGGGCGGCTGGAGCGCTCGACCCGGCCTGGCGTCTGCGCGCTCAGTACCAGCACGTCTCCAGAGGTGAAGTCAGCCTTGTCGCCCAGGGCGGGCAGCGCTTCGGCGAAGTCCGAGCCGGCCACGAAGGTGCCGTCCTTGTTGATGTGGCACTTCCGCGCTTGCCCCTGGGCCTCGCACTCGAGGAAGTTCCCGCTCGAGTCCTTGTGCTTGATCAGCTTCAAGACCGCGTTGGCGTTGGCCGCGCTGTCGGTGCGGAAGAGCGCAGCTTCGCCAGCGGTGGTGAAGTTGTGGGCCTCCAGCCCGGCGAAGGTCGCAGGGACGCTGGTGACCCCCCGCAACACCTGGACGTTGCCCGTGCCCACCGAAAAGACCAGGTCGCGGTTGTTGACTGTGTCCAATATGGTTTGTGTGCCCCCAACTGGCTTGACGTCGAGAAAGGCGCTCAGGCCGGACAGGAGCCGCAGGGCCAGGCTCCCCTCGCTCACCGCGACGGTGGCCTTGGCGCCGGGGCTGGCCGTGCCAATGCCCACGTTGCCCCCCGTGTCCACCCGCAGCCGTTCCACGTCGTTCGTCCTGAGCACCAGGGGCTGGTTATCGGTGGTGCCCAGGAAATTGCTGGTGGGGTTGGTCCCTGCGTTGCCCGTGAGCTTCCAGCCCGCGTCCCCGCCGCCGCTCACCGCCTCGCAGGTCACGCTGCCATCGGCGTTGATGACCCGGATCGCCGAGCCCGCCGCGCAGGTGCCGTTCACGCGGTTTTGCTTGCCGCTCTCCAGCGTGTCCACCGCGGTCTTCAGCGCGCTGAAGTTAGCGTTGACCTCGCTGGCCTTGATGGGCGTTCCCGGAACGAAGGTGTGGGGCAGGCTCACCGCCACCACGTAAAGCCCCGAGGCGGCCAGGGCCGCTCCCAGCACGAAGTGCTTCAGGTTTCCACCGCGCATTACTCCTCCCTCACTCCTATTGCCAGCTGGCGCCATCCCAGTTCGACTGATCCCAAACGCCGCCCTGCCCGCCCGGCTGGGAACTGTTACAGGCCCCTAAGAGGCTCAGCAGCAGGGTGAGCCCAAAACCGACTACCGCCTTCGCGAGTCTTCGCATGGCTATTCCCCCGTCTCCTACCCTGCCACCCTGCCCTCAACAAGCGCTCAACACGGCTAGACTGGAGGTATGTCGTCCAGTGGGCAGGGTTGGGCCTGGGCCATCCCCAGGCCGCGCCTGATCCAGGCCATTGACCGGGCTCAGGGCCCGCTGGTGCTGTTGCGGGCAGCCGCCGGCTACGGCAAGACGGTACTGGCCGCGCAGTGGGCGGCGCAGCGTTCCGGTGTGCGCTGGCTCGAGCCAGGGGACGTTCTACCCGGCGGGTCGGGGGATGTGGTGTTCGAGAACTACCGGCTTGGCGACGCCGAGCTCGACCGGGCCCTCGTAGCCTTGCTCGAGGGTCTCGAGCCCGGAGCCCACCTGCTCCTGCTCGCGCGGGCTGAGCCCAGCCTGCCCATCACCCGCTGGCTGGCGGAGGGTCGGGCCACCCTCCTGGAGGCCGAGGACCTGGCTTTCAACCCGGACGAAGCGGCAGCCCTCCTGGGCCGCCATGCCGGGGAGCACCTGGAGCGGGCCATGCAGCGCAGCGAAGGCTGGCCCCTGGCGCTGCGGCTGATGGCGCAGGCCCTCGAGCGGGGTGGGGAAGCGGAGCAGGTGACGGGCCGGCTGCCTCCCCTCTCGGGCTACCTCGAGGCCGAGGTCTGGCCGGCGCTCACGCCCGCCCAGCGCCGCTTCGTGCTGCAGACGGCGGTGCTGGAGGAACTCTTCCCCCAGGAGTGCGACGATCTGCTGGGCCGCAGCGGCTCAGCCCGCAGGCTGCAGACGCTACAGGCCGCCGGGGTGCCGCTGCAGCCACCCGGCAAGGTGGGCCAGGGCTACCGCTACCCGGCGCTCTTCCGCGACTTCCTGCTCTCCAAGCTCGACGAGACCCCCAGGGAGCGCCGGGAACTCGAGGGTCGCGCGGCCCAGGTGCTGCTGCGGGCCTTCCGGCCTTTCCGGGCCGCGCCGCACGCCCTGGAGGCCCAGGACTGGGAGCTGGCCCTCACCTGCTTGTCCCAGGCCGCCGACAGGGTTTACCGCGAGGGTCAGGCCGCCACGCTGGAAACTTACCTCCAGCGCTTCCCCGAGGCTTACCGCGAGCGCCCGGAGTTCCTTCGCATCGAGGCCTATATCGCCTGGGGCTCCGGCAACTATGCCATCGCCCTCTCCAAGGCCACTCGTGCTGCCCAGGCTGGCGATCCTGACCTGCGGGCCCTGGCCCTGGTGGTGGTGGCGGGGGTGCACCAGGCCCAGGGCCGCTGGAGCGAGGAGGCAGCCACCCTCGAGGCCGCCCTCGCCGCCCGGCCCCGGCAGACCCTTACTTTGGGCATCGTGCGCCACCTGCTGGGCGCGGCCTACCTGCGGCTGGGACGGCTGGAGGAGGCCGAGGCCACGCTGAACCAGGCCCTGGAGGGCTTCAAGCCGCACCAGCCCGGCTACGCCAGCGTGCTGGGGCAGTTGGCCCTGCTCCACCTGGCCCGGGGCCGCCCCCGTGCTGCCGCCGAGCGGCTGGAGCAGGCTGCCTTGATGCAGCGGCGGCTGGGCAACCTGCGGGGAGAGGCGGTGGTGCTGTACAACCTGGCCCTGGCCCTGAACCAGGCCGGGATGCACCGCCGGGCCCAGGGGGCCCTCGCCCAGGCCCGCCGGCTGGCCGAGCGCGTGGGCCTGACCCACCTCCTGGCCCTCATCGCCCGGGAGAGCGCCGATACCCTCCGCGACGTCGGCGAGGGGTCGGTGGAGCACTACCGCCAGGCCCTGGCCGCGCTGGAGGCCCTCCAGGCTTCCGCCGGCCTGCTCCACGCCTATCACGGCCTCGCCGTGCTGCACCGCCGCCGGGGGGAAATGGCCGCTGCCCGGCGGGCCGCCGAACAGGCCCTCCGCTTCGCCGCCTCGGGCGACCCGGCCTTCGTGGGGCTGGTGCGGGTTCACCGGGCGATGCTGGAAGGCGATGCCCAGGCTCTGGACTCGGCGCTGGCCGAGGTTCTGAAGGGGCCCAACCTCTACTACCAGGCCCAGGCCCTGCTCTACGCGGCCTCCAGGAGCCACGACCCCACGCTGAGGCAGAAGGCTTTGGACCTCATCGAGGACCACGGCTTCGACCACCTGTTGCGGGAGGAGGAAGGCCTGCTTGCAGCCTGGCCGAGGGCCGGGAACCCCTCCCTCAGCGCCTCGACGCTGGCGGCGGGGCTGGAGTTGCGCATGCTGGGGGCCCTCGAGCTGAAAGGGCCAGGGGGTCAGCCGTCCGGTCTCAGGCCGCTGGCCCTGAGGCTTCTGGCCTATCTGGCCCTGCGCCGGGGGGCTACCGTGAGCCCCGAGCAGATCGCCCAGGCCCTGTGGCCGGACTCGAGCGAGGACATGCGCCCGACGCTGCAAACCCTCGTCTGGCAGCTTCGCCGGGCCCTGGGCTCAGGCATCGTCCTTACCTACGGCGGGGGCTACTGCTTCGATCCGCCTTATCCGCTCTGGACCGATGTGGAGGCCTTCAGCGAGAAGCTGCGCCAGGGCCGCCTGGCCGAAGCGGTGGCCCTGTACCGGGGTGAGCTTCTGCCCGGAGTGGACTGGGCCCAGCTCGAGCGCCAGCACCTGGAGAACCGTTACTTGCAGGCCCTGGAAGATCTGGCCGAGCAGGAGGCCGGGCAAGGAAACCTCGAGGCCGCCATCGCCCTCTTAGAGCGGGTGATTGAGCGCGATCCCCTGGCCGAGGAAGCCTACCAGCGGCTCATCCGCTGGCACCAGCAGGCGGGCCACCCGGACGCGGCCCGGCGGCTGCGGCAGGAGTTTAGCAGGGTGCTCGAGGCCGAGTTCGAGCCGGGGAGCCGCTAAGCGGTGCATCGGGTGCCAAGGTAAAGACCTACACCCTGGGCAATTCCCGGTAAACCGAGCATCCACCCGCTTTGCCGTGGAAGTGCCAACGGATGCCCAAGCGGCTGTGTCCCTGGCCTGCAAAAGCTTGACGCATACTGCATAAGCCGGTAACATGAATTTATCGAACCCGGAGGCGTCCGGGCCTTTTCTTTTTGGGCATGGCGAAGGAGCGGCTGGATAAAGTGCTGGCCCACCTGGGGCTGGGCAGTCGGAAGGAGATTCACCGGCTGGCTCGAGCCGGATTGGTTTATATCGACGGGCAGCTAGTCCGTGACGCGGCGTTTAAGTTCGACCCCACCCTCTGCCGCATCGAGGTGAACGGCGAGGAGGTGGTCTACCGGGCCTTCTTCCACCTCATGCTGCACAAGCCCGCCGGGTACATCACCTCCACCGGCGACCGCGACGGCCAGCCCGTCACCGCACTGCTGCCCGAGGAGTGGCAGCGCGACGACTGGATGCCGGTGGGCCGATTGGACAAGGACACCGAGGGGTTGCTGCTCTTGACCACCGACGGCGAACTGCTGCACCGCCTGACCCACCCTCGCTGGAAGGTGAAAAAGCGCTATTACGCCGAACTCGCCTCTCCCGCCACTCCCGCCGACGTGGAAGCCTTCGCCCTGGGCTTCGAACTCGACGGCGAGCCCCTACAGCCCGCCGAGCTCAGCCTTCATGCCGATCCCCGCAAGGTCGAGCTGGTGATCCGCGAGGGCAAGTACCACCAGGTCAAGCGCATGTTCGCCGCGCGGGGCAACCACGTCACCTACCTCAGGCGCATCGCCTTCGGGCCGCTCGCCCTCCCCTCCGACCTGGCCATAGGGGAATCCAGGCCGCTCGAGGCCGACGAGGAGCGCAGCCTCTACGAGGCCGTGGGTCTGCCCTCGAGGTAAAGCCCTCGCGCCGCAGGTAGTCCTCCAGGATCTCGGCCAGGCGGGCTTCGTCTTCGACGATCAGGATGGTGGCGTTCACAGCCATCGCCGCACCTTCCGGCGGTATTCGGCATAAGGGGTGCCCAGGGTTCGCTCCACCTTGGCCTCTTCCTGGGGGATGTAGCCATAGTTCATCGCCAGCCAGAAGGCCACAGGCGCGGCCAGCATGGGCACCGAGCCCATCCACACGGCCACGCCCAGCAAGAAGAGCAGCATCCCCAGGTAGATGGGGTTGCGGCTGTAGCGGTAGGGTCCACTGGTCACCAACTGCCTGGGCAGGGTGGTGGGCTCGATGGGGGTGTCGTGCTTGCGGAACTCGGCCACGGCCCAGCCGGCGAGGCCAACCGCCACGGTGATCAGGACCGCGGCCAGCCCCGCAAGCGGGGTGAAGCGCCCCGGTAGGACGAGGTGCAGCCCCAGCCCCAGCAGGAAAGCCAGGGCCAGGATCTGAATGGGGACCAGGCGGGTCATGGGCTTCAGTCCGCCACGGCGGCAGCGGGCGCGTTGGTCCGGCGCAGGGGCAACTCGGGGATGAAGAGGGTCACCGTCAGCCCCAGCAGCACGATCAGGATGCCGATCTGGTAGACCTGCCGAATAGCGGTGGTGAGAGCCTGCTTGAGCGCGATCTCGACCCTATCCACGGTGGCGAAGGCGCTCTGCTGCGCTTCATCGAGGCCCGTGGTGGCCTGGCTCAGAGCACCCTTCCTGACTGATTCCTCCACGCTGCTCGCCAGCATCCGCCGCAGGCTGTCGGGGGTGCTGGGGTCGGCCAGGAGCTTTTGCACGGCCTGGGGGTCGTTCGTCTCGAGGGCGGCTTTCAGGGTATTTCTCTGCTCCTCGAAGCGCTGGGCGATCTGAGCCTTGATCTTCCGGGCATCGAAGGAGAGCTGGGCCCCGGCCTCGCTGCTTGCCGAACTGCCGGAAAACCGCAACTGCGCGCGCAGGGCCGGGGGGAGGTCGGCGGTGGCGGCCTGGAGGCGCGGGGCGAGCTGGGTGCTGAAGGTGTTGGCGAAGATGCTGCCCAGGATGGCGACACCGATGGTCGAGCCCATGGAGCGGAAGAACAGCGCTGAGCTGCTGGCTACGCCGGTCATGTGCGGGGGGACCGCGTTCTGGATGGCCAGGGTGTAGAGCGGGATGGCCGGGCCGAGCCCTAGCCCCATCAGGATCATCTTGAGGGTGACCTCGGCCTGGGTAGACTCGGGCGTGAGGGTGAAGCCCATGATCACGAAAGCCGTGGCCAGGATGAAGATCCCGGCGAGCATCAGGGGCTTGTAACGTCCGATGCGCGAGACCAACTGGCCCGAGATGACGTTGCCGAAGACGATCCCTAAGGTGAGGGGGGTGATGGTGAGACCGGAGTTGGTGGCCGACAGCCCCACCACGATCACCATGAACAAGGGCAAAAACACGATGGCCGCCAGGAAGCCCGCCCCCAGTACGAAGGCGGCAGCGTTCCCCACGGCGAAGGTGCGGTTGGCGAAGAGCGAGAGCGGGAGGATAGGCTCCTTAACCCGCCGCTCGGTCAGCAGGAAGGCCACCAGCCCTACCAGCGCCAGCGCGAACATACCCAAAATCTGCCAGGAGCCCCACAGATAGCCGGTTTCACCAGGATTGACCTGGGTTTTGCCCAGCGACAGTGCCAGTAACAGGGGCACGGTGAACACCAGCAGCCACATGGCTCCTAGGTAATCGATCACTGGCCTGTGCTGGGAGAGCCACAGCAGCGGCATGCGGGCGAAGATGAAGGCCAGGGCCACCGCTCCGATGGGCAGGTTGACGAAAAAGACCCAGTGCCAGCCGACGTTGTCGGTGAGGAAGCCGCCTACCAGCGGCCCGACCACGCTGCTGAGCCCAAACACCGCGCCAAAAAGCCCGGTGTAGCGCCCGCGCACCGCGGGGGGAAAGATGTCGGCAATGATAGCGAAGGCCGTGGTGAACAGCCCCGCCGAGCCAAGGCCCTGCAGCGCGCGGAAGAGGATGAGCTGAAGGGCGCTCTGCGAGAGCCCGCACAAGAGCGAGCCCAGCAGGAAGATGCCGATGGCCGTGATCAGCACGGGTTTGCGACCGTAGAGGTCGGAGAGCTTGCCGTAGATGGGCACGAAGACCGTCGAAGTCACCAGGTAGGCCGTGGTGATCCAGACGTATAGCGAGGGTTCGATGCGCAGGTCGCGCTGGATGGCGGGGCCCGCGGTGGCCACGATGGTCTGGTCGAGGGCCGCCAGCAGCAGGCCCAGGAGTGTGCCCAGCAATGTAAACAAGCGTTCTTGCGGGGTGAGTTGGGGGATTTTGAACTGCGGTGGCTGTGCCGCCATACATCCTCCTGAAAAAAACAAAGCAGTTTTACTGCACTGAAGCCTCGGCAAATGTACAGCGTCTTACCCGTCGGATCCGGGGTGCGGTGCCTTCTCGTGTTTTACCGCCCCAAGGTGAAGCGAAGCCCCTGGTGCTGCCTAGTTCTGCAGGCCCTTTTTGATGACTTCGAACTCCTCGAGCGTGATCTCTCCCCTGGCGAAGCGCAGGCGGGCCACTTCCAGCGCGCTGTCGCGGTGCCAGAAGGTCTTCCAATCGTCAGGAGCCTGCTCCTGCTCGAGCCCGGCCTTGATTCGCTCGTACTCTTCCCGGCTGATCTCGCCTTTGGCAAAGCGCTCACGGGCGGCCTTGAGGGCCTCGTCGCCCGCAAGAGGTCCACGCATGTGCCTCCAGTCTCCGCGCCAGCTTGGACGGCCCCACACGAAGAAGTGGAAGGCCCAGAACAAGAAGATGAAGAACAGCAGCAGGCCCAGGAAGTTCAGGAATGCCAGCCCGAAGCCCCAGCCTCCATATCCCATCATCGCTTCCATTGCATTCTCCTTTGGCGCCCAGGGGAGCCTGAGCGTTGGCCAAAGGGTAGGGCGAGGACTGTGAAGGGTGGGGGCAGGCTGTGTGAATGGCGTGTGAATGCGACTGCCTGCTCGAGCCGATGGAGCCTCGAGTCGGCCCACAGCCAGATAACCCCCACTCCTGCCAGGGAGTGGGGGTAGCTATGGGCTTGAAGTGGGTCTAATCGAACTTGTTCTGGGCTAACAGGCTGGTGTTGCTGGTCACGTCGGGGAGCCCCCCGGAGAGCTTGCGGATGGCGACTCGAGTGCCCTTGTACCAGGGGATGGTGGTCTTGGGGTCGGTGTAGCCCGAGACCATGCTGTTGGACGTTCCCCGCGTGTGGTATTGCAGGGCGAAGATCAGACCGGGCTTCACCGCATCGGTCACGTAGACCATGAAGGTGCCGTTGCCCTCCTCGTTCCAGACTTCCACGATGTCCCCGCTCTTGATGCTCAGGCGCTGGGCGTCCTGCGGATGCAACTCGATATATGGCAGGGGTAGGGTCAGCATCTTCTCAGGCAGGAAGCGGTCGTTGTACATGGTCTGCCAAATGACCTGTGCGCGTCCGGTGGTCATCCAGAAGGGGTACTTCTGGGCCATGTCGCCCTCGAGGTACTTCTGCACTTCGGGGGGATAGCCTTCCCAGTCGTCGGTGCCGTACCAGCTAAACTTGCCGTCCTTGGTGCCGAACTTGGTGCTGTAGCGACGCAGGGTTCCTACCGGCTTGCCGTTTTCCATGCGGACCGGGGTGCGGATACCCTGCTGCCCTACTTGCTTGAGGAAAGCATAGGTCACGCCCTTGTAGCACTCGGCGGGCAGGGTGGCCTCTTCGGAGGCGGGAATGTTGTTGTCGGGGAACTCGCTGGCCCCGGCCAGGAACACGTCCTCGTCCTTGTTCCAGCCCTTGCCGAACTCGAACTTGCGGGCTTCGGCCTCGTTGCCGTCCTTGCGGTACAGATCGGCCATCCGCAGCCCCACCAGCTTGCAGATTTCCCAGTCCTGCTTGGCCTCGCCGGGGGGGTCCATGAACTTCTCGTACAGGCGCAGCAGGCGGCTGTTGCAGTTGATAGAGGTCTGGTTGGCCTCACCCCAGGCGCTCGCCGGGAGCAGCAGGTGGGCGTCGAGGGCGGTGTGGATCATGTAAAGGTCCTGCACCACCATAAACAGCCCGCCCGTGGCCTCGAGCCCCTCGAGCACCTTGGTCACGTATCCCTCCGTCGTGCCGGGCTCCCCCGACTGGCCAAGGTAGTCGGTCAGGGCCTTGGTGCGCTCGTGGATGCGCTTACGGAAGAGCTGGTTGTTGGGGGTGGAGAGGTAGGGGTTGGTGCCGATCACCCAGTACAGCTTGCCGCCTCCGTCGGTGAGGTACTTATCCACGTTGACTGGCGGCCCGCCGTTGTAGATGGAGCCTGGAGTGGGGGAGGGCGGGCGCACGTAGCCCTCCTGATGTCCCCCCTGCCGCCCGCAGCCCGTGCCGGGCCTGCCGATGTTCTGGCTGAGCACTGCCATCTGCACCAGGGCTGCGATCTGGTCGTAGTTTTTCATGTTCCAGATCATGCCCTTCTCGTAGATGGTGAGGGTGCGGCGCCTAAAGCCCCCAGTTTTGGGCTTGGCGATCCAATCGGCGGCTTTCTCGATGTCGGCTCTGGGAACCCCGGTGATGCGCGAAGCCTGGGCCATGAACTCGGCATAGGGCGTGCCCAGCTTGAGCGACTTGGCCTTGTACTCCTCGAACTTGGCCATGTCGGTGCGGTTTTGCAGGTACTGCATGTTGTAGTAGCCGCGCTCCCAGATCACCCGGGCGATGGCGTTGGCCAGGATGTAGTCGGTGCCCAGGTTGGGTCTGAGGTGCAGGGTGCGGCCTGGCGCGGCGGTCTGGGCGATGGTGAGCGAGCTGGTGCGGCGCGGGTCCACCACGATCATATAGGCAGCCTCGACCGGCTCGTTGCGCTCGAGGCTTTGCTGCTTCTCGGGGATGGTGGCCCCCCGCAGGTTGGGCAGCATGTGCTCGGTGTAGAACACGCTGCCCGTTTCGTAGGTATTGGCTCCCCATAGCACGATGGTATCGGCCAGCCGGGCGTCGCTGGCGTCGTAGTTCAGCTCGTGCACCCCGCGCTCGCGGCTGCCCCAGACCTCGGAGTTGTAAGCTGGGCGATTGTGGATGGCGATGTGCTTGACGCTGAAGCCCTTGAAGAACAGTGAACCCACCCCGTAGTTGTTTTCGAACCCCGCTCCCGAGGCGCCGTGGTCGAAGGCCTTGACCGCGATGTTGTCGTCGTTGCCGTCCTTGTCACGGATGCCTTTGGCTACTCCACACAGGATGTTGAGGGCTTCCTGCCAGGTGATGACCTGGAACTGGTCTCCCACCCGCAGCATGGGGTACTTCAGACGCTCGCGGGTGGCGCGGCCCTCCGAGAAGGTGGCGATGGCATTGGTCGCTCCCCGCGAGGAGTGATCCCCGTTGAGGTTGATGGGGGAGTCCTTGGCAGGCACGATCACCACGTGATACTGCACCCCGTCCTTGTTGGTGACGATGGAGTGCATGGTTTCGGAGTAGGTTTGCCCGGCGATGGGGGGCTGGGCGCTGAGGTTGACGCCAAAGGCATTCTGGCTGGCCTCGAGGCCCCCCTGCGTGCCCACCGGCCAGGTGTACACCTTGTACCCACAGCCCACGTTGCAGTACTGGCACACCGTATTGCGGACGGTGGCGTTCCTGGGCGGAATGGGCAGCTGATCCCTGCGTTCGTAGGACATTCGAACCCCCTAGATATTGCGGGCCCGGCCCCAGATAAGGCCGACCACGCCCTGGGCCAGAAGGTCGCCATTCTGCGCGACGCGCAGCCGGATTTGTGGCAGCGGCGTACTGGCCAGTCCCTGGTAGCACTGCCCGGCCTTGGCCGGGTCAAACATGGAGTAGTGGCACGGACAAACGAAGCGCCCGCCCTTGAACTGCACCCCGCAGCCCATGTGAGTACAGGCGGCGGAAAAGGCCACGATATCCCGACCCCGGCCCACCCCGCCGATGGCGCGTTGTCCCAGCTTGACCAACACCCCCTGAGCCGAGCCATCGGGGTAGTTGAAGTAGACCGCCTGCCCATCCCGCAGGTTGTTGATGTTGCCAACCTTCAGTGCCGGATAGGCCAGGCTGGGGGCATAGCCGTACTGGGCCTTTCCCCCGCTGGCAACCGCAACCACACCGGCAAGCACCTTAAAAACACTTCTACGGCTTAGCGTTGCCGCCATGCATTCCTCCTTCTGTTATGGGCAAGACGTTTTATATATATCAAACTGAATCAGCAAATGTCAATGTTAGAACCGTTATGCACGGCTTTGCCACACGAAAAAACATGAACTGACTGACTGCGCGGCTCGAGCCAAACTCTGTTACACTGAGCCTGCATGAACGAAAAGCTCGCCGTGGCCCGTCTCAAAGCCCTGGCCGACCCCGCGCGGCTCAAGCTGGTGCGCATCCTGGCGGACTTACCCGATGAACATACCCTCCGTGATGAGCGCTGTGGCACGGCCTATGGGGTTTGCTTTTGTCACCTTGAAGATCGCCTGGGGCTCTCGGCGCCAACCGTCAGCCATCACCTCAAGGTCCTGCGTGAGGCGGGCCTGATCGAAGCCATACGGGCGGGACGCTGGACCTATTACCGGCTCAATCCAGCCGGCCTCAATGGCCTCTTGCAGGAACTGGCCGAACTTCAGCCCAAGCCGATCCGGCTCGAGCTTGCACAATAAGCCCGGCAACGCCTTTGGCTGCTATGACTCGCTTATGACAATCCCCTGACACACGCCAAGCAGGCTAGAGGCCGTGGAGGATCTGGTATGAAAAAGCTCTTAGCCACTGCTGTCGCTACTGCTGCCCTTTCGGGGTTGGCCTCGGCTCAAACCGTCAACCTGACCGGGGCCGGAGCGACCTTCCCCTTCCCCATCCTGGCCAAGTACTTCGACGAGTACGCCAAGCTGACCGACGGCAAGGTGCGGGTAAACTACCAGTCCATCGGCTCCGGGGGCGGCCAGCGCCAGTTCATCGAGCAGACCGTGCACTTCGGGGCTTCCGACAACCCCTTCAACGACCAGCAGATGGCGGATATTCGCAAGAACACGGGCTCTGCCGCCCTCAACATTCCCTTCGTTTTAGGCGCGGTGGTGCCCACGTACAACCTTCCCGGCCTGACCAAGCCCCTGAACTTCAGCGGTGAAGTGTTGGCTGACATCTTCTTGGGCAACATCAAGACCTGGAACGACCCGGCCATTGCCAAGCTCAACCCAGATGTCAAGCTGCCCCCCCTCCCCATCACCGTGACTCACCGCTCCGACGGCTCCGGCACCACCTTCGTCTGGACCGACTACCTGAGCAAGGTTTCGCCGGAGTGGGCCCAGAAGGTGGGCCGGGGGAACAGCGTGGACTGGAAGGCCCCCAACAAGGTGGGAGCGCGGGGTAACGAGGGGGTGGCTGGTGTGGTGCGCCAGACCCCTGGGGCCATCGGTTACAACGAGGTGACCTACGCTGTCCAGAACAAGATCGCCTACGGTGCGGTGCAGAACAAGGCGGGCCGCTTCGTGCTGGCCGATCTGCCCTCCATCGCTGCCGCGGCCAACGTGCCCCTGCCCGGTGATGCCCGTATCTCCCTGACTAACACCGCCGCGCCCGATGGCTACCCCGTTGCCAGCTTCTCCTATCTACTGGTCTACGAAAAGCTCGACGCTAACAAAGCCTTCAAATCCGAAGCCGAAGCCAGGGCCTTCGTGGAACTGCTGAAGTGGATGGTGACCGATGGGCAGAAGTTTAACGAGCCCCTCACCTACGGACGCTTGCCCAGCGTGGCCCAGCAGCGGGCTCTGGCCCTCATCGCCCGCATCACCTACCAGGGCAAGCCCTTGGGCAAGGACATCGTAGGCCGCTAGGTTCACTGCTGGGGGAGGGACCACCTCCCCCTGTAAGCTTTTACTATGCAGGCTCCGCTCGCCCGACTCAAAAGACCCTCAGCCCTCTACCGGATGCTGGGGGACCGTGTTTTTGTTGTTGTAGTGACGTTGCTGGCCTTGGGGATAGTGGCGCTGTCCCTGGGACTGGGCTACTACCTCTATTTGGGGGGAGCCCAGGCCATCGAGCGCTTTGGCTTTTGGGGCTTTCTCACCGGAACCACCTGGGATCCCGCGCTCAAGGAGGAGTTTGGGGCCTGGCCATATCTTGTTGGCACCTTGCTCACTAGTTTCTGCGCCCTTTTCCTCTCCCTCTTCCCCGCGATCGCCGCTGCAATCTATGCGGCGGAATACGCTCCGAAGTGGCTCGTGGGCATCATTAATTACCTGGTAGATCTTATGGCTGCCGTGCCCAGCGTGGTCTATGGCATCTGGGGGATCTTCGTCCTTGCCCCGTTCCTCCGAGAGAACTTGTTTCTTCCTGCGTATCTATGGACGGCGGAGCATGCCCCTGGCATTCTGCCGTATCTGGGGAACCCCTCCGGTTATGGCTTCTTCACCGCAGTGGTGATTCTCGCCAGCATGATCATTCCCTACACCACGGCCCTAGCTCGAGACGCCATCAGCCTGGTGCCCCAAGCTCAGCGTGAGGCTGCCTATGCCCTAGGGGCGACACGCTGGGAGGTGATGCGCCTGGCCATGCTGCCTTATGCTCGAGGAGGGATTTTAGCAGGCGTCATCCTGGCACTCGGACGGGCTCTGGGAGAGACCATGGCCGTGGCTATGGTGATTGGCAACACCAACATCATGCTCAAGCTTTTGGGCATCCCGCTGCTCTATCCGCTCTTCGGGCCTGCTACTACCATGCCCTCGGTGATTGCCCTGGAATTCAAGGAAGCAGTCACCGACATTCACCTTTCCAGCCTTATCGCACTGGGTTTCTACCTCTTTCTGGTGGCCTTCGTGGTTAACTTGCTGGCCAGCTACTTGATCAACGTCTTCAAGGTAGGGGGGCAACGGGCATGAGAAGCTTGCAGGCTCGCTATAACCGCGACCGGGTCATGGTGGCTTTGTTGCTGCTGGGCACAGCTCTGGCCGCTTTACCGCTGCTTTTGCTGCTCGGCTATGCCCTGATCGAGGGTTTCACTTCGCTCAACTGGGACTTCTTCACCAAAACTCAGAAGCCTCCAGGCGAGCTTGGCGGTGGCATGGCCCAGGCCATCGTGGGAACGATCATCCTCAACGGGGTGGGCCTGCTACTGGCCATCCCCTTTGGCTTGGCGGCGGGGATTCTGCTCTCCGAGTACCCAGAGCACCCGCTCAACCCCCCCTTGCGGGTGCTCTCCGACACCCTCAACGGAATGCCCGCGATTCTCAAGGGTCTTCTCGCCTACGTGCTCATCGTCAAGCCGATGGGGGGGTTCTCGGGATTATCGGGTGCGGTGGCCCTGGCCTTTATCATGCTGCCGATTCTGGCCAAGTCTACGGAGAGCGTGTTACGGCTGGTGCCCTGGACCATTCGTGAAGCTGGGCTTGGGTTGGGCCTGCCCCGCTGGCGGGTGATTCTTTCGCTGGTATTTCCGGCAGCCCGCGCAGGGGTGGTGACGGGCATGCTCCTGGCCCTTTCCCGTGCTGCAGGAGAGGCCGCACCACTTCTTTTCACGGCCTTCGGTAACGTCTATATGCAATTGAATTTGCTCCAGCCCATGGATTCCCTGCCGGTGCGGCTATATACCTATGCAGTAAGCCCCTACGATGATTGGCACCGCCAGGCCTGGGCTGCGGGCTTGGTGCTTTTGGCGCTGATCGTTCTGACGAGCCTGCTGGCTCGCTGGGCCACTCGCGGGCGTCAATAGGAGAAACGGATGATTCGCCCTGAAGTAAAAACCACCTCCGGTAACGTACACGAAGAACTGCCTCTGCGCATGGAAACTCGAGGCCTGTCCGTGTTTTACGGAAAAAAGGCAGGGGTCAGAGAGGTGAGCCTGCCCATTTACAACAATCGAGTGACGGCGCTCATCGGTCCGTCGGGTTGTGGAAAGACCACCTTTTTGCGGGCCCTGAACCGGATGCATGACCTCACTCCCATTGCCAGGGTGACCGGTGAGGCCTTGCTGGACGGCCAGAACATCTATGAGCGCGGGGTGGACCCCGTAGAGATACGCCGCCGGGTTGGCATGGTTTTCCAGAAGCCCAACCCCTTTCCGACCCTTTCCGTTTATGACAACGTGGTCTCCGGGCTGAAGCTGGTGGGCATTCGTCACAAAGGCTTGCTGGACGAAGCGGTGGAACGCTCCTTGACGCAGGCCGCCTTGTGGGATGAGGTAAAAGACCGTCTTCGGGCTCCGAGTATGAGCCTTTCGGGTGGTCAGCAACAGCGCCTGTGCATCGCCAGGGCTCTGGCCGTGCAGCCGGAGGTGCTGTTGATGGACGAGCCCACCAGCGCCCTTGACCCCATCTCTACCCAATCCATCGAAGACTTGATGAGCGAGCTGAAGAAGCACGTGACCATCGTAATTGTCACCCACAACATGCAGCAGGCGGCGCGGGTTTCCGATTTCACCGGCTACTTCCTGACGGGCGAGCTGGTGGAGTTCGGCCCGACCAACCAGATCTTCACCAACCCCAAAGACCCCCGCACCGAGGCGTATATCACGGGGCGGTTCGGGTAGTGGGTCAGCACCACAAGCTTTCCCTCAGCCCTCGACTCTCGACCCTCGATGCCTTCTGGTTATCGACGTCTTAGTAAGATGACCCCGTGCAACTCGGTGTGTTGTTGAGCCCTGGTTTTCTCGAGGCCGAAGCCGCTTTAGCCCTGGAGGTTGCCCGCTTGTTGAAGTGGGAAGCTTTTACCCTCGCGCGGGGGAGGACGGCGCTCGAGGGGGCCGGAGGCTCGGTCTGGACGCCGCGCTACGTGTTGGGGGCCCGCACCGCGCTGGACGTGCTGGTCGTTCCCGGAGGCCCGCAGATGAGCAAATTGGGCCGCGACCCGGATCACCAGGACTGGTTCGCGCAGATCTGGGAGGGCTTGCGGGCGGTGTTCGCCGGCGCCAACGCTGCACTGATGCTGCTCGAGCTAGGCCGCTTGCAGCACTCCCAACCCCTGGCCGCCCACCCCGTCGCCCTCGAGGCCCTGCGCGAGCAGGGTTTCCGGCCCGAGGCCAAGCCGGTGCTGTGGCAGGGCAAGGTCTGCACCACGCGGGGCTACTTGGAATTGCCCAGAGCCATGCTCGAGTGGGCAGGTTTCTCCGGCGAGGCCAGGGCGCATATTGGGCTGTGAGGTGAAAAGGAGCCCCTACGGAAGTCGCCGGTAGCTAGCCGATAGCCACTTGCGTTCAGCGTCTTGCGTACGCCCCCCTTCAGAGCAGAGCCAGGAACTCATCCCACGGCGTAGCCGGCAGGGTCTCGGTGGTGGAGTGACCGTAGGCGTGGATGATCATGGCCGCCTTGGAGACCTGCTTGGGATCGTCGGATTCCACCAGGTCCACCACGTCGAAGCGGCCCATGGTGGCGTAGCTGGCCTTCCAGCGCACGCCGGGGCACTCCGACTTGATCCGGGCCGAGACTTCCTCGGCCAGCTTCTTGAAGTCCTTGGGATCGCGGAAGGCTTCGGGAGAGAAGCGGCTGAGAATCACGTAGGTCGCCATGGCTACCTCCTTGGGGGAATAGCGTCCTCGAGGTGAATGCTCGAAATCGGTGTGTACCTAAGTTTATCAGACCCCAAAGCGTGGCCTACAGCTTGCCCTGATAAGCCAGGTCGAGGATTTCCAGGGTGTGGTACATCGGCACTTCCCGTCTCAGCTTGCGCAGGTGGCTCTGGATCTGGGTGAAGCAGCCGATGTTGCCCGTGGCGATGGCCTGGGCTCCGGTGGCGAGGATGTTGCGGGCCTTGCGCTCGCCCAAGGTGGCCGCGATGGCAGGCTGCTCGAGGTTGTAGGTTCCGGCGCTGCCACAGCACAGCTCGCCCTCGGGGATCTCGACGAGCTCGAGGCCGCCGATCGAGCGCAGCAGCTTGCGCGGCTCGGAGCGCACCCCCTGGGCGTGGGCCAGGTGGCAGGCGTCGTGGTAGGCCACCTTGAGCGGCTGCTTGAGGGCGGGGGGCTCGACCAGCCCCAGGTTGACCAGAAAGGCCGAGACGTCTTGCACGCGCTTGCTAAAGGCCTCGGCGGCTTCGTGCTCGGGCTCGCCCACGAAGAGCAGTCCGTACTCCCTGAGCCCCGAACCGCACCCGGCGGCGTTGGAGAGGATGGCGTCGACGTCGTTGGGGAAGGCCTTCAGGTTCTGTCGGGCCAGGGCCAGGGCTCTGCCGCGCTCGCCGGTGTGCATGGCGGCGGCTCCGCAGCAAGCCTGACCACTGGGAATCACCACCTCCACGCCGTTTTCGGCCAGCACCCGCAGGGTGGCCCAGTTGAAGTTGGGTTTGAGCACCTGCTGGGCGCAGCCGGCCAGCAGCGCCACGCGGGCGCGGCGGGGGCCTTTGGCCGGGAAGAACTCGGGCAGGGGAGGCGCGGGCTCGAGGCGCTCGGGGAGGAGCTCGAGGGGGGCTTGCAGAGCCTGGGGCAGCAGGGGCTTGAAAACCTTGCCGATCCTGCCGAGCTGCGCCCCGGCGCGGAAGCGCTTGGGGTAGGGCAGAAGCTCCATGATGCCCAGGCGGAAGGCCCGCGCGAAGGGCGAGCGGTGGCGGCGCGGTTCGGCCCAGCCCCGGAAGGTGCTGATGAGCTCGCCGTAGGGCACCCCGGAGGGGCAGGCCGTGACGCAGCCCAGGCAACCCAGGCATTTGTCGATGTAGGGGGCGGCTTCCTCGAGCTGTAGGTTACCCTCGAGCACCTCCTTCATCAGGAAGATGCGCCCGCGGGGGCTGTCCATCTCCTCGCCCAGCACAGCGTAGGTGGGGCAGGCGGGCAGGCAGAAGCCGCAGTGGACGCAGGCCTCGACGGCGTGGGCCATCACCTCGCCCTGCGGGCCGATGGATTGGGTGTCGATCTTGTGCTGCATAGCTTTCAGGGGTTGGGGGAGAAGCGGTTGTGGGGGTCGAGGGCCGCGGTGACTCGGCGCGCGAAACTGTGCTCCCAGTCTACCCCGATCAGGGGTGACTTCAGCGTTTCGCTCACCGCGGGCTCGGCGTCGCCCCGCAGCACCAGGCCACGGAGCCCCTGGCTCTTGAGCAGGTTGTCCAGCTTTTCGATGGAGTCGGGCCAGTTGAGGTACAGCAGGTTCCCCGCGCTAATGTAGCGGCGCATTCCCGCAGGAAGCTCGCGCTCGAGCCCGGCAATCCTGCTCGGTTGGATGGGCACCTTGACCAAGTAGCCGTGCCCCCACTCGAGCCGACCCACGAAGCGCCAGTAGTCCCTCTCTTTTTCGCCCTCCAGCAAGAGGGTGTGGGTGTCGGGGGGGTGGCCCAGGAAGGCCCGCAGGCGCTCGAGCCGGGAGGGCAGGGCTTCGGGCTGCCCGCCGAGGCGCAGCGTTAAGGTCGCGGGGTTGGTCTCGAGGTCGAGGGCGTAGAACTCCAGCGGCGAGGAAGCGAGCTTGTACATGGCCTCGAGGGCTTCCTCGAGGCGGTCGAAGGTCACCTTGAGCGTGGCGGTGGCCTTGGGGAAGGGGAAGACCTTGAAAGCCAGCTCAACCAACACCCCCAGCCGCCCCAGGCTGCCCACCATCAGCTTGGGCAGGTCGAAGCCCGCCGCGTTCTTGACCACCTTGCCGCCCCCGCGTACCACCTCGCCCTCCCCGTCCACGAAGCGCACGCCCAGGATGAAGTCGCGCACCCCGCCGTAGCGCTGGCGCATGGGGCCAGAGAGCCCAGCGGCCACGGTCCCGCCCAGGGTGGCCCCTAGCTCGGCCAAGGGCGGGTCGAAGGGCAAGTACTGGCCGTGCCGGGCCAGAAGCGCTTCGACCTCGGCCAGAGGGGTCCCGGCCAGGGCCACCAGCACGTACTCAGCGGGGTCGTACTCGAGCACCCCGCTCAACCCGGTCATGTCCAGCACGGCCTGGCCCTCCCTCGGCGTGGAAAGGGCGGCCTTGGTGCCCCCGCCCCTCGGCAGCGACTTGGGGTGGGCGCGGACGGCCTCCTGAACCTCGGCGACTTCACTAGGGCGGATGAGGAGACCCTCATTCACGCCAGATCACCCCGGCCTTCTCCAGCGGGTGTGGCCCGTGAGGGGTGAGGGCCGGGGCCTCGCTGTGGGGGAACATCTTGCCCCGGTTGGCGAGTTCGTCAGGGTCTACGGCCCGTCGGATGCGTCGCATGAGGGCTAGGTCGGCCTGGCTGAACATGGCGGGCATGTAGGCCTTTTTCTCCATGCCCACCCCGTGCTCGCCGGTGATGGAACCACCCAGGCTCACGCACAGCTTGAGGATTTCCCCAGCCAGCGCCTCGGCCTGCTCGAGCTGCCCCTTCACCTTGCCGTCATAAAGGATGAGGGGGTGGAGGTTGCCGTCGCCGGCGTGGAAGACGTTGGCGACGCGCAGGCCGTACTGCTGGGAGAGGCGCTCGATCTCGAGCAGGGCCTGCCCCAGCTTCGAGCGCGGCACCACCCCGTCCTGCACCAGGTAGTCGGGGCTCAGGCGGCCCACCGCTGAGAAGGCGGCCTTGCGGCCCTTCCAGATCTTCGCGCGCTCGTCGGCGTCGCGGGCGACGCGCACCTCGTAAGCCCCGGAGGCGGCGATGACGTCCCCCAGGTGCCTCGCCTCGGCCTCGACCTCGGGGGCCTCGCCCTCTAGCTCCACGATCAACAGGGCCCGCGCGTCCATCGGATAGCCTGCCTTCACCGCGGCCTCGGCGGCCTCGATGGCCAGGTGATCCATGATCTCCATCGCGCCGGGCAGCAAGCCGCTGGCGACCACGGCGGCTACGGCATTTCCGGCTTTTTCGAGGCTGTCGTAGGCGGCCAGGACGGTGTGGTACTTCTCGGGCTTAGGCAGCAGGCGCAGGGTGACCTCCACCGCGATGCCCATCAGCCCCTCCGAGCCCACGAACAGCCCGAGCCAGTCGGGGCCCACGCCCTCGAGGCTCTGCGAGCCCAGCTCCACAATTTCGCCGGTGGGCAGCACCACCTTCGCGCCCAGCACGTGGTTGGAGGTCATGCCGTACTTCAGGCAGTGCGCCCCGCCGGAGTTGAAGGCCAGGTTGCCGCCGATGGTGCTCACGGGCTGGCTCGAGGGGTCGGGGGCATAGTAGAGCCCATAGGGCGCTGCCGCGTTGGAGACCTCGAGGTTGATGAAGCCGGGCTGCACCACCGCTACGCGCTCTGCGGGGTCGAGCCTGAGCAGCTTGTTCATACGGTTGAGCCCGATCACCAGGCCGCCCTCGACGGGCAGCGACCCGCCCGAAAGGCTGGTGCCGGACCCCCTGGCCACGTAGGGGACCTTGTGCCGTGCGCACCAGCCGATGGTCTGCACCACCTCGTCCGTGGTCTCGGGCAGCACCACCGCCAGGGGCCGAGCGCGAAAGGCGGTGAGGGCATCGGACTCGTAGGGCACGAGCTGACCGGGCTGTACCAGCAGCCGCTCGGGCGGGTAGATGCGCCCCAACTCGCTCAAAGCAGGATTCATGGAGTCCTCCCGAATGCAAGACGCGCGTGGTCTTCTGCTTAGCTTATCGCTTATGGCTGATAGTCGATAGCCATCAACTACTACCCCGACGTGATGGTGTTGTGCGATCCGACTGAGAGCCAGGGCCACATCTTCCAGCGACCGTGTTTCATCGCCGAAGTGACCTCGCCCACTACCAAGGCCACCGACCGACGCGAAAAGCTTCAGGCTTACCGCGGCATCGAAAGACTGCCCACCTACCTCATCGTAGACCTCGAGGCCCGCTGTGTAGATGCTTTCCAGCGAAGCTCCGAGGGATGGCAGGCCCAGCGCTTCAGGGCAGGCGCTCGTAAGCGGGCAGGGTCAGGAACTCGCGGAACTCGGGCTGCAGCACCAGCTCGTCGAGCAACTGGGCGGCGGCCTCGAGGTTCTTCATCCCCTCGAGCTTGGCCATCTCCTCCCGCTTGAGCTGCTCGTAAAGCTCGCGGGTGAAGGGACGGCCGTCCTCGAGCCTGGCCCCCTTCCTGAGCCACTGCCACAGCTGGGCGCGGGAGATCTCGGCGGTGGCGGCGTCTTCCATCAGGTTGAAGATGGCCACCGCGCCGCTGCCGCCGAGCCAGGCGGCCATGTACTGCAACTCCACGCTGATGTTGTTGCGCACCCCCGCCTCGGTGACGGTGCCGCCGGGCACGTGGAAGTCGATGAGCTGCTCGGGCTGGATTTTGCCGTCGACGTCCTCGCGCAGGCGGTCTTTTTGGTTGGGCTTTGTCCCCAGCACCTTGTCGAAGACGCTCATGGCCACGGGCACCAAGTCGGGGTGAGCCACCCAGGTGCCGTCGAAGCCGTCACCCGACTCGCGTTCCTTGTCCTTGGTCACGGCGGCAATGGCCCGTTCGTTGACTTCGGGGTCCTTACGGCTGGGGATAAAGGCGGCCATGCCCCCGATGGCGTGGGCGCCCCGCTTGTGGCAGGTGCGCACCAGCAGCTCGGTGTAGGCGCGCATGAAGGGCACGGTCATGGTGATCTGGGCGCGGTCGGGGAAAATAACGTCTTCGGTGGCGAATTTCTTGATGCAGCTGAAGATATAGTCCCAGCGCCCCGCATTGAGCCCGGCAGCGTGGTCGCGCAACTCGTAGAGGATTTCCTCCATCTCGAAGGCCGCCAGGATGGTCTCGATGAGGACGGTGGCGCGGATGGTGCCGCGCGGGATGCCCAGGTAGTCCTGCGCGAAGTTGAACACGTCGTTCCAGAGGCGGGCCTCGAGGTGGTTCTCCAGCTTGGGCAGGTAGAAGTAGGGGCCCGAGCCGCGTTTGAGCAATTCGTGGGCGTTGTGGAAGAAGTAGAGCCCGAAGTCGAAGAGCGAGCCCGAAACCGGCTCGCCATCCACCAGGACGTGGCGCTCGGTGAGGTGCCAGCCCCTGGGCCGCACCAGCAGGGTCGCGGTTTTCTCGGCCAGCCGGTACTCCTTGCCCTCCGGCGAGGTAAAGCTGATGCTGCGGCGCACCGCGTCCATGAGGTTTTGCTGCCCCTGGACGATGTTCTCCCAGGTAGGGGAGAGGGCGTCCTCGCAGTCGGCCATGAAGACCTTGGCCCCGGAGTTGAGCGCGTTGATCATCATCTTGCGCTCGACGGGGCCGGTGATCTCCACCCGGCGGTCGTCGAGGTCGGGGGGAGCAGGGGCCACGCGCCAGTCGCCCTCGCGGATGAAGCGGGTGTGCTCGAGGAAGCCCGGTTTCTCGCCCGCCGCGATCCGCCGGGCGACTTCGGCCCGGCGCTGCAACAGTCCCTTGCGCACCGCGCCGAACTCGCGCTGCAACCCGGCCACGAAGGCCAGGGCCTCGGGCGTGAGAACGCTATCCGAAGCCGGGAGCTTGGGGCCGGTGATCTCGATGCCTTTGGGTGGGGTCATGGCTTTTCCTCCGGGGTGTGTGGCGTTTTGTGTCTTTAGTGGTCGGCCATCGTCTATCGAGCATCGACGGCTTCTATGCCCATGAGCCTAGCTTCCCGGTCATTATTTGTCAACGAATGAATGGATTTTGCACATATTGAAAAACACCTGTGCCTCGAGTAAGCTCGGCCTATGGCAAACAAGCGTCGTCCGGGGCGCACCCGCAGCACCGAGGTGGGGGAGGTGCGCACGCTCGAGCGCGGCCTGATGCTGCTCGAGGCCCTCTCCGAGGCCGAGACCCTCTCCCTCTCCGAACTCGCCCGGCGCACCGAGCTCTCGCCCAGCACTGCCTACCGCCTGCTGGAGACCTTGCGCAAGCGCGGTTTCGCTGACTGGGACGAGGACCGGGGGTTGTGGAAGGTGGGTTTGCGGGCCTATCAGGTGGGGTCGGCTTTCCTCACCAGGGGCGGGTTGGTGGATGCGGCCATGCCCGAGATGGAAAAGCTGGTGGACGAACTCAATGAAACCGTCAACCTGGCCGTGCTCGATGGCAACGAGGCAGTCTACATCGCCCAGGTCGAGGGGCGGCAGCTCATCCGCATGTTCACCCGTATCGGAGCCAGGGCCCCGCTGTACTGCACCGGGGTGGGTAAGGCCCTGCTGATGGGCCACAGTGAGGCCGAAACCCGGCGCATGCTCGGGGCAGGGCCGTTCAGGCCCTTCACCCGTAAGACCCTGACCACTCCAGAAGCTTTCCTGGACGCGATCCGGGAGGCTCAGAGGTGGGGTTTCGCGCTCGACAACGAGGAGCGTGAGGAGGGGGTGCGCTGTATCGCCGCGCCGGTGCGGGACAACCGGGGGAAGGTGGTGGCCTCAATGTCGCTCTCGGCCCCCGCCAGCCGCGTGCCCGATGAGCGTGTTCAGAGCCTGGGGGAGCGGATCAGGCGGGCCGCCGACGCGGTTTCGGCCCGGCTGGGCTGGAAGGTTCAGGGCTCGGGGTGAGCGGAAGGTTTTACACAGCTGCGGTGCGCTCTCGCACCTCAGCGCGACCCCGGCCCCCCCGGACGAAGGGGTGAGGCGAGCGAACTCGAGCCGAGCAACCTGCTCGAGTCGGAAAGCACCAGAGCGAAGCCAAAGCCGCTCTGGTTGTAATAATTCACCTCCACCCCGACGCCCAGCCCCGCGAAGTAGCTGAGGACGAAGTCGCCCAGCACCTGCACGCCGCCGCCATACTCCACACCCGCGCCCACCCCCCTCGCTGCGGCGAAGGGTACTAAGGAGAGGCGCTCGAGGGCGTAGATGCCGTCCCCCATCCGCCGCTCCAGCCGCGTGGGGTAGTGCGCCGACAGGCGGGCTTCGCTGAGGATGGGGGCGCTCCAGTCGTACTGAGCGCCGCTCACCCGCAGCGCCAGGCTCTGCTCGAGCAGCTCCCCTGCCAGCGTGAAGCCACCCTCCCAGCCGAAGAGCCTCGAGACCGCTCCCTCCAGGCTCCAGCCCTGCTCGAGGTAGCCGAAGGGGTCGAAGGCCAGGTTGCCCAGGCCGAGACTGGCCCCCGCGTCCCATCCCAGGTTGCTGTAGTAAGCCCCGAAGGGTTGCAAGCGATACTCGGCTGGGCCGAGGCCGGGGAGTTCGCCGCTGCTGCGGTAGAGAGGGCTCAGCCCCACCGCCCAGGCGCTGGGCGCATAGCTTCCGGCGAGCACCAGCCCCCCTTCGAAGGTGGGAGTAAAACTGTACACGGCCTCGGCCAGCAATCCCCCGCTTTCCGCAATGCCCAGGCCGATCCGGTAGTTGTGGATGCTGGCTACGTCGCTGCCGTAGAGGGTAGCTCCCAGACCATAGGCCCCTGGGCCTATGGGAAGCCAGTACAGGGGCAGCAGGTTGGGGGAGTAAGGCTCGACGGGGTAGGATTGGCCACCCTCCAGTGCGAGGGCTTCAGGGCTCGAGGGCTGGAGAGCGCCTACTTCCAACCCCTCCGGCAGCTTCTCCAGCCGCTTGATCTCCAGGCCCTTCCCGCCGTAGCTGGCGAAGACCACCCCCTGCGACGAGTAACTCACGTTGAACACGCCCCCAGGCTCGGCGGTGAGCTGGTAGAGCCGACCGTCCTGCACCCGGTAAAGCTGCGAGCTTCCCCGGCGATCGGAGGCGAAGACCAGCTGGCCCAGGGGGTTCCAGTTTGGCCACCAATCCTGGAAGAAGTCGGAGGTGACGAACTCGAGCCTCCCTTCCCGCAGCAGCGCGATATCCAAAAAACCACCCGGACGCCACACTGAGATGGCGATGGAGCCGCCAGGGCCGGGAGCGGGGTGGAAGAGCTGCCACTCTTGGGGCGGGGTGTAGACTTCTTCATCCTGGCCCGAACACCAGCGCCGCAGGACTGAACCTTCGAAACCGCGGCGCACGTAGAGGATGCAATCGCCCTCGGCCACGGCATCGCTGGCGCGGGCCCCGCGGGTCAGGCGGACTTCCTGGCCGCTGGGCTCGAGGCGAAACAGCTCGCCGTAGCTGGTGCCACCCTGCTGAACAACGCGGGAGTAGACCAGGTTGCCTTCCTTGTCCCAGGAGAGCCGGTCGGGACGGCCCGGCAGGCGAACGAAGGCCGGGAAGGGGGTGACCGCCTGGCGCCGATCGGCCCAGCCCACCCGCACCGAAGAGCCCTGCCACCAGGCCAGCAGCCCGTCGGAGCGCCAGGCCGGGCTACTTCCCGCACTCAGGCGCTCGGCCTGGGGTAGCCCCGTTTTCCGCAGAGCCTCGGCCTCGGCCTTCGCCCGCACCACCTCCCGCTCCTTCCACTCCTCCCACAGCGGCTCGAGGCGCCTGCCCAGGGCGATCTGCCAGGCTTCGGAGAAGTCGAAGCCGGTGTCGTTGTAAGTCCGGATGACCTCGCGCAGCCCTTCCTCACCGTATTTGTCCACCAGATAGGCTACGAACCCCCCTCCGAAGCTGTAGCGGGTATTGCCGCCGGGATAACGCTCCAGCGGCCCAATGCCCGCGTCGGAGAGTGTGGGCCATTCCCCTTCACGGGCGATCTGGGCCCGCAGGGTGCGGGTGGTGCTATCCGCGACCCGCCCTCCGCTGGTGAGGGTGGACTCGAGGTAGACCGCGTAGCCCTCGATGAACCAGGCCGGGGGAATGCGGGCGGTGTTGCTGCCCGGATAGCGGCCCAGGAACTGCGAGAGGGGGTCGTCGGCGTGGGTGGTGAGGTGGGCGATGTGGGCGTACTCGTGGACCAGCAGCACCTGGAGCACGTCCTGCCACTGCACTCCGATCAGCCCCGGTTGGGGGAAGGTGGCGTAGATGCGGATGATGGGATAGGGAAAAACGCTGGCGAAGCCGTTGAACTTGTCGGTCTCGTCACCCACGAGGATGTAAGTGTGGGGTGGCTGGTTGCCCACGATGCCGGCTACCGCCCCTCGCACCGCCTCGGCGGTGGTCGCGACCCGCCGGGCATAGCCCTCCAGGCGCGGCGGATGGATCACCGTGAAGTGGGGCGTCACCACCTGCTGCAGCGGCACTTCCCCGATGAGCTGGGCTCGAGCCGAACCCAGCGCCACCAGTACGAGCAGCCCCCAAACGAGTCTGCGGAACATGGGTACACTTTACCGGCCTGGGGGCTGGGTTTGATGACGCTGGCGTACGACATAGGACGTACGGCGTACGCCAAACGCCAAACGTAGGACGTTAGATGGAAGGAGATCCGAAAAGCGGGGTGTCCAAAAGAACACAGGCCCTGCCAACGCGGGGCCTGTTTAGCTATCGACGTCTTGCTCAGCCTACTCGAGCTTCCAGGTACTCACGCTCGCCCAGCACGATCTGGCGGGCAAGGTCGGGGTCTTTGGGGAATTCCTTGCCCCGGTTGATCAGGTAAGTTTCGTAGCGCCCGATCTCGAACTTCTCCACCACGCTCGAGAGTGCTTTGGAGAGGTCGAACTCCTTGCAGGAGAAGATGTCCACGCTGACGAAGCGCTTCTCGGGGAAGGTGTGGATGGCGATGTGGCTCTCGGCGATGAGCACCACGCCGGTTACCCCGGTCGACTGCCCGTTGTGCCCCTCGTAGCGATACACGAAGGGAGGCAGCACCTTGGTCATCTCCATCTCGGTAGGAAGCTCGTCCAGTACGCGCCGGACGAGCTCAAAGTCAGCCAGTTTTTCCGCGTTGGCGTTGTAGCCGTCGATCATCAGGTGCGGGCCAAACCCAAAGAGTTCCAACCTTAGTCTCCTTAAGCGGCCTACGGGTGTCTCCCGGCAGGCTTTCTCACCCCGTTGAGCGGCGTAGGAACGCCGTTCTAACAGCCAACCATTATGCGGCTGGGGGGGGTGGGGTGTCAAGAAATTCGGCAGGGGCTTTGGGCCATCGGCCATCGACTGTTGCTATATTGGAGACAAGTCACAGCGAACGGGGGTGCTTCTGGTGAACCAACCCTTGACGCGGCGGGCACACCTGCCTGGATTACCCCGACTCCGACTTCGCCCGACTCGACCTGGTGGTGCGTCGTAAGGACGGGGCGTTGGTGGTAGAAACCGAGGTGCTGCTGCAGATGCCCGACGAACTACGCGAACTCGGTAGCAAAGGAGCGGTGGGGTGAACACGCTAGCCTTCAGGATCTTTCGCGGGGATGTACAAGGGGCACCCTCCAGGAATACAGCCTCGAGGCACAGGAATAGGCCCCGATCTGGCCTGTTGCTGGAACCTCGAGGCCGGCCTCGGATCCGTAAGTCCTAACGACAGGAGGTAAGCATGCACACCCTGCATCTGACGCGGCATTCGGCTCCCAGCGAGGTTCCCCCCCAGGTTTACGCCGAGGTCCTGCGCTGGATGCTGGAGCGCGACGTCAAAAACATCGTGCTCGACGCTAATAGCCAGGGCTATGGGATCCTCATCGACCCCGAACCCGACTCCATCCCCGTGGGCCTGGTGAGCAGGGCCGAGCTCGAGGACGCCCGGACCCTGGTAGAGCACCTGGAGGTGGCCTGGAGGGTCTATCTCGAGGGCGGCAACTGCACGGATTAGACTCCTTGCAAAATTCGCCGAAGTGCGCCAAACGCAAAACGCTGAAGACCCAAAACCACGACCCCGTGGTGTTTGGCGTCTTGCGTTTGACGTAGAACGTATGACCTAACGACCCCGGCTTTCCCATGGTGTACGTACACGCCCGGTCGCGTCCTGGCCGAGTGTGCTAATAGTACTTAGGCTTCACGCGCCGACAGTGCTATGATTGGCCGCTGGAGGACTTATGTATCGCGGCAGAGAAGGTCAGTGGGCTTTTTTTCTGCACCGGCTTTCAGGGATAGCGATCCTGCTCTATCTCCTGATCCACGTGCTCAATATTTCGGCTGCGATGTGGGGGCCGGAGGTATCGGAAAGGCTGTTCGCCATCGAACACACCCCCATTTTCCGCATAGGGCTGGTGGGGGTGATCGCGGCGGTGCTTTACCACGCGCTCAACGGGCTGCGGGTGATCCTGATGGATTTCACCGCCTGGGGCGTGAGGCTCCAGCGGGAGCTGTGGTACGGGGTTTGGCTGCTGTTCGCGCTGTTTTTCGTCCCGGCGCTCATCAAGATCGTGCCGGAGATCCTGCGTACGATGGGGGTGATCTAGGAAATGGCGATCCGTGCGCGCCGTTACTCACAGGCCAGGGCTCAGGCGGGGACCAACCTCGAGCTAGCCTGGTGGGTCTTCATGCGGGTGTCGGGCCTGGTGCTGGTGTTCTTGGTGCTGGGTCACCTCTACATGGCCAACATCCTCATCAACGCCGGTGATGTTGACTACAACTACATCGCCAGGCGCCTGTCCAACACCACCTGGAAGATCTACGACTGGGTCATGCTCTCGCTATCGCTCCTGCACGGCATGAATGGCCTTCGCTATGTGCTGGACGACTGGGTTCGCGATGCCAGAGCCCGCTTCTGGACCAAGATTGTGACATATTCCCTGGCGGTGCTGGTGTTCTTCGTGGGCAGCATGTCGCTTTTGAACCACGACTTCTCCAAGGGGCTCAGCGAGAACACCCGGCTCGAGCACAGCGAGGGTACGAGGTAGCCATGGCACACCAACACGACGTGATTGTCATCGGAGCGGGGGGTTCGGGCCTCACCGCCGCGCTCTACGCGGCCAAGCAGGGCGTGGACGTGGCGGTCATCTCCAAGCTCTACCCCACCCGCAGCCACACCGGCGCGGCCCAGGGGGGCATCGGCGCGGCCTTGGGCAACGTCGAGGAAGACCACTGGGAATGGCACATGTTCGACACCATCAAGGGCGGGGACTATCTCACCGACCAGGACGCCGCCGAGATCTTCGCCAAGGAGGTCATCGAGGCGGTGCTCGAGCTCGAGCACATGGGCTTGCCCTTCGACCGCCTCCCCAGCGGCAAGATCGCCCAGCGGCGCTTCGGCGGGCACACCAAGGAGTATGGCAAGGCCGCCGTGCACCGCGCAGCCCACGCCGCCGACCGCACCGGCCACATGATCTTGCAGACGCTCTATCAGCAGTGCGTCAAGCACGACCTCACCTTCTACAATGAGTTCCACGTCACCGACGTGATCGTCGAGGATGGCATGGCCAAGGGGGTGGTGGCTTACGAGCTGGCCACGGGTGAGCTGCACACCTTCCAGGCCAAGGCCATCGTGATTGCCTCCGGCGGCTACGGGCGGGCCTGGAAAGTCACCTCCAACGCCTACACCCTCACCGGCGACCTGCAGGCCATCCTCTACCGCAAGGGCTTGCCGCTGGAGGACATGGAGTTCTACCAGTTCCACCCCACCGGCCTATTCCCACTGGGCATCCTGCTCACCGAAGGGGCTCGCGGCGAGGGCGGCATTCTGCGCAACGCCCTGGGCGAGCGCTTTATGGAGCGCTATGCCCCCACCATCAAGGACCTGGCCCCGCGCGACATGGTCGCCAGGGCGATGTACCTCGAGGTGCGCGAGGGGCGGGGCGTGGGCCCGCGCAAGGATCACGTGCTCCTCGACCTCACCCACCTGCCCGCTGAGACCATCCACAAGAAGCTTCCCGACATCTCCGAGTTCGCCTGGATCTACCAGGGGGTAGATCCCACCAAGCAGCCCGTCCCGGTGATGCCCACGGCGCACTACGCCATGGGTGGCATCCCCACCACCCTGAACGGCGAGGTCATCGCCGACGACAAGAACACCGTCATCGCTGGGCTCTACGCGGCAGGCGAGGTCGCGTGCGTGAGCCTGCACGGAGCCAACCGCCTGGGTACGAACTCCCTGGGCGACCTGGTGGTCTTTGGCCGCCGGGCCGGCACCGCCGCGGCCAAGTTCGCCAAGAGCGCCGATTTCCACGACCTCTCGCCGGATGTCACGGGGGACAGCCGCGAGCGCCTCGAGCGCATTCGCAACTCCAGCGGCAAGGAGTCAGTGGCGGCGTTGCGCGGCGAGCTTCAGCAGGCCATGCAGGACTACGCCTCGGTGTTCCGCACCGAAGAACTGCTGGCCAAAGGGGTCACAGCGGTGGCGGAATTGCACGAGCGCTACGAGAACATCGGCGTGCAGGACAAAGGCGAGCGCTACAACACCGAGCTGATGGAGGCATTGGAGCTGGGGTATTTGCTCGAGGTTTCCGAGGCCACGGTGCACTCCTGCCTCAACCGCAAGGAAAGCCGCGGAGCCCACGCCCGCGAGGACTATCCCGAACGCGACGACAAAAACTGGCTCAAGCACACTCTGGTCTACAAGAAGCAGGGGAAGGTGGGCTTCATGTACAAGCCGGTGGTGCTGGGCAAGTTCGAACCCAAGGCGAGGACGTATTGAGGTCGTACGTCGTACGTTGTACGCCCCAGGCCCACCGCGTACGACGTACGACGTAGGACGTACGACGGAGACCAAATGCAAGTAACCCTCAAAGTCATGCGCTACGATCCCAACAAGGCGGCCAAGCCGAGTTGGGTGAGCTATCAGGTCGAGGCTGAGCCCATGGACCGGGTGCTCGACCTGCTGCACAAGGTCAAGTACCAGCAGGATGGCACCCTGGCTTTTCGGCGCAGTTGCGGTCACGGCATCTGTGGCTCGGATGCGATGGTGATCAACGGGCAGAACCGGCTCGCCTGCAAGGCGCTGGTCAAGGACCTGACCAAGAAGGCCGGGGACACCATCACCGTCGAGCCCATTCGCGGCCTGCCGGTGGAGAAGGACCTGGTAGTGGACATGGAGCCTTTCTTCGAGGCCTATCGGGCGGTCAAGCCCTACCTCATCAACGACGAGCCGCCCCCGGACCGCGAGCGCCTGCAAAGCCCCGAGGACCGCGCCCGCTTCGATGCGAGCACCAAGTGCATCCTCTGTGCAGCCTGCACCACCAGTTGCCCGGTGTTCTGGGTCAACGGCAGCTACATCGGCCCTGCCGCCATCGTGCAGGCCCACCGCTTCATCTTCGACAGCCGCGACCGGGGGGCGCGCGAGCGCTTCCAGGCCCTCGCCGCTAGCACCGGTGTCTGGCGCTGCCGCACGGCCTACAACTGCACCGAAGCCTGCCCCCGTGAGATCCCCGTGACCCAGGCCATCGAGGAGGTCAAGCGGGCGATCCTTTACGACAAGTTCTGACCCCAACCCCCCTTGCGTTTCCTGCAACCAGAAAGGGCGAGCCACCGGCTCGCCCTACATTTGGCTTTGGAGTGTCGGCGTTCTACGCCAGATGCTCGACAATCTGGGGAAGCTGCCGTTGCACGAGGTAGCGCAGCACGCCTAGCTGGCCACTGCCCCGCACCACGAGCACCAGGCTGTGGTCGGTGTTGATGCGGTTGAAGATCAGTTGGTGGCCGCGGTACTCCAGGATTAGGCCGTCCAGGGTGGAGTAGCCGGTGCGCTCTCCCAGCACCCCGGCGATGGAGAACAGGGTGCGGCAGTAGACGGTGAAAACCTCGGGGTCGGGGGGCATCTGGCCGACCTGGCCCAGCATGGCCCCGCCGGGGCCGATGACCATGGCCGTTTCGACCTCGGGCTTGTCGAGGAAGGGGGAGAGGAGGGGCTCGAGGCCCGGCTTGAGCACCGGCTCGGGAGCGGGTGGGGTAGGGGCGGGAG
>NZ_QWLA01000130.1 GCF_003574095.1 Calidithermus roseus
GGAGTAGTCGGTGGTTGCGCATCATTCTCCTACCTCCACGTCGCGCTCGAAGCCGGGGCGGTCGGCCCGGCCACCCCCCCCGGCTTCGAGCGCGACGTGGAGGTAGGAGAATGATGCGCAACCACCGACTACTCCTCTTGACGGCCCCGCTGCTGCTCGCGGGCTGCAGCGAGATCCAGAAGCTCACCACCCCGCCCCTGAGCCTGTCCCTGGAGCTCAAGGGTGTGGCGGGCGCCGAGGTACGCCTGGTCCTCAGCGGCAGCGGGAGCAGCGAGACCTACACCGACAACGGCGCCGGGCTGCAGACGGCGGCCACGGTGTGGCCCGGGCGCTACACCGCCAGTCTGTCCGAGCTGGCCCAGGGCCCCATCCGCTACGCGGGGGTGCTCGAGTACTCCAACGCCAGCGGCAACTACACCCGCCAGGGGAGCATGAGCTTCGACGTGCGCGACCACGACGCCGGCAAGCTCAAGCTCAAAGGCTCGTACCAGCCGGTCACCGGCAGCCTCCAGGTCACGGCCTCCGGGCTGCCCTTTGGGGCGCGGGCGGCGGTGTTCTACCGCGCCAGCGGCCAGGAGGAGGCCCCCTTCGACCCCGAGCGTCCGGCGGCGCTCGAGCCCGGCAGCTACCTGCTGCGCTTCGGCGAGGTCGCGGCCGAGGGCCAGACCTACCGGCCCCAGGCTACCCAGGCGGTGGTGGCGGTGGAGGCAGGCAAGCTCACCCCGGTGAGCGTGAGCTACGAAGCGATGCCCGCTGCGGCAGGGGAGGGGCGCTGATGCCCCGCTGGACCCGCTGGACACTGGCCCTGGCGCTGGGCCCGCTCCCGCTGTTCCCGGGGGCCGACCCCGGCTCGGCGGCGCAGTCCCTGGCCCACAGCGAGAACGTGGTCGTCAGCCCCGACGGGCGGCTGGAGGCGCTGTCCTTCGGGCGGCGGGCCTGCGTGCGGGTGATGCACGAGGCCCGCCTGTTGGCGGACCTGACCTGCGTGGACCTGGCGCAGCCCGGCGACGGGGTGCTGCGCCTGGTGGTGGACGGGCGGCCGCTGGAGGTGCCCTACCGCGCCGAGCTAAGCCTGAGCCGCACCGACTACCTCATCCGCCTGGGCGCGGGGTGGGGGGCGGGCTCCGCCTCCGGCCCTGGGTGCACGGCGAATGCCTGCCTGGTGCGAGGGGCGATGCCCCTGCCGGTCCTGCCCGAGGCGACGTCTCACGGTGGCACGACGCCCCCCGCGCTGCCCAGGGCGGTGCCCTCGGTGGCCCTGGAGCCGCTGCCCCTGCGCCAGCCGGAGGCTTCCACCCCCGACGACCCCGTGCACCGGGAGGCCACGCTGGTTGGGGAGCGGGGCCCGGCGTCGGGAAGGGAGCTGCCCGCCGACCCCGCGGCCCTGGCTTACGCCCGTTTCACCCTGCGCCAGGGTGAGCGGGGGGCTCAGCTGAGCTACACCCTGCTGGCGCGGGCCCCGCTGGAGACCCCCACGGCGGCGCTGCGCCTATACCTCGACGGCCAGCCACTCAAGGCCCGCCTCACCCGGCGCGGCCTGGGGCCCGTCCCCGGGCGGCTGGAGGCCGGGGACGGGGAGTGGGGCTGGCTCGAGCTCGGCCGCCTGCAGGGGGCGGTGCTGCGTCTGGAGTGGGCGCTGGCGGGCGGGGCGCTGCGCCGGGAGTGGAGGTTGCGCTGATGGCCAGCTTCCGCTACCTGGCCCTGGAGGGCTCCGCCGCGCGCCGGGGCACGCTGGAGGCCTCCAGCCGCGTCGCCGCCATCGAGCAGCTCAAGGCCCGCGGCCTGGTGCCGCTGGAGCTGGAGGAGCAGCTCGAGGCCGAGCGCGGGCGGGGCTGGCTGGGCGGGGGCTTCAAGGCGCGCGACATCGCGCGCTTCGCCCGGCTGTTCGCCATCCTCGCCCGCTCGGGCATTCGGCCGCACGACATCCTGGAGGTGCTCTCCAAGGACATGAAGAACCCGCGCATGCGGCAGGGGATCGCCGCCATGGCCCAGGACGTGGGGGCGGGAAGCTCGCTGTACGAGGCGGCGCAGAGCCAGCCCTTCCTGCGTCCCTACGCGGGGATGGTGCGTTCGGGCGAGAAAATTGGCGATATGGCCCAGGTCATGCAGCAGCTGGCGGTGTTCCTCGAGCGGGAGGCCGACCTGGCCGACGAGATCAAGGGGGCGCTGACCTACCCGGTGGTGGTGCTCATCATCGGGCTGGCCATCACCTACTTCCTGTTCACCGGGCTGGTGCCCTCCTTCGCCCAGACCCTCAGCGGGCTCGGCGGCGAGCTGCCCCTGCTGACGCGGGTGCTCATCGCTGTCGGCTTCTTCCTCAAGAACCTGGGCTTCACCATCCCGCTGGCAGCGCTGGCGGCCTTCGTGGGGGTGCGGGCGTACTACCAACGCCCCGAGGGTCGGCTGCGGCTGGATGCCCTGGCGCTGCGGTTGCCGGTGGTGGGCGACCTCTTGCGCGACCGGGCGACGTCGAAGGCCATGCGCACCCTGGCGATGATGCTGCGCGGGGGCATCCCCATCCTCGAGGCCCTCGAGACGGTGAGCAAGTCCACCGGCAACGCGGTCTACGACCAGGCCTTCGCCCGCATCCGCGAGGAGATCGCCCAGAAGGCCCGGGGGGTGGCCGAGGCCTTCCGCGCCCAGGAGGGGCTGTTCTCCGCTGCGGCCGTCCAGCAGATCTCCGTCGGTGAGCAGAGCGCCAACCTCCCTCAGATGATGGACTACATCGCCGAGGACCACGAGAAGGAGTCCTCCATGCGCGCACGGGCGCTGCCCAAGCTCATCGAGCCCGTCTCCATCATCTTCCTGGGGGGCGTGGTGGGGACGGTGGTGGCCGGGATGTTCCTCCCCCTCTTCAAGCTCATCGGCGCGCTGGGGAGGTAGGAGGTGGGGCACGTGCGGAAGGGCTTCACGCTGGTGGAGGTGCTGGTGGTCACGGCCCTGGTGGGCCTGCTGGCGGCGAGCCTGCTGTGGGGCTTCGCCTCGGCCCGGCGGCAGGGGCAGTACAGCCAGGCCCGGGCCCACGGGCTCGAGGTCTCCCTCGCGCTCGACGCCTTTTTGGTGCGCAACACCGACCTGCTGCTCGACCTCGACGGCTGGACGGCGGCCTGGCCCGCGGGCAGCCTGGACGGGGCCCCGGCGGCGCTGGCGGGGCTGAGCGGCTTCGACTGCCGCCAGGCCGTGACCCTCGGCCGCGGGGGCATGGAGGGCGGCGGCCAGAGCTGGGGCGCGGCGCCGGCGACGGTGGGCTGTCTCATCGAACGGGCGGGCGACCGCTTCCTGGTGCACACCTGGGTGAGGGGGCTGCCCGGGCACTACCTCAACGGTCGGGACCCTCCCTAGCCCGGAGAGCTTGCTATCATAATCCTCGATAGGATAAGGGGGCGTGGCCCCCGCGTGGAGGTCGTGTGACGCGCAAAGGTCTGACCCTGGTTGAGCTGATGGTGGTCCTGGCGATCATGGCCCTGCTGCTGCCGATAGGAGCCTGGGGGATGGCCCAGCGGCGGCAGGCCGAGCAATGGCGCGCCGCGGCCGGCGCGCTGGAGGGCCTGCTGCGCGCGGGCGGGCAGATCGCCCGCAGCAGCGGCCGCGAGGTGCGGCTGGCGGTGGCGGGCGGGGCAGCCTACCTCGAGCAGGACGGCCTTCCCCTGCACCTCGGGGATCGTCCCCTGACCGCCGGGCGCGTGACCGCTCCCCACCTGCGGGTGGAGCTGCTCCCCGGCATGAGCCTGAGCCCCGGCGGCCTGCGCTGGCGGGCTTCGGGTCGGGTAGAGGGCCCGCACGAGCTGACGCTTCTGTGGGGCGGCCGCAGCCGCACCTACGCCGTGAGCGAGTGGGGGGAGGTGGAGGTCCGATGACCCGCAGGGTTCTGGGCTTCACGCTGGTGGAGGTGCTGGTGGCGGCGGGCCTGGTGGCCCTGGTGGGCACCTACCTGGGGCGGCTGGCCAGCGCCGGCCGCGAGGCGGTGCAGCAGAGTGAGGGCCAGAGCCAGGCCGCGCAGATCCTGGCCCGGCTGGGCGGTGAGGCCCAGCGCGGCAACCCCCAGGTGGTCCCCCCGGGCGGCACGCGGCTGCTCGAGGGGGCGGCGCTGGCGGAGCTCTTGGGCCGTGAGGCGCCGGGCTACCGCGCCGAGGTCCGCTCCTCGGCGGGGGCAGAGGGCCTGCGCGAGTACGCCCTGCGGGTGTGCTGGGGCGGGGGCGCCGGCTGCGTGGAGGGGCGGGTCCAGGGGCCCGCCCCCC
>NZ_QWLA01000131.1 GCF_003574095.1 Calidithermus roseus
CGGTTGGGGAAGAGCCTGGGCAACAGGGCCAGCGAAAGCCCTGGAACCGCAGCGGCAGCCGCCCCCTGCAAGCCCCGCGCCAGCGTCCAGACCTCGAGCCCCGGCGCCAGCGCCGCGACCACCCCGAACAAGCCCACCAGCAAGAGCCCCCCGCCCAGCACCCGCCCCACCGGCAGCCGCAGCCGGGGAACGAGAGGCGACAGCAGCACCAGAGCCAGGAAGGGCAGGCTGATGCCCAGCCCCGCCGAGCCGGGCGGCGTGCCGAAGAGGCGCTCGAGGGCGGGTAGCAGCGGAACCGTGCTGTAGAGCGCGGCGTAGAGCAGGGTGCCACTGAGCAACACGGCGAGGGGCATGGCTCATGCTAAGTTACCCCACGGTGAGCTTGTCAGACGACAAAAGGGCATTTGGCGGGCCCAAGAGCCTCGTAACGCTCACGTTATGGCGCTTGTTTATTGCTATTTCACGTATCCAGCGCGTATGCTCAAAAAGCCCACTCGAGCCTTTGGAAGATTGTCTAGGAGGTTATATGAAACGCTTTGACAAACTGGCCTTGCTCGTAGGTCTGGCCCTGGTCCTGGCGGCGTGCAGTAGGGCTGTGCAGGATGTGGGCGCTGTCGCGAAAATTACCGATGGAGAACTCGACGGAAACGGCCATCCTTACGTCGGCCTGATGGTGGCGCAGGACGCTACGGGCAAGCCCTTGTGGCGATGCAGCGGCACCTTGCTCTCGCCCACCATCTTCCTCACCGCCGGTCACTGCACGGAAGCACCCGCCGCACACGTGGAGATCTGGTTCGACGCCGACGTGGAATCGGGCATTCCGGGCAACGGCTATCCCAACAACGGCGACGTGGGCGGAACGCCCTACACCCATCCTCAATACAACCCCAATGCCTTCTTCCTGTTTGACCTGGGCGTCGTCGTGCTCGAGGCGCCGATGGTCATGAGCGAGTATGGGGCTCTTCCCCAGCAAGACGTGCTCGACCGCCTGGCCCGGCGGCGCGGCCTGCAGGACGTGACCTTCACGGCGGTGGGCTATGGCCTGCAGCAGATCAACCCGGTCTTCGTCGAAGCCCAGCGGGTGCGCATGGTGGCCCACCCCCACCTCATCCAGATCAACGGGGGGATCGTGGGCGACTTCTCCTTGCTGCTCTCCAACAACCACTCCACGGGCGGCACCTGCTTTGGCGACTCCGGCGGGCCCAACTTCATCGGCAATTCCAACGTGGTGGGCGGCGTGACCTCCTTCGGCCTCAACGGCAACTGCGGGGGCACGGGCGGCGTGTACCGGGTGGACCGTAAGGACGACCTCGACTGGCTGGCAACCTTCGGCGTGACGCCATGATTGGCCGATAGCCGGGTGCCGGTCGTACGCCAAACGCCAAAGGCAAGACGCCTTATGTAGGAGCGGGTCTTACGCAGGAAGCCTAGTGGCTCTCCAGGCTCACCTTGGGCAGCATGCGGCGCAGGCGCTCGGGTATCCACCAGTTCCACTTTCCGGCCAGCAGCATCACTGCCGGGACCAGCATCAGCCGGATCAGGGTGGCGTCGAGGAAGACCGCCAGCGCCAGGCCGAGGCCGATGGCCTTGTTGACCACCAACTCGCCGCTGACAAAAGCGGAAAACACGATGATCATGATGGCGGCGGCGCTGGTGATGATCCCGGCGGTGCGCTCGAGCGCCGCCTTCACCGCCTCGCGGGTGGGGAGGCCGTGGAGGTAGTACTCCTGGATGCGCGAGAGCAGGAAGATCTCGTAGTCCATGGACAGGCCGAACAGCACCGCGAACATGGTGATGGGCAGGCTGGGGTCGAGCGAGGCGGTCTCGGGATCGACGTTGAAGAGCCCGCCCAGGAAGCCCTCCTGGAAGATCAGGGTGATCACGCCGTAGGTCGCGCCGACGGTGAGGGTGTTCATCAGGATGGACTTCAAGGGGATCAGCAGGCTGCGGAAGGCCAGGCTCAGCAGCACGAAGGTGGCGATGAAGACCATCAGGATGGCCACGGGGGTGGCCCGGATGAGCACGTTGTTGAACTCCATCGCCCCGATGGGGCTGCCGCCCAGCAGCACCTTGTCGAAGCCCGCCTGCTGGGCCTGCTGCCGCAGCTTCTGGGCCCACAAGGGGATCTCGGGGGCCTGAACCGGCTCCTTGGGGATGACCGAAAGGCGCAGGTAGCGCCGGTCCTGGCTGATGGAACGCTGGGTGAGGGAGAGCAGGTCGGCGAGACCGCTGGAGGTATCGCCCAGCGAGACCCGCCCGGCCAGGAAGGGGGAGACCACCAGCCGCACCTCGGGGAGGGCGGAGAGGGATTGCTCGAGCTGGCTCCAGCGCTGCCGCGCCTCGGGGGTGAACCCCCCCTCACCCAGGTCGAGGAGCACTTCGAAGGTGTCGAGGCTGCCGCCGAGCTCGAGCGAGCGAATGAGTTCCAGGCCCTTGCGCGACTCCACGCTGGGCGAGAGCCCGAAGGCCCCGGTGTAGCCCAGCCGCATGCCGAAGAGGGGCCAGGCCAGCGTCAGCATGGCGGCGGTGATGCCCACGGTGAAGAACCAGGGGCGGCGCATGACGGCCTCGGCCCAGCGGCGGAAGAGGGGCAGGGTCTGGCCGCTGCTGGTGGCCCTGAGGGCGAAGCGGTAAGGCCAGTTGACCCGCTCGCCCAGCAGGCAGAGCAGGGCCGGGACGGCGGTGATGGAGGCCAGCACGGTGAGGAGGATGGCCAGCACTCCGCCCAGGCCCATCGAGCGGATGAAGGTCAGGTCGGGGACGAAGAGCGAGGCCATGGCCACCGCCACGGTGAGCCCACTGAAGGCCACCGCCCGCCCGGCGGTGCGGGTGGTGTGGATGGCGGCTTCGCGGGGTGGGTGCCCTCGAGCCAGCTCCTCGCGGAAGCGGTTGACCATCATCAGGGCGTAGTCGATGCCCGCCCCCAGGCCCAGCATGGTGATGACGCTCTGGGCGAAGCTGGAGACCTCGGTGAGCTGGGTCAGGCCGTAGAGCATGGCCATGCCGACGGTGATGGAAATCATCCCCACCACCAGCGGCACGCCCGCAGCCACGAAGGCGCCGAAGGCCAGGAGCAGCACCACGGCGACGAGCGGCAGCGCCACCAACTCACTGCGCCGGATGTCCTTCTCCACCAGGTGCAGGAAGTCCTCGGTGATGGCGCTGGAGCCGGTGAGATAGAAGCGGGTCTGGGGGATGCCCGCCGAGCGCAGCTCGGCGCGGATGGCGGCGATGACGGGGTCGGGGTCCTCGAGGCGGGTCTGGAGCACGGTTACCGTAACCCGGTAGTCCTCCGAGTGCAGCTTGAGGGGGCTGGGGGTGTCGAAGCGGGTCAGGCTCAGCACCCCCTCGATTCGCGCCAGCCGCTCCACCAGCCGCTCGTAAGCCTGGCGGAAGCGCGGGTCGGTGGCGGGGAGGCCCTCGCTGACTACCAGCGTGCGGTCGGGGAGTTCCTGGCCGAAGGAGCGCTCGAGGATCTGTGCGACCCGCTCCGCCTCGCTGTTGGAGACCGAGGAGGTGCTGGCCGACAGCGCCCTGGGCGCGCGCTCGGCCAGGGGAGCGGAGAAGAGCACCAAGAACCCCCAGGCGATGAGCACCAAGAAGGGATGGCGGGTGACCCAGTGACCAAGACGGGCGAACATACGGCCTTTAACATACAGGCCCCTAATCCTCCAGCAGCCCCACGAAGCTGTGCGGATCAGGGTCGATGCGCAGGCGGGCCCTGGCCGGAGGCAGGCCCTGCATGAGTTCCCGCAGGCGCGAGGTGGAGCCTTTTAGGAGCAGGTGAAACACGTATTGGCCGCGCACCTTGGGCACGGGGGCGGGGGCCGGGCCCAGCAGTTCGCCCGGCTGGGTGCGGCCTCGCAGGAACTCGGCCAGCTCCATCGCGGCGTCGCGGGCTACAGGCTCCTTGGCGTGGGAGAGCTCGAGCTTGATCATGCGCTGGAGGGGCGGGTAGTCCAGCGCGCGGCGCAGCAGCAACTCGTTACGCAGGAAGCCGTCGGGGTCGGCCTGCTGGAGGGAGAGGTGGGCGGGGTG
>NZ_QWLA01000132.1 GCF_003574095.1 Calidithermus roseus
TGCGGGAGGGGACGAAGCTGAACAACCCCAGCTCCTGACATCGTTGTAGAGCCTTGTTCTGCCGCCCCCACAGCGCGGTGATGATCTCCAAGAGCTACGGGACGGGGCGGGTGCGCCAGGCCTGGGAGGGGCGCTGGTTCCGGGCCTACAACCGGGGCTTCGGGGCCTACGACGACCCCGCGGCCCCCGGCGGGGTGCGCTGCGAGTTCGGCGAGGGCTGGCGGGTGGAGGAGGTGAGCGACCCCGAGGAGGTGGGGCTGCTCGAGGCCTACGAGCAGAGCTTCCGCACCGGCCCGATCCACCCCGACGTGGACTACTACGCCCGCCCCAGCCTCAACCCCAAGCTCTGCCCCACCGCCTGGCGCCGCCCCGGTGGCGCCTGCGAGGCGGGCTGAGCCGGGATCGCGCCGGGGAGGGCGGGGGCCGAGCAGGCCTCGAGCCGCCCCCCATGCCGGGGTATGCTGTTGGCGTAACATGGACCTAAAAACCCTCGAATCCTGGCTCTGGGAAGCCGCCTGCGCCATCCGCGGCCCGGTGGACGCGCCCAAGTACAAGGACTACATCCTCCCCCTCGTGTTCCTCAAGCGCCTCTCCGACGTGTTCGACGACGAGCTGGCCCGCCTGCAGGCCGAGTTCGGCGACCTCGCGCAGGCGCTGGTCGAGGGCGACCGCACCCTGGTGCGCTTCTACATCCCCCCGCACGCCCGCTGGGGCTACCTGCGCGCCCTGCCCAAGGGCGGCCTGGGCGAGAGGCTCACCGACGCGGTGCGGGCGGTGGCCCAGGCCAACCCGGCACTCTCCGGGGTGGTGGACGTGGTGGACTTCAACGCCACCGCCGCCGGGCAGCGCATCGTCCCCGACGACTACCTCAAGGCCCTGATCGAGGCCCTGTCCAAGGAGCGGCTGGGCCTCGCCGACGTGGAGCCCGACCTCTTGGGCCGGGCCTACGAGTACCTGCTCAGGAAGTTCTCCGAGGACGTCGGCCAGTCGGCGGGCGAGTTCTACACCCCCCGCATGGTGGGCGTGCTGATGGCCCGCCTCCTGCGCCCGGAGCCCGGCCAGGAGGCCTATGACCCCGCCTGCGGCTCGGCCGGGCTGCTGATCAAGGCCCACCTGGACCTGCTGGAGCGCCACGGGGTGCAGGAGAACGGCCACCACAGGCTGCCCGGCCACCTCAAGCCGCTGCGGCTGTACGGCCAGGAGTTCCAGGCCACCACCTACGCGCTGGGCATGATGAACGCCTTCCTGCACGACATGACCGCCGACATCAGGCTGGGCGACACCATGGCCAACCCGCGCCACCTGGAGGGCTCCGGCCTCAAGCGCTTCGACCTGATCGTGGCCAACCCCATGTGGAGCCAGACCGTCCCCGCCGCCCTCTACGAGAGCGACCCCTTCGCCCGCTTCGGCTTCGGCGTTCCCCCGGCCTCGAGCGCCGACTGGGGCTGGGTGCAGCACATGCTGGCCTCGCTCAAGGACGACGGGCGCATGGCGGTGGTCCTCGACACCGGGGCCGTGAGCCGCGGCAGCGGCGCCAGCGGCAGCGGCGCCAGCGGCAGCAACAAGGAGCGCGACATCCGCAGGCGCTTCGTGGAGGCCGACCTCGTCGAGGCGGTGGTCCTGCTCCCGGAGAACCTCTTCTTCAACACCACCGCCCCCGGCGTGATCCTGGTGGTCAACCGCGCCAAGCGCCGCCCCAAAGAGATCCTCCTGGTCAACGCCTCCAAGCTCTTCGTCAAGGGCAGGCCCAAGAACGAGATGACCAAGGAGCACGTGGAGCAGGTGGCCCGGCTGTATCACGAGTGGCGGGCCGAGGAGGGCCTCTCGGCGGTCATCGGCCTGGAGGAGGCCGCCAGGCACGACCACAACCTCTCGCCCTCGCGCTACGTGAGCCAGAACGGGGCCGAGGAGGTGCTGCCCCTGGAGGAGGCTGTGGTTCTCCTTCAGGAAGCCGAAGAGGAAAGGGCTCTAGCAGAGCAGGAGCTTCAGCGTGTACTCGAGCTTTTGGGCCTGGGAGCCCGCTATGGAAAGGGTTAGGCTCCAAGAAAGCGAGACGCTGGAGCTCAAGGGCACCTGGACCGACCGGGCCTTGGCGGACCTGGCGGCCTTCGCCAACACCCAAGGCGGCACCCTGATACTCGGGGTGGAAGACGACGGCTGGGTGGTGGGGGTCCAGGTCGACGATCAGGAAGTGCAGCGCCTGGCCAACCTCATCACCTCCCGCCTGGGGATCACCCCGTCCATCCGTGTGGAGGAGATGCAGGGGAAGGCCGTCATCGTCATCCGGGTGGAACCGATGCGGGGCCTGGTCCCCCACAACGGCCGTTACCTGCGGCGGGTGGGAAGCACCAACCGGGACTTCACCCAGGAGGAACTGGCCCGCCACCTCCTGTAGCGCTCGGGGCTCAGCTGGGATAGCCTTCCGAGCGATTGGACCCCGGAGGATGTGGACCCTTCGGCCCTCCGGCATTTCGCCCGGCTGGCGAGGCCGCGCCTTCCCTGGGTGGACCCCGCCGATCCGGAGCGCCTGTTGCAGAACCTGCAGACGCTCCGGGAGGGACGGCTGACCAACGCGGCCGTCCTGCTCTTCGGGAAGCACCCCCAGCGGCGCTTTCCCACAGCCCAGATTCGCATCGGGCTCTTTCGCGGTGTGACCGAAATCCTGGACAGCCACGATTTCCAGGGCACCCTGTGGCAACAGCTGGAAGGCGCCATGGAGCGCTTCCGGCAGGTGCTGAAGGTTCGGTTCGACGTTCGTGTGGATGAGCCGAGCCTGGAGGGCCTGCAGCGCAAGGAGGTTTGGGAGTACCCCCTGGAGGCCCTGCGCGAGGCAGTCATCAACGCCCTCATCCATCGGGACTACACCATCTCTGCGGACGTCCAGATCCGCATCTACGAGGACCGCCTGGAGATCTGGAGCGTGGGGGAGCTCCTACCTCCCTTAACACCCGAGAGCCTGCGGGGTCCTCACGGCTCCCTCCTGCGTAATCCCCTCCTGGCCCAAGCCTTTTATTTCGCCGGCCTGGTGGAGCGCTGGGGTACGGGTACCACCCGCATCATCGCCTTATGCCGCGAACAAGGCCTGCCCGAGCCCGAGTTCGAAAACTGGCAGGGAGGCGTGCGGGTGACCTTCCTCAAGGACCCCTACACCCCGGAGCGCCTCCGGGCCCTGGGGCTCAACGACCGGCAAATCCGGGCGGTGATGTATGTGAAGGACAAGGGTAGCATCAACAATAAAACCTACCAGGAACTCACTGGGGTTTCCAAGCCCACGGCAACCCGTGACCTGGAGGATATGGTACGGAGAGGTGTTCTGGTAAAGGAGGGAAGGACCGGGCGAGGAACATCCTACCAGCTTAAAGGCTCAAAAACGGCTCAAAGGGATCACCAAGGGCTCAAAAACGGCTCAAAGGGGTCACGATGAAGCCAACCGATACCAAAGCACCGAACAACACGGACACCTTACCCGAGGGTTTCAAGATGACCGAACTCGGTCCCCCAGTGCAGGGCCGCAGGCCCTCCTGACAGAGGACTCGCCGCCGCCTCCGGCGGCGTCCCGAAGGGGATCGTCCGGTTGGTGTACCGGTGCCAGCCCCTCCTTACCAGGAGGGGGTCGTCCCCGGCGGGGGGCGCGTCGGCTCTCATCTTTCCCCGGCAGGCCCGCGCGGCGTCTCCTACCATGGGCGCATGCGTTCGTGGCGTTACCTGGTGCTGGCGCTGCCCTCGGGCGGCGTGCTGGCCCCGCTGGGGCTGGCCCTGACCCTGCGGCGCGCGCGGCTTTGGCGGGTGTCGGCGGCCTGCCTGGGGGGGCTGGCGCTCTTCGCGCTGATGTGGGCGCAGCCCTACCTCTGGAGCTCGCTGCTGTGGCTGGCGGGCCTGGCGGGCCTGCAGGTGCTGGCGGTGGGGGAGGAGCGCGACCCCCGCGCGTGGGGGCGCGCTCCTCCCCC